>JAOZQY010000010.1 GCA_029931975.1 Bacteroidales bacterium | reverse complement strand
TGGACCGGGAAAGAAAGCAGTTGAATCTCTTTTTCGATGACCACTGGACGCTGAAATCGACCCTTATATCCTACGGACATAATATTGAATGCTCCTGGTTGCTCCATGAGGCGGCCGAAATCCTGGGAGACCCGGAGATGATCTCAGACTGTACTCAGGTGGCCATTGAAATGGCTTCGGCCAATGAAACCGGGCTGGCCGCGGACGGTGGTCTTCACTATGAGTTTTTCCCGGAGACCGGGGATTTGGATTCAGATAAACACTGGTGGCCCCAGGCTGAGGCACTGGTGGGCTACTTTAATGCTTACCAGCTGTCAGGTGAAGAGAACTTCCTGAAAAGATCGCTGGGAAGCTGGACCTATATCAAAGAACAGATCATCGACCATAAACTTGGAGAGTGGTACTGGAGTGTGAATAGTGAAGGAAAGCCGCAAACAGAAAAGGAAAAGGCCGGATTCTGGAAAAGCCCCTACCATAACGGAAGGGCCTGCCTGGAGATCATCCGGAGAATTGATCAAATTGAAAGAAAAGCAAAGTCAGAAACCTATGAATCTATTTGAGGAACGCCAGGAGGCCATTCGCAAGGAACATGAGGCCTTACTGAGCAGGAAGAATAAGATGCTTTTTAGCACAAACGGCATTTTCAGCCGCTATGAATATCCCATACTTACCCGCGATCACTACCCCATGGAGTGGCGCTTCGATTTTAACCCGGAGACCAATCCCCGCTTTATGGAACGTATCAGTTTTAATGCAGCATTTAATGCCGGGGCCATCAAGTGGAAGGGTAAGTACCTGCTGGCAGTACGTGGAGAAGGCAACGACCGCAAGTCCTTTTTCGCCATTGCCGAGAGTCCCAACGGGGTGGATAATTTCAGGTTCTGGGAACGTCCCCTGACTATGCCCGAAACCGAAAATCCCGACACCAATGTGTATGACCTCAGGCTCACAGCCCATGAGGATGGATATATCTATGGGGTTTTCTGTACTGAACGAAAAGACCCTGAAGCACCCGGGGGAGATACCAGCAGCGCCGTGGCAGCAGCAGGGATTGCCCGCACAAAAGACCTTGTGGACTGGGAGAGGCTTCCCGACCTGATTACCTATGGCGGTCAGCAGCGTAACGTGGTGCTGCACCCCGAATTCATCCATGGTAAATATGGTTTTTATACCCGGCCCCAGGATGGGTTTATCGATACGGGTTCGGGAGGTGGAATTGCCTTTGGTGTCTCCGACTCCATGGTCAATGCGGAGGTAAAGGAAGAAAAGATCCTGGATGCCAAAACCTACCATACCATTTATGAGTTGAAGAATGGCCAGGGCCCTGCCCCTATCAGAACTGAACAGGGTTGGCTCAACCTGGCCCACGGAGTCAGGAACTGTGCAGCCGGGTTGAGGTATACGCTTTATATGTTTATGACTGCTGCGGAAGATCCCACACGGATAATTCACAAACCAGCCGGACTCTTTATGGGACCGCTGGGGGAGGAACGTGTGGGCGATGTCTCCAATGTTCTGTTTACCAATGGATGGATTGCCGATGAGGATGGCAAGGTATTTATCTACTACGCCTCATCCGATACCCGTATGCATGTGGCCACTTCCACCATCGATCAGCTGGTTGACTATTGCATGCATACGCCGGAAGACAGACTCCGCTCGGCTGCTTCGGTGCAGCAGATTAACAGGCTGATCGACCAAAATAAAGATTATATAAAGTCATAGCTCCGGCCCATTGGGCTGTGATGCAATCAAATGATCGTATGCAAATGATAACATCATGCACTACTTGCCCAAAACAACCCCTACCTTATTCACACTGCCCTCCTGACAGATGGGAACCAGATTGCCTTCCAGCTTCTCACCATTGAGGCTCAATTCTGCTATTCCTGTGGAAACATGCGCGGGATTACTTACCTCGATGCGGTAAGTGGCACCCCTGAATTTACGTGTGACCACATAGCCGTCCCATGCTTTTGGAATGACCGGATTGATCACTAAACCATCAAAGTCGGTGCGGATGCCCAGGATAAACTGCGAAATAGCATAGAAGTTCCAGGAGGCCGTTCCCGTGAGCCAGCTGTTTTTAGCCTCTCCCGGCTTATAGGCATCCTTGCCGGCAATCATCTGGGAATATACATAGGGTTCGGTCTTATGGCAGATGGTGGAATCCACAATCTCCACTTGATCCACTTCACCGCTAATCTTAGTATACCCCAACCCATGCCTGCACTCATAACGGTCCAGTTCGGTTTTACGGGCTTCCATCCCGGAGACCAGACTTTTTCATTCTCATTGATATAAAAATATTATCCCCCATCATCCACCGGAAGGTTGTTGTACCTGTATCGGGTGATCCGTCTCAACCTTGCGTCTTTATAAAAAACTGTACCCACCTGCGGTATTGGTAAGGATGGAGAAAAAATCCTCATTGCCCAAATAATTGATCCAGGGATAGGGGGTGCGGGGATTGGTAATTACATACTCTCTTACTGTCGTCGAAGTATCCGAATTTCATTGAAACCAAACTATTATGAGTTTTGAATGCATATATGCAATGTACTTAAGAATACAATTACTACTTTTATATCCATGCAACAAAACAGGGATCATCTTTCCTTCCTTGAACTAGCCGTGAAAGAGGCTTTCATTGGCATGCGTGCCGGTGAAGGAGGTCCCTTTGGCGCTGTGATTACTAAGAATGGAGAAATCATAGGAAGAGGACACAATACAGTACTGACATCCAACGATCCAACCGCACATGCGGAGGTAAATGCCATCCGGGATGCCTGCCTGAATGCAGCTAAGCCTCATCTCACCGGCGCTGTAATCTATTCCAACTTCGAACCCTGTCCCATGTGTCTGGGAGCCATCTACTGGGCAGATATACGTTCCCTGTATTTCTGCAATGGTCGCAGCGATGCTGAAAAGATTGGGTTCATGGACAAACACCTTTACCATGAGTTCTCTCTGGACAGGAATCAGCGGGAGATCAAAACATCCCGGATTGTGGTACCGGAAATGGAACAGCTTATTAAAGAATGGATGGGATTGGAAGGGAAGAACATCTACTAATCTAAGCCTCTTCCCTTGGGATTTGAAGATCATCTGTTATTTTTATGAGTTCACAACACAAATGCTAAAGCCTAAATGAAAAGAAGAGATTTTATCGGGAGATCGGCAGTTGCCGCCGGTGCCTTTACAGTTGTTCCCGGACATGTTTTTGGAAAAGAAGAGAAAATCGCCCCGGGCGATAGAATCAACCTTGGATATATCGGGGTGGGTAAACAGAGCATGGGACTGCTTGGTAGTATTGGCAAATGTCCCGAAACCATGGTCCTGGCTGCCTGCGATGTGGACACGCTTAAACTGGCCCGTTTTAAAGCCGCTGCTGAAAAATTAAATACCGGAAAGCTGGATGGTGGAACTCAGCAGGTCGACACCTATGAGAATTACAGGGAGCTCCTGGAGAGAAAAGATATCGATGCAGTGGTTATTGCTGCTCCCGATCACTGGCACGCCATGATGGCTATTGATGCTGCCAAAGCAGGTAAAGATATTTATTGCGAGAAGCCCATGGCACTGACTGTGGCAGAGGGCAGGGCCATGGTGAATGCCACACGGAAATATGACAGGGTCTTTCAGACCGGGAATATGCAACGTTCCTGGAGAAATTTCAGACATGCCTGTGAGATGGTCTCCAATGGCTACATCGGAGAGGTGCGTGAGATCAATGTGAATGTGGGGGACCCGGTGATGGCATGTGAACTGCCTGCAATTGATGTGCCGGATTATCTGAATTGGGACCTCTGGGTAGGACCCTCACTGTTCAGGAATTATAACCCGGATCTTGCTCCTCCCATCGAATCCAATTCCTGGGCCAACTGGAGAAGTTACAGGGGCTTTGGAGGTGGAATGATCACTGATTGGGGAGCACATATGTTCGACATTGGCCAGTGGGCCATGGGCATGGATAAGTCCGGCCCGATTGAGTTTATCCCGCCGGAAACCCGCTCCAATAGAGGGATGAAAATGATATACGAAAATGGTGTTGTGATGAATCACGTGGACTGGGGAGAAGGAAATGCCGTTCAATTCCTGGGCTCGGAAGGAAAAATAGAAGTGAGCCGCAGCTTTTACCGCTCCGATATGGAGGGCTTAACCGAGTTTAAATTGAAGGAAAGTGACACAGCTCTTTATAAGAGCGATGACCACTACCAGGACTGGGTGGATGCCATCAAGAAGAGAACCCGCCCCGTTTCTGATGTGGAGACAGGCCACAGAACAGCCTCATTATGTAATATTGTTAATATGGCCTATTCACTTGAACGTTCGCTGAAATGGAAGCCGACTCATGAAAGGTTCATCGACGATGATGATGCAAACAGCATGCTCACAAGACCTTTCCGCGGACCATGGGATTTGAATGACTATTAGGAATATAAAGTTTTAAATTTCCTGTATGAAAGGACGAGCAATATTGCTCATCATCTTATGGACTCTTCTTATTTCCGTATCCGGATACGGGCAGGAACTTCCTTTTGCTGAAATTCTGACCGCAGATTCGGCCTGGTGCCAGCAGAGTAATAATCTGACTACAGCTGAGATCCTGATCACAGGAGAGATTGATACTTCCCGTTTCGACCTGATAGTTGAAGTGAGGGGAACCAGGGATACCCTTGTCAATCTCTCATCGGGCATATTTATCCTATACCTCAACAATCAACCTGGATACAACGAATATATCATTCACAAAATCATTGAGCGGCAAGAATATTTGTCCCTCGAAAACGAGGTCAATGATACAGTAATTATGGTAGTGAATCCCTGGCCGGATATGATTTTCAATGCTGAATATGATACCCAGTGTAGTCCGGCCACCGTCATATTCAGGGGCATGGAGGGTTATCCCTCCTATACCTGGGATTTTGGAGAGGGACCCCCTACCAGTTCAGCAACTAACTGGGTCAGCCACACCTATATCAATGAGGAGGATGTGGATGAGATCATCTATGATACCCGGCTGAAAGTGGTAACAGCAGCCGGATGTGCCGATTCACTCATGAGCCATTTCACGCTCTACCCTGCTCCCACTGCCGGTTTTACCATAGATTCCGCTTTGCTTTTCCACCCCAATACCACTGTAAGCCTGACCAATACCACCAGTCCGGGCGACTGGGATTTTAAATGGGATTTTGGAGATGCTTCCAGGAATTTCACCAGAGATCCTGGCGAACATGTTTACAGCACCTGGGGTATATACGATATTGAAATGGAATGGTTCACTTCCCATTGCCAGGGTAGTATTACAAAGCAGATCGAGATTCGTCCCCCGAAACCGGAGGCCCGTTTTTTACCTGATACTTCCGGCTGCCCTCCCCTGCTGGTTTCCTTCAGCAACAATAGCCAGTATGCCGAAAGCTACCAGTGGGATTTTGACGATGGAACCTACTCCACAAAAACCAATCCCTCTCACAGTTTCTGGGAAAGCAAAGCATATCATGTGAAACTGATAGCCACCGGGCTTTCAGGAAAGGATAGCATTGAGCAGATCATCTCTGTATATGACCGGCCCATTACAGCCTTTGAACCTGACATCACGCAAACCAGTAACCAGGGAGAAATTAGCTTTGAGAACAATTCCCTCAATGCCATCCGCTATTTATGGGATTTTGGTGACGGACATACATCTGAAGAAGATAGTCCCACCCATATGTTCGCAAATAAAGGAACATATACTATTACTCTTTACGCGTGGAGCATGGAAGAATGCGCCGACACCCTGATCCGGGAACAGCTGGTAACCATTACTGCAGGGGAAGGGAGCAGCGTGTTCCCCACTGCCTTTAAGTGGAATGGTTCCGGACCCACCGGTGGAGCGTGGACCCCCGGGAATGATGACAACACAGTTTTTCACCCCAATGTGGAAAATGCCACTGCTCTCAGAATGATTATCCTGAACCGTGTCGGACACCGGGTTTTTGAAAGCAATGAGCTCTACGTGGGATGGGATGGCTATATTGACTCAAGCGTCCTGGCCACTCAGGGTGTCTATATATACAAAGCGTGGATCACCTATGCCGGTGGAGAACAGGTAGTTCTTTCCGGTGATCTTACCTTCCTCCATTAAGTAAAAACAAATACACCTGTCTGGATTGGAATTATTAAACCAAACCCAGGTACTTTGTCAGGAGTTCCTTACCCTGACGAATGGCATCCCGCCCAGAAGACTCAATACCGTACCACCCGGTATACCCCATTTTCTTTGACATACGGATCATCCTTCCACTCAGCTCTTCAGTGGGTTGATTCCGGTAGGACATCCCCTTTGCATAGGGCAACATCTTTTCCAGGTAGGCCAGGTTATCAAACCCGGGACCCGGTTGCCGCCAATCGGGATATGAACCAAACAGTGGATGATCAAGCTCAGTAATGAGCTTTTCCATCCAGGCCGGATCATTGGATACCCCGCCATGGTTCTCAATGACCACATTAATTCCAGCTTCCGATGCATACTCCAACAATATCTGATAGGAATCCACGGCCCATTCCAGGTTCTCCTCCGGACTGGCATCTTCCTGTCCCCTGCAATTAGTCCGGATGGTATGGCATCCCAGGTAATGAGCCACATCTATCCACTTGCGATGGTTGATGCCATATTGCTTTCGCACTTTTGCCTCAGGTGAACAGGGATCGCCTTCTGCATCCACCATAATCAAGACCATGGACACACCATAGTCATCTGCATTTTTTTTCAACTGATTCAGATAGTCCATGTGAGGAACATCAAAAAGCGTATTCACAAACTCTATCCCGTTGATATCAAACTCTTCCCTGGCCAGCTTTGGAAAGTCGAGGGTCGTCCATAATCCCTGCCGGATCTCATCTACCAATGACCATTGTGCGATGGAAATATCATCAGTGGCTGGCATCTCCGGCTTGTTGATTACAGGTGCTGAAGCAGATGCTTGCTTACTATCTTCCCGGGAAACACAAGATCCCAGCATAGAGGAAGCCACAACTCCGGCAGCTCCCATTCCCATTGATTTCTCAATAAACTTTCGTCTTTTCATATTACAACTCCCATCCTTTTCTGTATGTCCTTGTTAGAAATTCATTAGCTTTTGGAACATTGGTGATCTCAACCTTTTCAGAATCATAGTCCACCTTTTTCCCGGCTCTGAGGGCCACTGCTCCAAGCAAAATGGTCTGTGTCACCGGTGCTGCCTTCAGGAAGGTACCAGGCGATTCTTCACCACTCTTAAAGGCATCAATCCAGGCACGATTGCTCCGGTTGGTCTCCTCTTTGGGGGGCTTGTCAGAGCCGGTGAGCTCTACCATCAGTTTTTCAGGAATGATCTTTGGGCTCTCTCCGCGGAAACCGGCCAGGATCTTTCCCTTATCTCCCACAAACATCATTCCCTCCCGGGGCAGATCCTTGCCATCACCATCCAGTTCATCCGGTGTAAAAGGTTTCATGCCTCCGTCGTACCAGTAAAGTTTAAAGGCAGGCAGGATTTCCTGTTCCGGAAAATCAAATTCCATCATACAGGAGTAAGGGAAGGCCACATTATTGTGTACACCCCTGCTTACATGATTCACCACTTCGCAGGTAGTGGTCCCATAAGCCCTGGCACTCAAAGGCGCCGTATTGATCCCGAACTGGAGGAAGAGGGGCCACAGGCTATAGTGCCCCATATCGGCAATGCTTCCTGCACCAAAATCATACCAGCCCCGGAACACTGCATGGGTGTAGTTGGGGTGGTAAGGACGGTCGGGCTCTGGCCCCAGCCATAGCTGCCAGTCAAATCCATCAGGAATGGGCTTTACCTCTTTGGGATTCGCTGTCCATTGCGGCCAGACGGGCCGGTTCGACCAGTTATGGATCTCTGTCAGATTTCCGATGACTCCCTGCTTGATCCACTCCCTGGCCACATCCAGTCCGCTTCTCTCACTCCAAGCCAGCAGATGTGAACCAACACTCGTTTGTCTGGCTGTATCAATAGCAAGCAGGGCCTCCTTCATGCGGTTGGCAATGGGCTTATGTATCACCACGTGTTTTCCCTTTTTCATGGAAGCAATGGATACAGGCGCATGAAGATGATCGGGGGTCATGATTTTTACGGTATCGATATCTGTTTCTTTTTCCAATAACTCCCTGAAATCAATGTAGGACTTACATCCACTGTAACTTCCCTGCCCGCTCTTCAGAGCATAATATTCCTCCACCAGTTCCTGTCCCACATCACGTCCACCCGGAATTCCATCCAGGCCACTTCCCCATTCAGGATCTTCCAAAGCACGTCGCATGACATTCCGAATGCCATTGAGGGACCAATCCACATAGTCGGTGGTGAATTTATTAGGATCACATACAGAGGTGATTTGAATGTCCTCTTCCCTAAGCAGACCGGCCATCTCCCGGATCCCCTGGGTTCCGCACCCGATATATGCAATATTAAGCTTATCACTTGGTGCCGTGTAGCCCTTTCCTCCAAGCACATACCTGGGAACAACAGTGAAAGCAGCGACAGTAGCAGTTGTCCCCACAAATTGCCTGCGAGTGATTTTTTTGGATTTTTTCATGATGCCGGTTTGGTTAGGTAGCTCAATTTATATATTTCAAAATGAATCAGGGTTTAACTCTGGGTTTTTATTATTAAATTGTAAGGCGATTTTTCAACTTAGACAAAATACCTAACTTAAATCCAGATTATTATGAGTAAAGAAAAAAAGGGTGGAGTTTCCCGTAGAACATTTGTGGGAACCACGGCTGCTGCAACCGCAGGATTTACAATTCTTCCAAGCAATGTGGTTAGCGGTATGGGACACATTGCCCCCAGTGATAAGATGAACATTGCTGCTGTAGGTATAGGTGGCATGGGTGCTTCCAACCTCCGGAACATCAAAGACCAGAATATTGTGGCCCTTTGCGATGTGGACCATAAGTATGCTGCAAAAACATTTAAGAAGTATCCCAAAGCCAAGCAATTCTGGGACTGGAGAAAGATGTATGACAAGATGGGTAAAGATATCGATGGTGTTATTGTGGCCACCGCCGACCATACACACGCACTGATCGCTTCCCACGGGATGACCATGGGCAAGCATGTCTATGTACAGAAGCCTCTGACACATTCTGTATACGAATCACGATTGCTGACCAACCTGGCAGACAAGCACCAGCTGGCCACCCAGATGGGGAACCAGGGTTCTTCAGGCGAAGGTGTGAACCTGGTTTGCGAATGGATCGCCAATGGTGAGATTGGAGAGGTTACAAAGGTGGAAGCCTTTACCGACCGCCCCATCTGGCCTCAGGGCCTGAATGTACCCGAGAAAGCTGATCCGGTTCCCGATACCCTGAACTGGGATCTCTTTACCGGTCCGGCCGAAATGAAAGACTTTAATCACATCTATCACCCATGGAACTGGCGTGGATGGTGGGATTATGGAACAGGTGCACTGGGCGATATGGCCTGCCATATCCTGCACCCGGTTTTCGTAGGTCTGAAACTGAACTATCCCTCCAAGGTACAGGCCAGCTCTACTCTGCTGCTAACCGAATGTGCTCCCAATGCACAGATGGTGAAGCTGACCTATCCGGCCAGAGATAATATGCCCAAGGTAGCTTTACCCGAAGTGGAAGTAACCTGGTATGACGGTGGACTCCAGCCCATGAAACCAGAAGGTTGGCCCGCAGGCAAAAGCATGAACGATCAGGGTGGTGGAGTACTTTTCCACGGAACCAAGGATACCCTGGTTTGTGGTTGCTACGGAGTGAACCCCTGGTTGCTTTCAGGCAGGAAGCCCGAAGCTCCTAAATTCAGGCGTCGTGTGGAAACCAGCCATGAAATGGACTGGGTAAGAGCAAGTAAGGAGAGCCCCGAAAGCCGCGTTCAGACTGCATCCCCCTTCAGTGAAGCCGGACCATTCAACGAAATGGTAGTAATGGGAGTAAATGCTGTTCGTCTCCAGGGCCTCAACAAGGAGCTGGAATGGGATGGTGAGAAAATGGAGTTCACCAATATCAGCGATAGCGAAGAATTGCGCATGTGCATCAAGGATGGGTTTGAGATCCACGATGGTCACCCAACCTTCAAAAAGGACTGGACTGACAAATTCTCAGCCAGGGAGTTCGCCAAGGACCTCGTGAAGCATACCTACAGAGAGGGTTGGAAACTTCCCGATATGCCTTAAGCAAGTTGAATTAACACTTAATAGAAATCCGATGAAACAATTATTTTATCTGTTTATTGCTGTTCTGTTCCTTGGACTGTCAGCCTGTAATACTGCTCCTAAAAAGGAGGGAGATGTCAAGGAGGGTGAAGCCGAGGTAAAAGCCGAAGCAGTAGCTGCTCCCAATACTCTGACCGATCAGGAAAAGGCTGAAGGCTGGATCCTGATGTTCGACGGGGAGACCACAAATGGATGGCGCGAATACGACGCCGAAGTTTTTCCCGATACGGGCTGGCATATTGAAAATGGCACGCTGGCTTGTGAGAACTCCGGGAATGGTGAGGCTGGATTTGGTGGAGACATCATATTCGACAAGCAGTTTACCAATTTCCATTTCAAAGTGGAGTGGATGATCGAAGAGGGAGGCAACTCCGGAATCTTCTATCTTGCTCGTGAGCTGGAAGGGAAAAAGATCTGGTATACTGCACCGGAGTATCAAATTCTTGACAACTTTGGAACCCACATCGACAATACCCTGGGTAAAGACGGAAACAGGAGGGCTGGAAGTCTCTATGACCTGATCCCTCCCGACCCCCAGAATGCCAAAGGTCCGATGGAGTGGAACTCTGCAGAGATCATTTCCTATGAGGGTACAATCGCCTATAAAATGAATGGTGAGACCACCCTGGAATTTCATCTCTGGACCCCTGAATGGAAAGAGATGATTGCCAACAGCAAATTCCCGGACTTCAATCCCGATTTTGCTGATGTGGCCAAAACCGGTTACATCGGGCTCCAGGACCATGGCCATGCGGTCTGGTTCAGGAACATCAAGATCAGGGAACTATAAGAGGCATATTAGAACTCTACTTTTCTGAAGAGGCTGTCAATTTTGGCAGCCTTTTTCTTTTACATCCAAACCAAATCTATGCTCTTCGTGTAGTTAGAATGAGTAAAACACCGGACCCGAAGAAGGAGGGCTTAATAAACCAAGGCCATGCAAATGACTAACTATAATTGGGGTTAGTCTTTTTGAGGCTTCATGAAGTAACAACCTTGTTACTTCATGTTTTGTGAAATCGATACCTGGGTCAGGTTGTACACAATGCAGGGCGAAGTAAAACCAAACAATCAGGCTCCGTTCAGCACTTTCACCCCACAGAAAAACGGCCATCCAGAGTTTACCTGAGATGGCCGTTTCATATTTAGCTTACATCGTTTCTAAAGGACTACTCCCTCCATGGATTTCTCCAGTGCACGTGCGTGGGTCAGGAAATCGTCCAGTTTCATCTCCCTGAAGTAGAGCAGTCCGTGGGTGGTTCTTACCCGGGGACTTTCATTCTGGTAAAAGTAGTTCTTACCCAGCAGCAACTGCACCTGCTTCAGTTGCTCCACCCAGATCCGTGTTGTCAGATCACTGAATTTACCATCGTGCTGGTAGCTTGGAAAAGAAGCATGTACCTGGCTCAGATAGCTATTGGTAAAGGCATTGTCCATGACCCCCATGGCATTCAAGGAAACCGGAACAATACGGTTGGCTTCAGCCGGGTGGAAACGGTACCAGACATTCCTGTAACCCCACACCCTCAGATCCGAGAGATCCGCCTCCTCACTCCACATGCGAAGTGCCTCGGCAATCACCTGTAATACTTTGTAATGCGTATCGGGGCCACTTCCCTCCGGATCGAATGCCAGACTCACCACAGTGGGCTTAATTCTTCTCAACTCTTCGAGTAAGGGCTGCACATCCCGGTCACGATTGGGCTGTTCTGTAAATACATCTCCGGTATAAAAACCAAGCCTGAGATGCTTTATATTGCTTGTGCCGAAGCCAAAATAGGCCCATACCAGTTCCTCTTCAAATTCCCGGATCATCCCTTTCAACTTCTGAATATCCGGTTTATTGATCTCTCCGTCATAACTGGCCTGAAGAATGGCAATAATACTGTCAATCTTCTCATTAAGTTCTTCAACACTCTTCAATTCATAAAGCCCGACCATATCTCTGACCACTCTGTGTGCCAGCCCTCTGCGACGCTCATACTCTTCACCGGAAGCTACCATAAGCAGGTAGTGATTGATATCCTTATCCCGCTTGTGCTTATAACCTTCCTCAAAAAAGTCAGGATAGCTGATCATTCTGATATCCCCGTCTTCAAGAAACTTTTTGGTATCCTCCAGAGCTTCAATAACAAAATCGTTGGTTACGGCTGTAAAACCGGAAGTCAATATCGAGAAGTGACTGGTATTGCTTTCATTCCTGCTCAGACGATGAATATGCGGGTTGATTCCCAGCATAATATCATCATGGTGAGGACCTGTGTGGTAATAAACCTGGTCTTTCTCGGATACCATGCCTTTAAGGAATTTCTCCTCCACAGAAGCAATCACCGATGGCACCGTCTCTTCATTCAGCCCGGGAATTAACTTGCAGTAGCGGTCCGCTTTCAGGTCGTCCACGGTCAGGTGATGTCCATACTTATCCAGTTTGGAGCAAAGATCAATTACGGCCCTGTTGGTTTTTGCCTGGCTCCATTCACCTTCCTTGTAATAGGCATCAACAGAACTTTGCAGTCCGGACGCTGCTCCAGAGGTCAGGTAGAAACGGGCCTCGTTCAGCTTATTCAATACGCTGGCCGGATAAAGAACCGATGCCTCATTTTCCAATGCTTCTTTAACCACTGTCGCTTTGGCCTCACCGGCAGCAAAAATTAGTGCCACGGCATCCGGATTATAGGTAATGGTCTCCAGGCCTATGGTAATCACCAGTCGATTCCTGGACATCTCTATTCCTCCCAGGTCACCTGCGGCCACCGCCTGTGTCTCAAAATTGGTTTCAGTAAGACGGGTGGTTGCGTAGTGATCCGATCCCCGTACATTGAAAGCAATGTGTCCGTCCGGCCCAATACCACCCAGAAAGAATCCTATCCCTCCTTTATCCCGAATCTTTAATTCATATTCTGTACACCAGTCGTCAATAGCAAAAATAGATTGTTGCTGAATTCTTTCAGCCTGGCTTTTGGGTTCTCGGTACCTCAAAGAAAGATCAACCTTACTATCCGGAAATACTTCAGAAAAGTGCTTCCCTCCGGCCAGTGGTATCTTGTCCGAATTAATTACCATTGCATTTTTTGGATTCAGGCTAAATCCACCCAGGTAGTACTTCTGAACATAGTTACAAAAGCTGTTATGTTGGGACGAAGAGATGGGATAAAATTCATCCATCTGTACAAAATGAAGCTTCTCCAGGGAGGGCTTCTTCATACCAATTATGCCATACTTGGCCTTCAAATCCTTTACCTGCTTGCTCTCCCAGTTCTCCAGCAAATAGCTGGTCCACTTGATAAAATACTCTGGTGTTTTACCGGTTGGAAGGCTGATTACTCCTTCTGGATTCTCACCTGCCCACTCCATAAAACGTAGCGCTGTAAGTAAACCCATCAGCGGAAAATTGTCCACTACGATGTAAGGAATACCGGTAGTGATGTCGGGAGAGCCGGAAATTTTATAAAATGCCGACTCGACTTGAGATTTAAAATGCATGATCTTTAAATTTAGAATAGCTGTTACAAAAAAGGAGAGCTGCAAAAGTATTCATTTTGCCTTTCTTATTCAATTAGAATCAAAAAAATTAACAGTAAAATAGCATTCAGGTAAAGAGTTTCCCCATACTTGTATTACAGAGATCTTCAAAGAGTCCGGACAGTTTGGCTGTTACCTCCCCGAAATACTGCTCCCCTTTTTCCAGACTAGCCTTCCGGGGATCACCCACTCCTGTATCATCGCTGATGCTGGTCCATCTGCGTTCGGCCCAGGCCCAGGACTCATTCAATGCTTCCACACTGAATTTCTTTGCCTTCCCATCTCCGGCTTCATCCAGTGATTTAACCAGTTCAGGACGGGCATAAAGCATCAGACTGGTTTCCATTTCATCAGCATGACCGCCTGCATTTTCAAAGATTTTCCCCTGGTCCACTGACTGAAACCAGTTACAAGTGGCCAGCAGCATATCCGGATATGCGGCTCCCACCTCTCGAACGATTTGCCTGAAATCGTTCCCACCGTGACCGTTCACAATCAGAAGTTTGTCCACTCCATAGCCATCCAGGCTTTCCATCACATCCTCCAGGATGGACTGCTGGGTGGAAGGGTTCATATTCAGGGTCATGTATATATCGGTCTGACCCGTATTCACTCCCATGGGCATGGTAGGCAGGACAATCACCTTTGCTCCTTTTTCCCAGACCATCCGGGCCGCCTCATAAACAAGGGCTTCAGTTTCATAATTGTCAGTTCCATATGGCAGGTGGAAGTTGTGTGCTTCGGTGGCCCCCCAGGGAAGTATGGCCAGATCAAATTCCTGTTCACTGACATCTGACCAGTGGGTTTCTGTAAGAATATAAGGTCTCATAGTTAAATTAATGGTTAATGGACAGTAAGGTAATGAAAATTAGAGGGGGCTGTTAGTATGATTTATGAACCTCGTGGCGTTCGAGGATCTCCAGGGTCTTTTCCAAGGGAAGTGCCCCTTCCATTCTCCCCTTCTGGCCAGTCATATCTTCTTCCATAAAAAAGGAATTGTAGATGGCTTCCTCGGTAGCTTCCTCCGCGGCCAGGAATAACGGAGTCATTTCATCATTGCCAGGATCAGGGGTTACCTTCAAAGGATGATCAGCACGCCAACGATATAGTTTCCACGGTCTTCACTCACTTTTCGAGACGAAGTCCCGATTCCGCCCTTGAATCCCAAACACAGGGTTCAGGTTCCGGCTCCCACATTTCCCTCTTCTACCGGTCCGCCCGAAGCAGAGGAAATAGCCTCAAGCACGCGTACTTTTTTCAAATGTCGGCCACGGCTAACATTGAGCCATCCATCGTTGATTTCACCGGCCACCGGGTTTACAGAACGTACAGCTTCATTCCCGGGCAGGAAGAGCATATTTTCCACCAGGGCGGCGGCGGCGGTAAAAACACTCAATGTGTTAGTAAGTGCCACAGGAGTCTCCAGGTTTCCAAGTTCCCGGATCTGGGTAAATCCCAGAGCCTTGCCAAAGCCATCACCCACACTAACAGCTGCAGGAAAGAGGTATCCCAATCTCCTGGCTCAGATTCATCTGCTGCAATCGCTCCTTTCTGGATCCAAAGCAGCGTTCGCAAGTGGAAAAATGTTCCAGGTTCCAGAGATCAGCAAAAACCAGTCCTTTATTCAAAGCTATGCCATAGGCCAGCACCCGTTCCAGAGACTTAATGGAGGGCTCCTGGAAGAGGCCCTCTGCTGCCAGCTGATCCAGAGCCCCGTTCCCCGATCTCACCGGGATCACTGAACAGATATCTACACCGCAGGAAAAGGCAAAATCAATGGACCTGCAGGCCCATTCCACCCCTTCCTCCTCCGAAAGCTTTGGTGGGCGAAGTAATATAAATGCACGAACTGAAATGTCATTTGCTTTAAGAAATACAACAGCCTCCTTAAAACCGGCCAGGCTCATCCCCTTGTTGAGCAGGGGCAGCACCTCCGGGTGAACCGTCTCCAGTCCCACTGCTACCTGTAAGTTAGGGCTTAAAATCCGGCTAAACTCCAGAGTCTTTTCTCCAATAAAAGCAGTATGGCTTTCCACCAACACACTTTCAAAGCCGTCAGCCAGGGATGCTATCCGCGGATAATCTTCCACCGGGATGGCTTTGGAATCAAAGAAACTTCCACTGTTAAAAAGTTTCAGATGTTTTGCCGGAGACAGCTTCTCCAGGGCATATTCAAGCTGTACCGGGATGGCTCCGACAGGTACCCTCTCATCGGTAGTATGCTTCCAGAGGTCGCACATCAGGCACTTATAGGGACATTCCCTGTTGGTCAGCAATATGGCCGACACCTCTTCAACTTCGCCTTTCAGGGTAAGTTCCTGTTCATTGAACCAACCATAAGGCAAGAAGGGATCCACCGGGACCTTCTCACCCCGCATGGACCTGATCCAGGAGCCATCGATCCGGAAACCGGGAAGCTTACTCATAGATGGAGAGAAACTCCTTGCGATAGTCCTGCTCCTTTTCCGGGAAATGCTTCTGGAAAGCATCGTTGGAAGCCGCTCCATGCTGGAAACGCCTCTTTTCAAATACTGGCATATCCATGCCTGTAATGGCCTTCACCCCACTGGCAGCCACCTGTCCTTTCAGGGCATAGAGTTTCTCAGGGTCCCAGTCGGTAAGGTCGATAAAGGGAATCCCCTCGGCAACTTCGATCACATTCTCCAGTGTGTAGGGACTAAAGCTCTTGAACCCCATGGTGTCAGTGGTGGTATAGGTACGCATATAACCACGGCTCAATCCACCAGTGTAAGTAAGGGAATGTTTCATTTTACCCACTCCCCAACCTTCATGATAAAGCATCAGGTTATTCAGCACACTGCGAATGGTCAGCTCCGGATTCTCCTCGATGGGATAATCCTTCATATTCTCATCTCCCCCGTCGCCATCAATCATATGAACCCACTCAGGGTAGCGTTTCCGAACTCCTTCCAGTAAAGCCAGGTTCATGGTGGCCGCCTGAATATCCAGGGGCTTATAATCCTCCACCACCTGTATGGTCTTTTTCCAGTCAAGCCCTGAAGCCTTCACCTCGATGGGTTCCAAAAAGAGCTCCAGGTTTACTGCCTTCAGAAACTCTCTGGCCTGCTTCAGATCCTCTCCATCGCCATCCACACTTAAGGTAAAGGCTTTGAGTCTGGAGGGGCTTTCACCCAGTTCCAGCAAGGCATGGTAGGTAAGCAAGAACACGGAACCACTGTCTATTCCTGCCGAGAATGTGACCCCAATGGGTCCGCTGGTCGCCTTGTATTTCAGCCACTTATAAATCTCTCCGTAAAGCGCAGTCATATACTGCTTTCCAATCTCATCCACCGGGGTGCCTTCAAAGCGGTTTCTTTTCGGGGTAAAGAAGCGCTGATGTACCGGGCTTGGATCGGGACATCCCAGCAGTTCGATGGTGGTAATA
Organism: Bacteroidales bacterium; assembly: GCA_029931975.1. Taxonomy (GTDB): domain Bacteria; phylum Bacteroidota; class Bacteroidia; order Bacteroidales. The sequence goes on along the minus strand of JAOZQY010000010.1, from coordinate 62,924 downwards.
TAGTGTGCCGGGGCCATACGGGTATAGGATGGGTGAAACTGGTCACCCAGTCCCTCCTGCTGCAGGTACTTATATATGGTATCGATCCGTTCGGCAAGCACCAGGCAGGGCCCTGCCTTCAGTTTGGCAATAAAAAAACGAAGCGGTCGGCCAATGGAGCGGGCCATGCGGATGGTCTTTCCTTCCACAGCAACCAGGGCAAATTGCCCGTCAATTCTCCTTACTCCCTCCGTATCTGAAGCCTTTACAAGCTCCACAGCTTCCTCAACAGACATATTATATATAAGGTTTTTTTTTGGATCTGTAAGGTCCACCACACGGTTCACATAATCATGATTCATCTTCTATCTGTTTAGTATTTAAGAAAATGGGTCGATACTGCATGTTCTACCCGCTCCAAAGGTAATAAAATCAAGGCTTCGTTATCAATATAGAATAACTCTAAATAAGGTTAAAAAAGTAGCATAAATGTTAAAATATCTTAATTTCGACCTTGCACATATATATATATGTACACCCTTTATACTAAACAACTATCAAATTAAAGACAACTTGTCATTCATTGCTAACCTAAAAACTACTTCAATTATGCGAAATTCTGCATGGTGGAAAAGCGGCTTTTTGTCGCTTATCCTGTTTGGTTTTGCGATCAGCTTAACCTTTGCCCAGGAAAAAACAGTGACCGGTTCGGTCTCTTCCGACCTGGAAGGTCCCATTCCCGGTGTAAACATTGTGATCCAGGGAACTACCCAGGGAGCCGTGACCGACGTGGATGGTAATTTCAGTATTACCGTTCCGGGTCCAGATGCTGTCCTGGTATTTACATCCATTGGTTACGCGCCACAGAACATTGCTGTGGGTAATCAAACCTCTATTAACGTGACATTGGTCGAAGACATCCTTGCTCTGGATGAAATCGTGGTCATCGGCTATGGTACTCAGATGAAGAAAGAACTGACCTCTGCCATCTCCAATGTCAAATCAGAAGAATTCAACAAAGGTTCAGTGATCAATCCCGCCCAGCTGGTGCAGGGTAAAGTGGCCGGTCTCTCCATCTCTAAGCCGGGTGGCAACCCCAACGGGGGCTTCACCATGCGTCTGCGAGGTATGAGTACCATTGGCGCCAACACCCAGCCCCTTGTGGTTATTGACGGAGTTGTTGGCGGATCGCTGGACAATGTGGATCCCAACGACATCGAGTCCATGGACGTTCTGAAAGACGGTTCTGCTGCTGCCATTTACGGTACCAGGGGTTCCAGCGGTGTAATCATCGTAACTACTAAAAAAGGTAGAAGGGGAACAGCCTATATCGATTACAATGGTATGGTTACCATGGAGACCGTGGGTAAATTTCCCAATGTGATGACTTCCGATCAGTGGCGTACCATGTCGGCCGAGACCGACGAAGGAACCGATTTTGGTTATGACACCAACTGGTTTGAAGAGACCACCCAGAACGCCATCCAACAGGTGCACAACCTGAGTATGTCAGGGGGTACCGACAAGACTACCTATATGGCTTCATTCAACTACCGTGATGGAGATGGCGTTGCCATCAACACCGGGTATACCCAGTTGAACGGACGTCTGAATCTGAGCCAGAAGGCCATCAACGACCGCCTCACAATGGACCTGAACATTGGTGCCACCCAGCGTGAATCACAATATGGTTTCGACGAAGCATTCAGATATGCCTCCATCTATAACCCTACCGCTCCTGTGAGAAGCGATGATGCAGCCTACGATCAGTATGACGGCTATTTCCAGCAGGTCCTTTATGATTATTACAATCCGGTGGCCATGATGGAACAGAATACAAACGAGGGTAAAGACCAGCGTGTTAATGTGGCCCTGAAAGGTGCTTTTGAAATTATGGATGGATTGAAAGTCGACGCTTTCTACTCTGTACAGCAGCAGAGTTTTGCCCGTGGGACTTACCGCGACAAAAACTCTTACGGAACGGGTATGGACCGTAACGGTCTGGCCAGGAGAAGCTTTGATGAGAACTCTTTCGAACTGTTCGAATCAACCATCAACTATGTGACAAATATCAGCGGTGCCAACCTGACGGTCTTAGCCGGATATTCCCACCAGGACTTTAACTATGAAGGTTTTTCAGCAGAAGGTGGCGATTTTATCACTGATGCCTTTACCTATAATAACCTGGGAGCAGCCAAGGATTTCAACGAAGGCATTGGCTCTGTTTCCAGCTACAAGCACTCCAATACACTGGCCGCATTCTTTGGCCGTGTGAACCTGAATGTAACCGACAGCTGGTTTTTCACAGCCAGTGTGCGTTATGAAGGTTCCAGCCGATTTGGTGATGGTAACAAGTGGGGGGTCTTCCCTGCCGTTGGTGCAGGTGTGGATCTGGCCAATATCCTGGATATTTCCTCTATGGACAACCTGAAACTCAGGGCCAGTTACGGAATAACCGGAAACCAGCCATCAGACAGTTATATGTCGCTACTGCGTCTCGGACCCTCAGGAAACTTCTTCTATAATGGTGAGTTCATCCCCGGCTATGCACCGGTTAGTAATGCCAATGAGGACCTGGGTTGGGAAAAGAAAGGTGAACTGGACATTGGTGTGGATTTCTCACTGCTGGATGGTCAACTCTTTGGTTCATTTGACTACTACACAAGAACCACTACCGACCTGCTGTTCCAATACGAAGTGCCGGTTCCCCCGAACCTCTATACTCAAGCCTGGCTGAACCTGGGAGAAATCCAGAACAGTGGTCTTGAACTGACCCTGACATGGAACGCTGTACAAGCTGGCGATTTCTCATGGAGCACTACCATTACTCCCACCTACAACCTGAAGAACGAGCTGGTCTCTCTTTCAGGAGAATATAATGGAGCAGAACTTACCTATGGAACACGCGACCTGGGTGCCATGGGTGCTCCCGGACAAAGTGGGGTTCCCCTGGTACGAGCTGAAGAGGGTCAGCCCATTGGTCAACTCTGGGCCCACACCTTTGTGGAGATTGATCCCGATGGCAACCTGATTCTTCAAGACACCGATGGTAACGGGACTGTAGATGAACTCGACCGTGTTGTGGTTGGTAATGGGATACCCAATGCTGAGTTCGGATGGTCAAACAACTTTAAGTATAAGAATTTTGACCTGAATATCTTCTTCCGCGGCGTTTTGGGACACGATCTGAACAACACATTCCGGGCATTTTATGAGGTACCCCAGATGATTGGATCCTACAACCTGCCGGCAACTGCCGATGACATGAGGAACGAGAACGGAACCTTATACAATGCCTCATCAGGAGTTCTTAACAGCTCACACATTGAAGATGCATCCTTTGTTTCGCTCGATAATATGAGCCTTGGATATACCTTCGACATGTCTGCGAACAAGGCCTTCAGGAACATACGTGTCTTTGTGGCAGGCAACAACCTGTTCTACATTACCAAGTATAAAGGTGTAGATCCCAGCCCGAGATATGATGATGGTGGTAACGTATTGATTCCTGGTATCGACAGAAGGAATACCTGGTTCAGGACCAGGTCTGTTTCACTGGGTGTAAACCTTGGTTTCTAACCCGCTAAAAACAGACGATATGAAAACAACAGATAGAAATAAAATGAGAAAATCACGATTACTGGCAATGGCAGTCCTGGCAGTGATGCTAACAGCCACTATTAACCAGTCATGTACTAATCTGGATGAAGAACTCTACAGTGATGTGACTCCAGATAACTTCTTCAATACAGAAGAGGAAATTCTCGCTGCCCTGGGCGCTGCCTATACCCAGTTTGGCAACTGGGGTTCCGGCGATCCATGGAACCTGAATTGTGTTTCAACCGACGAAATGGTCGTGCCCACACGTGGTCAGGACTGGGACGACGGTGGCGACTGGAGAAGATGGCACCTTCATGCATGGACCCGTGAAGACGGTGGTATGAATGGTGGATGGAACTTTGGTTTTGGCGGTGTAAATACGGCCAACCGTTTGATCTACCAATTCGAAGTCCTTGTTGAGGACGGAGCCATGGATGCCGATGTGGCAGCTGCCTTTATCGCTGAACTACGTGCCGTCAGGGGCTTCTTTTACTGGCAACTGATCGATTGGTTCGGGAATGTACCCCTGGTAACCGATTTTGCAAATGCCGATGCACAACCTGCAACAGTTGACAGGGCAGACGTTTATGCCTGGCTGGTAGCCGACCTTGAGGAGGCTGTACCCCTGCTTCCCAAAGCAGTGGATGGTACTACCTACGGACGGATGAACTATTATGCCGGAAAGGCCTTACTTGCCAACCTGTATCTGAATGCCGAAGTCTATACCGGAACTCAGCAGTATGCCAAAGCCGTAAGCGCTTGTACTGATATCATTGACAATGGTGGTTACGCGCTCACAGGTAACTACTTTGACAACTTCAGTGCCAGCAACACAGGAACTTCGGAAATGATCTTTGCCATACCTTACGACCAGGTGTATTATGGAGGTTTTAACGTGTCAGCCAGAACCCTGCACTATTCAAGCCAGTATACCTATAATCTGACAGCACAACCATGGAACGGATTCTGTTCTCTGGAGGAGTTCTACAACTCATACGAGGATACAGATCTTCGTAAAGGAGATGTGGGTACCTTAGATGGCCCGGCCATCAGGCGAGGCAATTTCATCGCCGGTTACCAGTATAACGTAGACGGAAGTCCTACTGTGGATGATGGTGCTGACTCAGATGACCCGGATGGAACACTGCTCAATTTTGGGAACATCGGTTCCGGTGAACCCCAGATCAATGAGCTGGGTCCACAGGCCTATCGTCAGGCAGGAGTCAGGATCGGTAAATGGGAATTTGAGTTGGGTGGACATCCCGATGCCATGAACAACGACTATGCCGTTTTCCGTCTGGCCGATATTATCCTGATGAAAGCTGAGGCCCTCTGGAGACTGAATCCAGGAGATGCCGGCATTCTTCCCCTGGTGAATGATATCAGGGAACGTGCCGGTGTTGCCCCCCTGACAACTGTGGACGGACCCGTTAGTTTCGATATGACCGGACCCAGTATCGCAGGTGGTGAGCTCTTCAATGAGATCGGCCGTGAGATGTTTGCTGAAAACAACAGGCGTCGGGCATTGATCCGTTGGGATCTTTTCACCAGTGTAGCTGACTGGGCCCTTCCTTATAATAATCCTGGTGATGTACTTGTTGAAGGAGAACACACTGTATTGTTCCCCATCCACAGGGACAAGCTGGATGCCAACCCCAACCTGGACCAGAATCCCGGATATAATTAGAAGTAGCCATTTGAATATATAGTTATTCAGAGAGCAGGCAATTTTGCAATTGCCTGCTCTCTTTTTTGTACATTGCGCGCATGTTTCAAGGGAAATCATCCTTATCATTTACCGGAATTCTTTTGCTTGCGATGCTTTTCCTGCAGGCATGTCAGGATGAGGCTCCGGATTCCGGAATCTCTGCCCGATTCTCCCTTCTGGATGCAAAAGAAACCGGGATCCTATTTCGCAACGACGTAGAGTACAGTGAGGAATACAACACCTATACTTACCGCAATTTTTATAATGGTGCAGGGGTGGGACTGGGCGACTTCAACCTGGATGGACTTACCGATATCTATTTTTGTGGAAATATTGCGGACAACCGGCTTTATATCAACAGGGGTAATCTTCATTTTGATGATATTACCCAGCAGGCAGGTGTGGCCTGTGAGGGAGTCTGGTCGACCGGTGTTAGCATAGCCGATGTAAATGGCGATGGATGGCCCGATATCTATGTCTGCAAATCAGGTGTCCCGGACACCCCCCACCGGCACAATGAACTCTTTATCAATAATGGAGATCTCACATTCACCGAACAGGCTGAGGCCTGGGGCATTGCAGACCTGGGGCTCTCCACCCATGCAAGCTTTTTTGACTATGACCGCGATGGGGACCTGGACTGCTACCTGCTGAACAACTCCTTCCAGTCGGTTACCGAATTTGACATGGAAGAGGGAGCTCGTCTGGTGAGGGACGCCCTTGGAGCCAATAAACTTTACAGAAACGATGGAAATAGCTTTGTGGATGTGAGTGCTGAAGCAGGTATTTATGGCAGCAAAATAGGCTTTGGTCTGGGCGTAAGTGTGGCCGATCTGAACCGGGATGGCTGGATGGACATCTATGTCTCCAATGACTTTTTTGAACGCGATTATCTCTATATCAATATGCAGGATGGCACATTTTCGGAATGTCTTGACGAACAACTGAGTGAAACCAGCCTGGGGGCCATGGGAGCCGATATTGCTGATATCAATAACGATGGCTGGCCCGATATTTTTGTGACTGAGATGACTGCTGAAGGCGACAGGCGGCTGAAGACCAAGGTGCTGTTTGAAGCCTGGGAAAGCTACAGAAATAAAGTGGATAAGGGCTACCATCACCAGTTTGCCCGAAACGTATTACAACTCAATAACAGAAACGGCTCCTTCAGCGAGATTGGCAGGTACAGTGGTGTGGATGCCACAGACTGGAGCTGGGGAGCGTTGATCATGGACCTGGATAACGACGGATGGCGCGATCTTTTTGTGGCCAATGGGATATACAAGGATCTGCTGGACCGGGACTACCTGAATTTCTACTCCAATCCGGCCCTCATGCGATCCATGATCCAAAGTGAGGAACAGGCTATTTTGAGCCTCATAGATCGGATTCCATCGGAACGGGTTCCCAACTATGCCTACCATAACAACGGAGATCTGACCTTCTCTAATAGGTCTGATTCGTGGGGACTGGCCACACCATCTCACTCCAATGGAGCCGCCTACGGGGATCTGGATAATGACGGGGACCTGGACCTGGTGGTTAATAATGTGAATATGCCCTCCTTTCTTTACCGAAATAACAGCAGTGAGCAGGCTCACTCCAATTACCTTTCCATTGCTTTCACAGGCAAAGATTCCAACACCAGTGCCATCGGGGCCACGGCAACACTATATTATAATGGTGAAAGCAGCTACCAGGAAAACATTCCAATGCGGGGATTTAAATCTTCCATGGATCACCGGCTACATTTTGGACTGGGAGATATTTCCAGGATCGACTCGATCCTGGTGAGCTGGCCGGATGGAAGCTGTTTCCGGCTTTACGAGATAGAGGCCAACCAGTTCCTCATACTGAATCAGACAGAGGCATTGCCATGTGACTCACTCCCGGCTTTAACTGAAAAAGCTGTATTTCAAAAGAGCGATCTCCCGAAGGGGCTCTCCTTCTCACATGAGGAGAACGACTTCAATGATTTCCACAGTGAGTCACTGCTCTTCCATATGCACTCAAGCGAGGGCCCCCGAATGGCTACGGCTGATGTGAATGGGGATGGATTGGATGATCTCTATTTCTGCGGAGCAAAAGCTAGTCCGGGAGCTCTCTATATCCAGCACAGCGATGGTCACTTTTCTTCTTCCGGTAAAACACTTTTTGAGCCCGAAAGCAACTCCGAAGAGACCGCCTGTGCCTTCTTTGATGCAGACGGAGATGGTGACCAGGATCTCTATGTGGCTTGTGGCGGAAATGAGCTCCCCTCCAGTTCCTCTGCTCTGAGTGACAGGCTCTATTTGAACAATGGCAAGGGAATCTTCTCCAAATCAAAACAGGTTCTGCCTTCAGGACGCTATGAGAGCAGCTCTACGGTTCAGGCAGCCGATTTTGATGGGGATGGAGATTCGGACCTCTTTGTGGGGATCCGACTTCGACCATTCCTGTATGGCGTCCCGGTAAATGGCTACCTGCTCGAGAATGATGGAAAAGGATCCTTTACCAATGTCTCGGATCTGAAAGCACCCGGACTAAAAGAATTAGGGATGATTACCGATATGGTCTGGACCGACGTGGATAACGACAAAGATCCGGATATGGTCATGGTGGGCCAGTGGATGCCCGTAAAGCTCTTTATCAATGAGGAGGGCCACTTCACAGATCGCTCTGACGACTATGGCCTGCAAGGAACAGAGGGGTGGTGGAACAGGATTAGTGCAGCTGATCTGGACGGGGATGGAGACATGGACCTGGTGCTGGGCAATCATGGCCTAAACTCCCGCTTTCATGCTTCCCGGGAAAAACCGCTTACCATGTATGTGAACGATTTTGATATGAATGGAAGAGTTGAACATATTATCTGTGCCTTTAACGGCGACACAAGTTACCCCGTAGCCATGAAGGATGACCTGGTAAAACAAATTCCGGCCCTAAAACAGGTATATAAGACTTTCAAGGCTTACAGCGGAGAAACTATCCAGGATATTTTTTCGGAAGATATTCTTCAACGCTCCGTTGTGCTTTCGGCCACAAACCTGGAAAGCTCCGTCTTGATCAACAATGGTCAGGGATCTTTTCAGATAAAGCCCCTGCCTGCATCGAGTCAGCTTTCACCGGTTTATGCCATTGAAACGGGCGACTTCGATCACGATGGATTATGCGATATATTGCTGGGTGGGAACATGACAAGGGCCAAACCGGAAACAGGGATTTATAGTGCCGGGCATGGTCTTTTTTTGAAAGGCTGCGGGAATGAAGTATGGAGGGTTATCCCCGCCGATAGTTCCGGTTTTTTTAGCAAGGGCGAAATAAGAGATTTCAAAATCATAAAAATTAAGGGAAACAATGTGATAGCTGTTGCAAGAAACGATGAGAATTTACACTTTTACACTTTCTGAAATTGAAGAAGAATGAATAGAATGCTTTGGGTGGTGCTAAGCATCATGGTCGCACTAGTTGTAAGAGGATGCTCGCCAGGAAAAACATATGAACGCAGATTAGAACGGGAACTGGCCAGCGGAGTCAGGTACGACTCCCTGTTTATGGGACTCTCACTGGGTATGGACGAACAGGATTTCTATAAAAATTGTTATAGACTGAACCGGGATAGTTTAGTCAGGCAGGGATCAGCCAATCTAAGTGTTCAGTATGATATCAATGAAGAGTTGAGATATCCGGCTACCATGAACTTCTATCCCAGGTTCCATGATGGACTTATCTTTGAAATGCCGGTACGATTTATATACAATGGCTGGGCCCCCTGGACAAAGGAACTATCAGCAAGCAATCTGGCCAAAGATGTAAGGCACTGGTATGAGGATATCTACGGCAAAGGTTTTATCACCGTGGCTCATCCCATGAAAGGAGAAGCTTATATTAAAATAGATGGGAACAGGCGAATCACCATTTACATCGAGAATGATCTCTATGTCTGGGCCATATTTACCGATATGCTCTCCCCTGCAGTGATAGATTCCCAGCAGGGAGAAATCCAGAACTGATATCCGGATGAAAACCCTGCTCAAGCTCACCTTCCCTGGCCTGCTTCTATTGCCAGCTCTGCTGCTCACCTCTTCGTGTAATCGAAACCCTAACTCAGGTTCGGGCGATCAGATATTTACACTGATGCCGGAATCATACACCGGGGCAGGATTTATTAATCACCTGGACTATGATGAACAGTTGAAGAAGAAATTCAACATCTATACCTACCGGAACTTTTACAATGGAGGCGGAGTGGCCATGGGTGATGTGAACAACGACGGACTCATAGATCTCTTCCTCACCTCGAATATGAGCTCAAATGTGCTCTACCTGAACCAGGGAGATTTTAAATTCGAAGATATTTCAGAGCGTGCGGGAATAGGCGGAAAGGGAGAATGGTCGACCGGGGCCAGTATGGCCGATGTGAACGGAGACGGGTGGTGCGATATTTATGTGTGTAATTCAGGAAATGTGGAAGGTGATGAGCGTCACAACGAATTATACATCAACAACGGAAATCTTACGTTTACGGAAAGTGCCTCTGAATATGGCATCAATGACCGGGGCTATTCCACCCATGGGGCCTTTTTCGATTACGATCGCGATGGCGACCTGGACCTCTACCTCCTAAACAACTCCTTCAAAGCCATCGGAAGCTTTGACCTTTCCGCAAATCAGCGCCTGCTAAGGGATACCATCGGGGGCGATAAATTGTTCCGTAATGACAATAACTACTTTACCGATGTAAGTGAGGAGGCAGGTATTTATGCAAGTCTTATCGGCTTCGGACTGGGTGTCACGGTGGGAGATATTGATCAGGACGGATGGATGGATATCTATATTTCCAATGACTTTTTTGAGCGGGACTATATCTACATGAATAATGGTGATGGCACCTTTCGGGAACAGCTAACCGAGATGATGCAATGTACCTCTGCAGCATCCATGGGTGCCGATATGGCCGACATTAACAACGACCACTATCCCGAAATCTTTGTCACTGATATGATCCCTGAGCATGATGCCCGGTTGAAGACCAAAACCACCTTCGACAGCTGGGACAGCTATAAATCTAACTATGAAAACGGGTACCACCACCAGTTTACCCGCAACATGCTGCAGCTCAACAATGCCGATGGTACCTTCAGTGAAATTGGCAGGCTTGCCGGAGTCTATGCCACGGACTGGTCCTGGGGTGCCCTGATCCTGGACCTGGATAACGACGGATTAAAAGATATTTTTGTGGCCAACGGAATCTACCAGGATCTCACCGACCAGGATTACATCCAGTTCTTTTCAAACCGCGATATGGTGGCTTCCATTATCTCAGGGAACAATGTGGACTACAAGACCCTGATCGATGCCATTCCTTCTGTTAAACTCCCCAGCTATGCCTTTAAGAACATGGGCGGTCATCATTTCGAGAATAAGGCCGCTTCGTGGGGACTGGCCGAACCAAGTCATTCCAATGGGTCTGCTTACGGAGACCTGGATAATGACGGGGATCTCGACCTGGTGGTGAATAATGTGAATATGCCCATGTTCCTCTACCGCAACGAGACCAGCCAGAGACTCAGCGATCATCATTACCTGAAAGTGATACTGAAAGGGAAGCCTGGCAACACTGATGCCATTGGGAGTAAGGTAACTGCCAGGCACCAGGGGCAGTCCTTCTACCTGGAACAAATGCCCATGCGCGGATTCAAGTCAACCATGGACCCACGTCCCAACCTGGGAGTGGGTTCTCTGACTATGGTAGATTCACTGGTGGTGCAATGGCCCGATGGAAATGTAAGCATCATGAAGGATGTACCCACCGACCAGATCCTGACTCTCTTCCAGAAAGATGCAGTTCCCCCCAATGCTCCTCTGATCAGGCCATGGAAGAATAAGGAGCTCTGGTTTAAAGAAATCACCGACGAAGTCTCCGTTGATTTTATACACCGGGAGAATGACTATGATGATTTTCGGAGAGAGAAATTGATCTACCAGATGCTCTCCACCGAAGGACCTCGCACCAGTTCCGGGGATGTGAACGGGGATGGACTGCAAGACCTGTATGTGGGCGGAGCCAGGGGCCAGGCGGGCAGCCTCCTTATTCAGCAAAGGGATGGCTCGTTTTTGGCTACCAATAAAGTTCTGTTTGAGATAGATAAAGACTCTGAAGATACCGATTGTACTCTGTTTGATGCTGATGTCGATGGCGACCTGGACCTCTATGTGGCCAGTGGGGGAAATGAATTCTCCTCATCTTCGTCTGCACTGGCCGACCGATTATACCTGAATAATGGCAGGGGATCCTTTTCAAAATCGCAACAGATTCTACCTTCCGGACGTTACGAAAGCACCAGCTGTGTACGCGCTGCTGATTATGACGGGGATGGTATTATGGAACTCTTTGTGGGTATCCGTCTTCTCCCTTCCTTATACGGGGTACCCGTAAACGGCTATCTTCTGGAAAATGATGGCAAAGGGAACTTCAGCAATGTAAGTGCTCAGATTGCCCCGGAACTAAAAAAGGTAGGTATGCTGCGCGATATGCAATGGGAAGATGTGGATGGAGACGGGGACCAGGATATGATTCTGGCAGGGGATTGGATGGCTCTCAAGATCTTTATCAATGAAAACGGATCCTTCCGGGAAAACAAAGAGGCATTTGGATCAGTAAATACAAGCGGTTGGTGGAACTGCATCGCTACAGGAGATTTTGATGGAGATGGGGACAGCGATTTTGTGGCCGGTAACCATGGTCTCAACTCGCGCTTTAAGGCAAATTCAGAACAGCCTGTCTCCATGTATGTGAATGATTTTGACCGAAATGGATCGGCCGAACAGATCATCTGTGTCTATGAAGGAGACAGTGCCTACCCCATGGCGCTGAAACACGATCTTACCCGCCAGATTCCCGATTTGCTAAAGCTTTATCCAAAATACGAGTTGTACAAAGAGCAAACCATTAACGATATGTTTGCCCCTGAACAATTGGCCAATGCCATTCATCTGGATGTGGCATATCTGGAATCCGCTCTATTCATCAATGACGGATCGGGCCATTTCACCATTCAGGCACTGCCTGTGGAATCTCAGTTCTCAACGGTGATGGCCGCTGAAACAGGTGATTTTAACAGGGATGGAAACCTGGACCTGCTGCTGGGAGGTAATCTCTATCATGTGAAACCCGAAGTGGGCCGCTATGATGCCAGTTACGGAAACTTTCTTGCCGGAGACGGCCATGGTAACTTCAGCGTGGTCCCTCCCACTCAATCGGGATTCAGGCTCAATGGAGAAATCAGGGACATTCAGGTCATCCAATCCCCGGATGGAACATTGCTGGTTGTTGCACGAAGTAACGATCCTCTTCAACTCTTCAGGATTCAAGAACAGTGATATGAGAAAAACAGTTTTTATTTTCCTAGCCCTTTCGCTTACACTGGCATGCAAGCGTCAGGAAAGCAACACCCTGTTAACAAAGCTATCCCCCTCCTCTACCGGAATTGACTTTGAAAATAGTCTCAGCGAGACCGAAGCATTTAATATCATCGAATACCTCTATTTTAACAATGGGGCAGGAGTGGCTGCAGGCGATATCAATAATGACGGACTTGTGGATCTCTACTTTTCAGCCAACCAGCACGGGAACAGCCTTTACCTGAATAAAGGAGATTTGAAGTTTGAAGACATTACCGTCGAGGCTGGAGTAAGTGGAACAGGCGACTGGAGTACCGGGGTAAGCATGGCCGATGTAAATGGGGACGGCTACCTGGATATTTATGTCTGTAATGTGGGGGATTATAAAGGGCTTACCGGACACAATCAGCTCTTCATTAACCAGGGCGACCTCACATTTAAAGAAGAGTCGGCAGCCTACGGACTCGATTTTACCGGTTTTTCCACCCAGGCATCTTTTTTTGACTACGACCTGGATGGCGACCTGGATATGTACCTGCTAAACCATTCGGTACACAGCTCCCGCAGTTACGGGATGTCTGACCTGCGTCACGATGAGGATTCACGGGCAGGTGACCGGCTCTATAGAAACGAAACCACGGAACATGGAAGGATCTTCCAGGATGTAACAGCCGGGGCGGGTATTTACAGGAGCCAGATTGGATATGGCCTTGGAGTCAATACAAGTGACATCAACAAGGATGGTTATCCCGATATCTATGTCTCCAACGACTTCCATGAAAATGATTACCTCTATATCAACAAGGGGAATGGCACCTTCGAGGAGCAACTCACTGCTTCGATCGCCCATACCAGCCGCTCCTCCATGGGGAATGATGTGGCCGACTTTAATAATGACGGACTTTCAGATATTATGGTGCTGGATATGCTGCCCGACAATCAGCAGATCCTGAAACAATCGGGAACTGAGGATGAACTGGAGCTCTTCCGGATGAAACTTGAAATTGGATATGCCCCCCAGTATGTTCACAACACCCTGCAGCTCAACCTGGGCAATGGACAATTCAGCGAGATCGGACGTCTGGCAGGAGTCCACTCCACCGACTGGAGCTGGTCGGCCCTCTTCTGCGACCTGGACAACGATGGTTGGAAGGATCTCTTTATCACCAGCGGGATCTACCGGCGACCCAACGACCTCGACTACGTAAAGTATCTCACAGGGGGAAGCCGATATGATCCCATAAAAGACAACGACAGCGTCTCCAACAAAACCCTGTTTGAACAAATGCCGTTACAACCCGATATTAACCACCTTTTTCAAAACAAGGGCGATCTCACCTTTGCCAGCATGGAAAAGACCTGGGGATTCGATAAACCCGATTACTCCAACGGATCCACCTATGCCGACCTTGACAATGATGGTGACCTGGAACTGATAGTTAACAATATCAATGGTCCCGCCTCTGTATACCGCAATAATGCCGACAGGCTTCCCAACCGTAACTTCCTGACTGTTCAGCTGGAAGGCAGTGAACTGAACCGGAAAGGAATCGGTGCAAGTGTAAGCCTTTACACCGGTGGTCAGCAACAGATGATCCAAAATGTTTCTACCAGGGGTTTTATGTCCTCCACCACTGACAGGCTTCATTTCGGACTGGGCAGCGATACCCTTGTGGATTCAGTAATCGTAAGTTGGCCCGGACTGCTTGAAGAAACCATATACAATGTAAAACCCAACCAGGCTCTAGTGCTGAATATCACCAGTGCTACTGCGATTGCACCGGTAATTGAGGATTCCCCGGCACAAACCATCTTTACCAGCACTACAAAGCCGGGACTTCATTTCAGGCATAGGGAGAATGACTGGGAAGATCTGGACCGGGAGGCATTGATACCCGCCAACCTTTCAACTGAAGGACCTGCACTTGCCGTTGGTGATGTGAATGGAGACGAACTGGATGATCTTTTCGTGGGCGGAGCAACTGACCAGGTCTCGGGTCTATTTATCCAACTTCCCGGGGGAGGTTTCTCTTCTGCCTCTGTTCCAGAGCTGCTGAACGATCGTTATACAGAGGATGTAGATGCCGCATTCTTTGATGCAGACGGGGATGGGGACCAGGACCTCTATATAGTAAGGGGAGGAAGTGAAGAATTTACCGGCAGTCCCATCCTGGCCGACCGGCTGCTGCTTAATGATGGACTGGGACATTTTAAACACAGTCCCCCTGGCTCTGTTCCGCTTTTAATGCAAAACAGTTCCTGTGTCAGGCCGGCCGATTATGATGGGGATGGGGACATAGATCTGTTCCTCGGCACCCGTTCCATACCCGGAGCCTATGGCATTTCACCAGAACAATTCATTCTCGAAAACACAGGTTCTGGCCATTTTATTCCGCTTCCTCCTGAAAAAATGGGCACGCTGCATAAGGCAGGAATGGTAAGCGATGCCTGCTGGTTCGATCATGATTCGGATGGGGATCCCGACCTGGTTGTGGTGGGTGAGTGGATGAATATATCTCTGTATAGCAATGACAAGGGTACGTTTACAGATATTACTGCTTCGAGCGGACTAAGCAAGACCGAAGGATGGTGGAGCTGTATCGAGGCAACAGACCTTGATTTGGACGGCGATATGGACCTGGTAGCTGGAAACACGGGAAAAAACAGCATGCTGAAAGCTTCACCGGAAGAGCCGGTTGAGCTCTATCTCAATGATTTTGACCACAATGGTATCCCGGATCCCATTCTCTGTACCTACTACGATGGGACCAGCTATCCCATTGCCACCCTCGACGAGATGAAGAGGCAGATCATCGGGATAGAAAACTTATATCCCTCTTATGCTGACTTTGGCGGACAAACAGTGACTGATATTTTCGGACAGGAAAGCATCTCTAAATCACTGCATAAGAAGGCTGTAATGTTCGAGAGCGCCCTCTTCATAAATCAGGGTGGCGGCAGTTTTACTTTTAAGCCCCTGCCCATTGAGGCTCAATTCTCTCCCATCAGGGATATCCAGGCCGGAGATTTTAATAAAGACGGAATCCCCGATCTGTTGCTTTCTGGAAATAACTTTTCCACCAGGCCCTCATTGGGACGACAGGATGCCTCTCATGGTTGGTTCATGCAGGGAAAAGGGGCTCTTGAATTCAAAATACTCATGCCAGTTGAAAGCGGTTTTTTCGTGAACGGCGATGCCCGAAAAATGCATCTTATTGAAATAGAGGGCGAATCGTTTGTAGTGACCCTACCAAACAATGAAAAACTCCAACTCTTCACATACGGAAAGTAAGGTAAACAGGCGCCTATGGCGCTATTTTGAATGGTTCTAAATTAGAAAATATTCCTCGAATTCATTAAAAAAAAAGCTATACTTGCTATGGATTGTCTTGCCTGGGCATATCACAACTGACTAAAACTAAGTATTAATATAAACCAACTTGTATTCATTTTTAACCTAAAACTACTTCTATTATGCGTAGATCTACATTGTGGAAGAGTGGTGTATTATCGCTACTCCTCCTTGGCTTTGCGCTGAGTGTTACATTTGCTCAGCAAAGAACGGTTACAGGTACTGTAACTTCTGAGGATCAAGGAGCGCTTCCTGGAGTTAACATTGTGGTCCAGGGAACCACACAAGGAGCCGTTACTGACGGACAGGGTAATTATACTATCTCTGTTCCCGGTGACGATGCTACCCTTGTATTCTCATTTATTGGTTACTCTACCCAGTCAATTCCCGTTGGAGCTCAGACCACCATTAGTGTGACTCTGCAACCCGACGTTACCTCACTGGAAGAGATCGTGGTAACAGCTTACGCCACCCAGAAAAAGAAAGACCTGACGGGTGCTGTGGGTGTTGTTAAATCAGACGAACTGACCCAGATGCCCCAGGGCAACGTCACCCAGCAAATGCAGGGACGCGTGGCCGGTGTAACAGTCACACAGGACTCCAGACCTGGTCAATCTGCCAAGGTTCGTATCAGAGGATTCGGTTCCTTCCAGAACAACAACCCTCTTTACGTTGTTGATGGTGTTCCCACAACGGATGTGGCCAACATCAATCCGGAAGACGTAGAATCAATGTCTGTTCTGAAGGATGCTGGTGCTGCTTCCATTTATGGATCACAGGCTTCCAACGGTGTAATTGTAATTACTACCAAGAAAGGTTCCGCAGGAGCAATTAAGGTAAATTACAATATGTACGTCGGAACCCAGAATCCCGGATCAGGGCCGGACAACCTTGCAAATACTCAGCAATATGCCGACCTAAGCTTCCTGGTATGGGAAAATGATGGTGCTGATCCTGAAGATCCGGCTCATCCCCTTTATGGACCTTACACAGGATCTCCCACACTTCCCGCATGGGCAGCTGATACCGACTGGTATGATGAGATCTTCAACAATGCCATGATTCAAAACCATGACCTGAGCATGTCGGGTGGAAACCAGAACTCAAAATACTATGCCAGTTTTGGTTACTTTGACCAGAAAGGTGTTGTTACGGATAACTGGTACAAGCGTTATAGTATCCGCTTCAACTCCGAATTCAACGTGAAGGACAGGATCACCTTCGGAGAGAATATTTCCGTGGTACACCGTTCCGACAATGGTATCTCCGGAAACGGTTCAGAAGGTACTGCCCTGGCCATGGGTGTCTATCGCACACAGCCGATTATTCCTGTGATATGGGATAAGGGTACTTTCGAAGGACTCTCCCATACATTTGAAGATGGCGACTGGGGTGGAACCGGTATTGCAGAAAGACTTGGTAACGGAGACAACTATGTTGCCAATCAGAACAGGAATTCGCTGGACAAATGGTCCAATATCCGAATCATGGGTAATGTCTTCAGCAATGTGAAAATTCTTGACGGATTGGATTTCAGAACTACCTTCGGTGGATCGATATACAATACCTATCAAACCAACTGGAACAGCTCAACCTATGAAAGTTCAGAAAATGTTGCAACTCCTACTTATAGGGAAGATGCCAACATGGGTGGCGACTGGACCTGGACCAATACTTTAACCTTCAACCGTCAGTTTGGTGATCATACTTTGATGGTAGTAGCCGGTTATGAAGCAGGGAAGTACAGCATGAGGCGTAATGTTTATTCCACAGGTGCAGATTATTTCTCTTCAGATTTTGCTTACAGGACAGTTAGCACAGGTGCTACTCTGTTGAACGGAGGTTCCGGATACTGGACCCCACGTACTTTAGTTTCCCAGTTTGCACGGGCCGATTATAACTTCCGCAACAAGTACTATCTGAGTGGAACAGTACGTAGGGATGGTTCTTCTGTATTTGGTGCAGACACCCGCTACGGTGTGTTCCCATCTGTTTCTGCAGGTTGGAGGATCAGCGATGAGTCATTTATGGCCGGGCTTGATTTTATCTCCGACATGAAGATCAGAGGTGGTTATGGTACCATGGGTAACCAGATCGCCGTATCTGCCAGCAACCAATACTACCTTTATGGTGGTAGTCCGGACAGATCCTTCTATGACGTAGGGGGTACATTCAACAGCTCGGTACAGGGCTTCCGTCCCACCAGGATAGGTAACCCCGATGCCAAGTGGGAAACTCAGGTAACTGCCAATATCGGTTTCGACGCTGTTCTTCTGGACCGTAGGTTCGAACTGGTATTTGACTGGTACACCAAGCAGAGTTCAGACCTGCTCTATAATCCCGAGCTTCCCGGAACAGCTGGTGGAGCTTCAGTACCTTATGTAAACATTGGTGAGATGAAAAATACCGGAGTTGACCTCCAGTTAATCTATCACCAGACATGGGGAGACTTCAGTTTTGAAGCCAATGCTTCCATAACCACTTATAGCAATGAGATTATCTCCATTGCCGAAGGTTATGACTACTGGGATGCAGGCGGATCACGAATTGGTTCCTTTAACCGCAACGAGGTAGGTTATTCCATGGGTGAATTTTTCGGATAT
Organism: Bacteroidales bacterium; assembly: GCA_029931975.1. Lineage (GTDB taxonomy): Bacteria > Bacteroidota > Bacteroidia > Bacteroidales. The sequence continues at coordinate 44,299 of JAOZQY010000010.1, read as the reverse complement.
AATTATCTTGGACTCTTTGAAAACCAGGGTGCTGTAGATGCTGCTGCTACCCAGGATGGTGCTGAACCCGGATTCCTGCAGTTTGCTGATGAAGATGGCAGTGGTGCCATTGATGACGCAGACCGTATTCATATTGGAAATCCAAATCCGGACTTTACCTATGGTCTGAACCTTGTACTTGGATATAAAGGATTTGACCTGACTGCCTTTTTCTATGGCTCACAGGGCAATGATATCTTCAACTACAACAAGTGGTGGCTGGACTTCTGGCCCTCCTTCCAGGGACAGAAGAGTGCAGACTTGCTGACCAATAGCTGGACACCGTCCAATACAGGTGCCGATTTGCCTAAGGCCTCCAATAAATCCAACTTTTCTACCAACCAGGTATCCAACAGCTACTATATTGAAGACGGATCATTCTTCAGGCTTAAGAACCTGCAGATAGGATATACCTTCGACAATGCCACGCTGGGCAATGTTTTCTCGAGCCTGAGGGTATATATACAGGGAACCAACCTGCTTACGCTTACAAGCTATTCAGGGATGGATCCGGAACTTGCCAGTTTCAACGACGACTTTATGGGCGTTGATGAAGGTAACCTTCCGGCTGTTCAGCAGTTCCTGTTCGGTGTGAGTCTTGGATTTTAATGTTAAAAGAAAAAATTCAACAGAGATATGAAAAAGATAAAATTTTTATCAGTATTTGCAGTTATCGCAGGACTTCTGCTAATGAACTCCTGTAGCGAAGAATTTTTGGAGATCACTCCAAATGGTTCTTTGGATCAAACTGTACTTGCGACCTATAACGGTGTGGATGCACTGCTTATTGGTGCGTATTCTATGATTGACGGTGTTGCCAACGGCTATGGCTGGGAAGCAGCCTCCTCCGGTTGGGTATTTGGAAGCATCAGGGGATTGGAAGCTAATAAAGGTACCGACTCTGGCGACCAGCCAGCCATCAACCCTCTACAAACTTACTCAGAAACAGCAACCAACGGCTATCTTAATGCTAAGTGGCGGTCTTGTTACGAAGGAGTAAGCCGTGCCAATACAACTATATCAGTTGCTGCAAAAGCTCTTGAAGCAGGAGGCATTACACAGGAAGAATATGATTCCTTTGTTATGCAGGCCAGGGCCCTGCGTGGTGTATACCACTTCTGGGCTTACAAGCTCTGGGCAGATATGGCTACAGGAACCTTCGTCCCTTATGTGGATGAAACTACCGATTCCAAAACAGTCACCAATGATGTGGACATTAGGCCCATGATTATTGCCGACCTGGAAGCAGGCACGAACCTACCCCTGAATATGGGACAGATTGGACGTTTCAACAAGACTGTTTGCCAAGTCTTTTTGGCCAAGGCTCAGATGCAGATGTATGGAGATTATGCTGCAGCCCTTAGCGAACTCAATGAAGTAGTAACAAGCGGAACTCAGCCTGCGGGAGGAGAAATCGGACTGCTGGCTACTTACGGTGATATCTTTGATACGGAATTCCGTAATGACAAAGAAGCCGTTTACACAGTGCAGTATTCTGTAAATGACAACTCAGGTGCATGGAATGCAGGTCGTGGCGAAGTGCTTAACTTCCCTTACAAAAGTGGTGCTTCACCTGGTGGTTGCTGTGGATTCTTTAACCCCACTCAGGAGTTTGTAAACTCATTTCGTGTAGATCCGGCTACCGGTCTGCCACTGCTTGATGGATCCTATAACAATTCTGGAGAAGAACTGCTCAGGGACATGGGTATTGCTGCCGGAGGTATTTGGGTTGCAGATGATGGTGATCCTGAAACCACCGTTGGTCAATATCTGATTAACGATGTTGTAACTGCATACGATCCCGCAAATCCTTATATTGATTTAGCATACAGATCTTTAACTGGGACTGAATCCTCTCCAAATGTGAACAACGATCCTTTGACCAGCCCCTCAGACTGGGAACTGATATGGACAGAAGACAACTCACTTCCATTGGACCCACGCCTTGACTGGTCCGCTGGCCGTCGTGGTATTCCTTACTGGGACTGGGGTATTCATACCGGTTCTGACTGGATTCGTGACCAGAGCTACTCCGGACCTTATAGCCCGAAGAAGCAGGTATATAAGAAATCTCAGGAAGGCACCTATACTGAAGTTGGTAACTGGACTTCCGGTTATACTGCCAATGGATACCGCATGATTCGCTACGCAGATGTACTGCTGCTAAAAGCTGAATGCGAAGCTCAGACCAATGCCGATGACTTAGGCTTTGGTGAGGTGAACCTGATTCGTGAAAGAGCTGGTAATACTGCCGGTTGGGTATATGAAGAAGACGGAACAACTCCTGCGGCCAACTATATGGTTAATGAGTATACCTCTCCCTTTGCCAACACCGCCGATGCCATGGAAAAAATCATGATGGAGCGGAAGCTTGAACTGGGACAGGAAGGCCACAGGTATTATGACCTGCAGCGCTGGGGTATTATGGTCACTGAAGGAAATCGTATCCTTGACTATGAAAAGACCATGCCCTGGGGCAATGCCCTTTATGGCAACGCTACCGTTGGAGCTGAAGATGTTAACTTCCCGATACCACAACGTCAGATTGACGTAAGTAACGGTATCCTACAGCAGAACAGGTAGAGAACACTAATTTTACATAGCTTATAGAAAAGAGGCTTTTCCGCCACGGCGGATCAGCCTCTTTTTTTTTGATGAGGATACTTTTTTTTGTTTCTTTGGGCTTCTCACAGTCTGATAATAATTTCAAATACCGAGATGAGGTACCTGCTGTTTATAGTCCTTTCGATTGCTGCATTCTCCTGCACCAAAACTTCCAGATTTGAACTTCTCGATCCTGCCAAAACAGGAATCACCTTTAATAACGTGGTGTTGGAGACCGACTCGGTACATGTACTTAATTTTGAATATATTTACAACGGTGCCGGTGTGGGCATAGTGGACCTGAACAATGACGGGCTGCAGGATATCATTTTTACGGCCAACCAGGTTAGCCCACGGATCTACCTGAACCAGGGGAAATTCAGATTTACCGACATCACCTCCAGTTTCGAAGACTTAGACAATGGTCAGTGGTACAGCGGCATCACCTTTACAGATATCAATGAGGACGGATGGAAGGATATCTACCTGACCTGCACGGCACACCCCGAAGCTGACAAGAGAAAGAACCGTTTCTATATCAGCCAGGGAATCCAGGAGAATGGAGAGCTCTTGTTCATCGACAAAGCACAAGAGTACGGTCTGGCCGATGAGAGCTATTCAGTACATGCCGCATTTCTGGATTATGATAACGACGGGGACATGGATCTCTATCTGCTGAATAATTTCGTTACCGAAAGGCTCTCTGCAAGCTACAGGACTAAGATCAATAATGGAAGTGCGGTCAGCAATGATGACTTCTACCGGAACAATGGCGATGGAACTTTCTCCAATGTAACCGTCGAAGCAGGGATCGTATACGAGGGTTTCGGACTTGGACTGGCACTGGGAGATGTGAACAAGGATGGCTACCCTGATCTCTATATCTCCAACGACTATATCTCCAATGATGTACTCTATATCAACCAGCAGAACGGGACCTTCAAAAACGAGATTGCCTCCAAGATGTCCTATCAGACCAAATCATCCATGGGGAACGATATGGCTGATATCAACAACGACGGTTATCCCGATATGTTCACCCTGGATATGATGCCCGAGTACTATTATAAGAAGAAGAAGACCATTAACGGTTTTGGCTACATCTACTATATCAACGATGAGAAGTATGGCTACGAGCACCAGTACCTCCGTAACATGATGCATCTCCACAACGGGATGCTAAACGGGGAGATGATTCCCTACAGCGAGGTGGGACAGATGATGGGAATCTTCCATTCGGAGTGGAGCTGGTCGCCCCTCTTTGCCGATTTCGACAACGACGGTGACAAGGACCTGGTGATTGCCAATGGATATCCGCGCGATATGACCGACAAGGACTGGACCCGCTACAAGGCGGAGGTCTTTGGTCATGTGGCCGATCACAGGCATGTTATTGATAAATGTCCACCGTCAAAAATGTTCAATTTTGCCTATGAAAATATGGGGAAATACCATTTTCGGAACAATGCCCCGGAATGGTTCGAACCTGTGGAATCTTACTCCTATGGTGCCGCTTTTGCCGACCTGGATAACGACGGAGACCTGGATTATGTATGCAATAACCTTAATGATATCGCATTTGTCTATAGAAACAATACTGTAGAACACGATAAAAAGAAGAGCAACTACCTCCGTGTGAAACTGGTGGGGGACAATAAGAATCCCATGGCATTTGGAGCGAAAATTGAGATCTGGAGTGAGAGTAGTTACCAGTTCCAGGAGAACTTCCTCTCAAGGGGGTATATCTCTTCTGTAGATCCGGTCACCCATTTTGGACTGGCAGGAAACACCATGGTTGACTCGCTTAAAATAACATGGCCCACCACTGGCAGAGTTAGTGTTCTGACAGACCTTCGTGTAAATCAGGAGCTGGAAATTGAGGAAGTGAATTCCATGCCTCCGGGCATTCCTTTATCGGAACCGGACAGACTCTTCTCACCTGAGAAAGAATTGCTCTCCTACCTCCACCAACAAAGCGATTACATAGATTTTTTCTACGGACAGAATATTCTGCCCCACAAATTTTCCCAGATAGGGCCCTGCATCCAAAAAGGTGACCTGGATGGAGATGGTCTGGAGGACCTGATCATCGGTGCAACAAATATTGAGCCTACCCGGGTATTCCTGAGGAAAGCTGAAGGCTTTCAGGAAACTACCATTGAAGGCCTGACCGGTAAGAAAAATTTTTCAGAGATTGATTTTGCCATATTTGATGTCGATCTGGATGGAGACAATGATATTGTTGTGCTGGCTGGTGGGTATGAAAACACTCGTGAGACCGCGTATATCCATTACCTCTACATCAACAACAATGGTATCTTTTCGAAATCCAAATTACCGACAGCTCCATTTTCCGCCTCGGTAGTCAGGCCCTTTGATGTTGACCACGATGGGGATATGGACTTATTTATCGGTGCACGTATCAAATACAACAGATTCCCTTTTTCCGCCGAGTCCTGGATCCTTTTTAATGAGAAGGGATCGTTCTCTTCGGAAGGAGCAAGTTCCATGGATTTGGGCATGGTTACAGATGCCACCTGGAGCGATTATGATGGAGATGGGTGGGAGGATCTGGTCATATCCCGGGAATGGGATGCACCTGTAATTTTGAAAAACATGAAAGGGGAGTACCTGGAGAAACTGGACTTGCCAGAATTTGAAGAGATGCACGGATTGTGGTATTCTGTTACAGCGGCTGACTTTGACAACGACGGTGATGCTGATTATCTCCTGGGCAACCTGGGTGAGAATCATCGCTTCACTGTGAGTAAGGAGTACCCTTTGAGGATATATGCTTTGGACCTGGATAAAAACGGAACCATCGATCCCATTTCCACAGGATACTGGAGAGACAAATATGATGTGATGAAAGAGTATCCTGTCAATTACCTTGATGAACTGGTAGGACAGGCTCCATATTTCTCAAGGAAATATACAAACTACAACTCCTTCAGTAAGGCTACCATGGATGATATCCTGGATGATGATATGCGCATGCGGATTGACCATCTTTTTCATGTCGAAAGCACATCCAGCCACCTATTGTGGAATGACGAAGGCAGTTTCAGATGGGAAAAGCTGCCAAAAGAGGCGCAGGTGGCTCCCATTTCAAAAACCCTGGTAAAAGATTTTAATGGCGACGGACTGCCCGATGTGCTGCTGGCCGGGAACGACCACACCTACGATATCAGTACAGGTTATTATGATGCACTGAAGGGCTTAATTCTGATGAGTGATGGGGAAAAACCCCTAAGCAAAATTGTGAACCCTTCAGAGAGTGGGATTGTACTTCATGGTATGGTAGAATCGCTGCTTATTCTGGAGGGAGAGAAACCTCTGCTGGTGGCAGGCATGAATCGTGACAGCCTCCTCCTCTATTCATTGAACCGACACTAAACCGGCACTGAACCAGCCTCACTCCCAGCGATCCTTATCACTCAAGGCTCGGGTGAACGCTTCAGTCCTGACCTGCCTGGTATTATATTTCTCCAGGTAGTCCCGGTGTTCGCGATCTGAAGGATAAGATTCGTCCTCCCCGTATGGATAAGAGCTCATGCCATGAAATGGCAGCGGCTCCACGGTCTGTCCGTGTGCCGTATTCAGATCGCCATCTTTCACCCAACCCACACTGTGCACCAGGAAATCCCTGGTCCAACCCTCAGGAAGCTCAGGCAAGGAAGTCGCATCAAATTCGATGGTAGTCTCATCACCGGCATTCTTGATCACGTACATGTCATCCGACTCCAGTAGCAGTGGCAGGACATCCCCAAAGCGAGTATAGTTCCCCAGTTGGTCACGCCAGATGGGCTGGGTCGTTACAGTGCTGTAATCAAACCAGTGAGGACCATATCTACCACCCTTCCTGTAGGGTCTTGAAAATCCCCGGTAATGCAGATCCGCAGCAGCTGGTTCCAGGGTAGTGGCCCGGACCGGTTCGCCAGGTTCTCCCTGGGAAAAGAAAATCTGATCCCAGTGAATCTGCATATTGGTCCGGATGCGGATACGCGGATCGGACCTGGAGAGCTTAGCGCTCAAATCGGCCACAAGCATCTTGTCCTTTCCCATGGGGAAGCCCAGGTTATCAATCACCACTTCCCACTCTCCCCTGTCATTTATAGCCTCAAGAAGCGGTGGAATCATGTGAATTTCATCTGATTGGGAAATAGAGGCATTGATGCTGGCATCGGTGGGGAAAATCCACCCGTATAGGTACAGGAAAAGCTTTTCATCCGGATCAATATCTCCGGGATGAATAGTGAGTTCTGATATCTCGGTAACTCCCTGATATTTAGCCCGTTTCAAATAAGGTGTGTACTTATCATCCCTTTCAGCAATATATGACAAGAGATCAGTTTCATACTGATCCCTTACAGATGCCGGCAGCAGCTTCTCACCCACCTGGTAAAGTTTATAACCAGATAGCGAGGGCGGCCCCATCCTTTCATCCACATAGAGGTCCACACTTGCAGGATGGTCAAGTACAATGAGTCCGATCTTATCCATATAAAGGGTCTCCCACAACTCATCGGTCACCTGCAGCGTATATTTATTGTCCTTCATTTTAAGCTGCTCACCCGGAATCTTGATATAGTCTACCGATGCATCCGAAGGGGCAAATGTACTGGATTCGCCCATGATGCCCAGGGGCATTCCCAGGGCACTTTCCCACATGATATCCTTTACAAATTGATACTCCTCCCCGTTCCATGTATAGAGAAACGGGCATGATCCCTTCAACTGTTGCTCCTCGATCAAATCCTTGTTGGCGGCCGGGAAAAACATATTCTGGGGAACACCATTGGTCCACAAAATCCGGATCACTTCTGCCCGCTCACGGGAGCCAAGACCAAAATGAATGTCGGGTCCGGTAACCACCATGGATTGATACAGACTTCCCGAACGGACCTCAACTTTGGCTCCTATTCCATAGTAGTTGTTCTTGGCACTCCCGGCCCTGAGGCCTACCAGTTTCATTTTAATGAAGTGATTATTGTTCCCACCATCATTACGGAGCAGGCGAATAGAACCATCTATTCCGGTGATACCCATATCCAGGTCGCCATCGTTATTGTAATCGAAGGTGGTAATATGACTTCCCGATTTAAGATCTTCAGGGAGAATGCCTGGAGAGATCCAGAGCTTTCCGCTTCCATCATTGTGGTACAGAATAACACCATCACCATCATCCTTGGTAGATTCGCCTGCCACAAGCAGGTCAAGGTAGCCATCGTTATCAAAGTCAAACAGTTCAGCATCATTGACCTGCACATTTTGCAGACTCTGTTTGACCTCCTCTGACTTATGATCCACCTGAAAGGTACCATCTCCAACATTCAAATACATTTCTGAAGCACCTGGCACAGAGGAAGCCAGGAAGAGATCCAGGAATCCATCATTGTTATAGTCTCCTACACTTACAGCAGTGGCTCCTTCCATAGCAGGTATACCAGCTTCCTTCGAAATATCCCGAAAGATGCCCTGTCTCTGGTTGGAATATATCCGGTTGGCTCCATCACTGTTAATGACCACCAGATCAATATCCCCATCCTCGTCAAAATCTCCAAAAGCAGCATCAACGGTCTTCTCATCTTCACCTGCAAGACCGGATTTCTCACCCTGTTCCAGAAAAGTTCCATCCATATTGTTCCTGAAGATAAGGTTGGTTCCTTCCCTGCTTAGGAAAATATCCAGGTCCCCATCGTGATCATAATCAAAAAACAGGGAGGCAAAGCCTGCAACCTCATCTCCTGCCCCGGCCTGGTCCGTCACATCAGTAAAGCTCTCTTCTCCCGTGCTTCTGTACAGGAGGCTGCCTCCCTCCCTGAGTACATAAAGGTCCAGAAATCCATCATTATCGTAATCGGCAAAACTTGCTGAAGTTTCAGCTCCATGGTGAGCAATCCCCGACTCCACAGAAACATCCTGGTAGGCACCCCACTCATTCTTCAGGAGATAGTGCCGATAGGTTCCTGTGGCAGGATCGAAACGCCCTGCATACAAATCCACATCTCCATCCCCGTTATAATCACAGGCTGAAAGGTGGGTCATGCCATGCGTGTTCCCGAGGTTTGAAGTAGTTCCGGTCAATAAAAAATCCAGACCTGCTGAGGCAGTAATATCGGTAAAGCGAATGGCCGCCAGGATCTCCTCCCAGTCTGTTGCCTGAAAACCCATCTGTGTCTGGGCAAAAGTAATGACAGGAGAACCCACAAGCGCTCCTCCAGGTCCTTTCAATTCCATCATTCCTGCCTGATAGGGAGATGTTACTTTCATATAGTTATGGAAAATCATAAAGGAGACCGAGGCCGCTTCCATATCAGGCTTTCGTAAAGCTACAAGCGCCTGGTCGTAGTATTCAACCGCTTCTTTAGGGAACTCAGGGAATACCTGCTGCAGCTGTTCCAGTTGTTCCAGGGCAGGATCTGTTTCACCCTCCTGGATCAATATCTCCAAAAGGTTCAAACGCGGAACAATATTCCCCGGAACCTTCTCGGCCAGTTCACTGGTATACTTCAGACGCTTATCAAGAGCCTCTTTCCCTTGCATGGCGGCATATAGTTCTGTCAGGTTAAAAAGCGATTTCACATGTCCGGGAGAAAACTCCATGATCCTTTCAAGCTCTGCAACGGCACGCTCCGAATCACTGTTCATCTCGTATACTTTGGCAAGGATCAGACGCACATCGGGATCCTCTGGCTCCATCTTGATTGCTTTTTGAAGCCACTCTTCCGCCTTGTCAAAAAACCCCATCCTGAGGTAGACAATTCCCAGGTTAGCATAAGCCATGACCTCGTCGGGGTCAAGATCAATAATCTTCAGAAACTCTGTCTCGGCCTCTTCCAGTTTGTTCTCCTCCAGATAGGCCAGTCCCAGCGTTTTGGCCGAAATCATCTCTTCGGCACGTTCTGCATCAGTGCCCTTCTGCTGCTTACATGCCTGTCCGGGCAAAAGTAACAGCACTGCAATCAATATTATAAAGCTTCTATACCTCATGATTTCCCTCCTGTGAACACAGCAGGCAAGATACAAAAAACATGCTACTCTACTCGCATGAATTTCCTAACTTTAGGGTATGAAAAAGAACTTGAAACGTCGTGATTTCTTGGGCCGCACTGTATTTGCAGCCTTCTCTGTAATCACACTGAGAGCATGTTCAAACAGGGAGCTTTCCCCGGAGGGGCCCGCTGACTCTCTTCCCTCTGAGGAGAACAACTTCAGCAAAGAACTGGCACTCAACCGTCAGATGCCACGTGACCTGGTGATGAAAATGCTGGATCAGAAAGTGGACCACTACATGCAGCTATCACACCACTGCGCCCAGAGCAGCTTTATGGCACTGAAGGAGCAATTCGGGCTCAAGGGTGAAGAGGTGGTAAAAGCGCTCACACCCATGCCGGGTATTGCCGAACGGGGCGAGACCTGCGGAGCGGTCACCGGTCCCCTGATGGCCATGGGACTTATCTATGGACGGGACATCAAGCATTTGGATAACTGGGAAGCCTACCAGGAATCGCTTGTACCCACCGGAAATTTCTGTGATCAGTTTCAGAAGGAGTTTGGAACCACCAGCTGTCACAAAGTGCAGGAGGTGAAATTCGGGAAATGCTACCATCTGACCGATCCGGATGAACTTCAGGAATTTCAGAATGCAGGGGCCACAGATAAGTGCAGTGAAGTAGTCCGCAAAGCGGTACACCTGGCTGCGAAGATTATACTGGATAATTCGAATAAGTGAATTGGGTATGTTTTCCTATTTTCCATGGTGATGCTATCATTTGTATACGATCAAATGATAGCATCACTGGCTATTTTCGGAAAAGTATGTAGCCACCCTAGCTACGGGCAAATTGCATTAAAGGTCTGATGTTACCGATCTCGCAAACATTATCAAGGACCCCAATTCTCCCTGATCTGCTTTATGAAGCGCATCCAGATAGCGCTTCCTTGTTTCTCCTTGCTCTCCAATAATTGTGCCTCCCCAGGAAAAAACAGATCGGTTCAAAACCCTGGATACCAAAATATCTCCACAAATTCTCGAGTGTCTTCCATTTCCATTGGGAAAAGGATGAATAGATACCATTCTGAATTTATACCTGATTGCAATTTCATCCTCAGGGAAAACCTTATTGGCGACCCAAAACTTGCAATCTTCTGTAAGCATATATAATTCCTGTTCTATATTGAACTTATCAACTCCAATGTTAAGGTTTGATTTTCTAAATGTTCCAGCCCAGCCCCATACTTCTTAGAACATTCTTCGATGTAGTTCCTTAGTAAAGCCAATAGAAAGAACTTCATCTCTTGAGAAATTATTCTTCAGGCTCCATTCAATAGCTTCTTCAATATTAACCAGTTCGAATTCATCAAGTTCTCCCCTGGTTGAAATGGTTGGAAGCAGAAGATCTTCTTTCTCTTCTTCATCAATAGGAGTCTGACCCTTGTTATTGTAAATCTAATCCCACAACAGTTTTGGTACATCATTCCTGATCTCTTCAGCCTTTTCATACACGGCCATTTTCAAGTTCTCTTCAGAGGCTGCCTGATCCTCAAGGCTCATATGGATTGATGCTCTTTTAACGATTTCCTCAGCTAGCTCAGAAGCTCTTTTTTCTATCATAGCTTCCAGGGTTTCATCCTGCGGCACAAAGCCATAAAAAAACTTCATATTCAAAGCTGTAGCAACCTGTCTCAGAACCTTAAGAGAAATAGTTCCATTCTTCTCTCTCTCTTCAATTCCTCTTACACTCTGCGGAGTAATGGAAAGCCGCTGACCAAGCTGTCGCAATGACATATGCAGTGCATATCGGAAAGCATAGATCCAACCACTAGCCGGGGGAACCACCTCTCCTGCCTGCTGCAATGAAAGCAACTTGTTATCAAGTTGTTTCCTGACAACATCTCTCTTTTTCATAAGGCTATAGACTTAATATGTTGAATTTAATATAAGCCTTTAGATTGAATTACGCAAAACCATTTTAAGCCTAACGCCTTAATTTCAAAATCTACTCCTTCTTCCCGAACTTTGGATCGATCTTCAGGAAAGGGATCACAAGGAAGCTGGGAATGGAACAGATCATGACCCAGATAAAGAAGTGCTGATAACCGATTAGTTCCTGCAGCCAGCCTGAAACCATTCCGGGGATCATCATTCCAAGAGCCATAAACCCGGTTGTCAGGGCAAAATGGGCCGTCTTGTGCTTTCCTTCCGATACATAGATCATAAAGAGCATGTATGCGGTAAAGCCAAATCCGTATCCAAACTGCTCCACGGCCACCGAGGCCCCCACCACCCAGAGTGATGGGGGCGTCACATAACTTAGGAACACATATACCAGGTTGGGAAGGTTCATGGCCGCCACCATCCACCAGAGCCAGTATTTAAGTCCCCTTCTCGATGCGGCAATTCCCCCGATAATCCCCCCAATGGAGAGTGCAACAATGCCTATGGTCCCATAGATCAGTCCCAGGTCGCCCGTGGTCAGGCCCAGTCCATCGGCCTCCCTGGAATCGAGCAGGAAAGGAGAGGCCAGCTTCACCAGCTGAGATTCCCCCAGGCGGTATACCAGCAAAAACAGCAGGATCACCCCGATCTGTTTCTTCCTGAAGAAATCCGCAAAAGTAGCCAGGAATTCCTTCATAAATCCACCCTCCCCGCTTCGGCTGGGCAGGTCCTCAGCCGGACGGGGCAGGGCAAAGCGGTGATAGATATGGAAACCGGCAAATAGCAGGGCCACAGCAATAAATACCATGGTCCAGGCAAAACGGATGTTTCCACTCAGGCCGGAAAAGGAGGCTGTTGTAGCCTTCTCCAGTTTGGGATCCAGTTTGAATACCGCAAAGGCAGGAACATCCCAGTTCTTCTCATTAAACTCAAAACGATAGGATCGTGCCAGGGCAATGCTCTTATCTCCCTTATCAAAGCTGAAATTCAGTACAATATTCTCACCCTCTTCCGGCTTTGTACTCAGCCTGAACCAGGTATACCCCACATTCCCCACAAACATTGTTCCGATAGCTTCACCGGAAGCACCATCACTGCTACCCTCTTCAGCCGGATAAAAGTCGTGTGAAGTATTCCAGGTATCCACAGCAGAGAGCAACGTGTTTGCCTCGGCTTCCGCAATCTTTCTTGTTCCTATACGTACCTCTTCGGCAGTAATGAAATAGGTCCCGTCCCCTTCCGCTTGAACAGCAATCGCTTCTGGATTGAATGAGGTGCTAGTGGTCTCCTCCACTGCATTCACCATCACTTCAATCTCGGGAAGCCCGGTTCGAGCTTCAAAATAGCCTGCCAGGATCACCAGTAATCCTTGTCCTGTCAGCATGGCCAGACGGTAGAAAGTACTACGTATCCCCACAAAAAAAGCCTGGTCCCCTTTTGAAAGTCCCAGCATATAGAAGCCATCGGCAGCAATATCATGGGTGGCCGAGCTAAAAGCCAGCAGCCAGAAAAAGGCCAGTGTGAACTGGAAGAAACGGTCCACCGGTATGGTAAAAGCCACCCCCGCCAGTCCGGCCCCAATACAGAGCTGCATCACCAGGATCCATAAGCGCTTGGTACGCAGGATATCAACCACAGGTCCCCACAGCGGTTTAATCACCCAGGGCAGATAGAGCCAGCTGGTGTAGAGGGCAATATCTGTATTGGATATGCCCATACGCTTGTAGAAGATCACCGAAAGGGTCATCACCATCACATAAGGAATGCCTTCGGCAAAATAGAGTGAAGGCACCCAGAACCATGGACTTTTTGCTTTTCTTTTCCCGGACTGAACAGGATCTGTTTTAATCATATCTTTTTTCTATGGTTGCACCAATAAAGTAATGGTTCAGTATCTCTTCATGTCTATATCCTTTGCTGGCCATCACGGCGGCACCAATCTGGCAAAGACCCACCCCATGTCCCCAGCCAGCTCCTCTTAGGAGGAATACTCCGGGCACCCCATTCTTTTCCACCTGCTTCTCAACAATGAAAGCAGAACTATAGAGGTGAGACTTACTCAACCAACGCCTGATTTCCAACTCTTTCCCAACAATGAGGGTCTTCTTACTTCCCACAATTTTCAGCTTATGCAGTCGGCCCGACTCACCCCGTTCCATCGGAATCAGGTCCAGAATCTCACCGAAATCTATTCCACTTTTCTCACGGATCAGTGCAGCAATCTCATCCTGGTTAAGGTGCACCTCCCAGCGAAAGAAATCACTGGAGCTCTGGTCGTAATCATTCAGCACCTGACCGAGCAGTGCTGCATCCGAGGTGTTGCAAAAGGCCTCCGGCGATCCCTTAATAAAAGCTACTGCATTGGCTTCCACCTTCAAATCGCCACTCCGGATATCTGATAAAGCCGGGACATCCTCAAGCCTTTTCAGATAGGGATGAGGCACCGGTTCCCAGCAATACTGAAACTCCTCCACTACCCCTCCGCAGCATTTGGAAAAACGGGTATCACATATTCTGCCATCAAATTCGAGGACTTCACCTGATGTTTCCTGGACCGCCCTGACCACTTCAGGATTGTGGGAACGGGTTGTCCCCTGGTATCGCTGGCAATGATCATCGGCACACACATGAAACAGAACATGGTCCTCACGATCGTACCAGCGGATATACTCCTCTTCAGTCCGGTGCTCCAGCTCATAGCTTTCGCCAGATCCTGCAAGATCATCCTGTTTTTCAATCTGTGCCATGAGCCAGCTACGGGATATGATGGTATGAGCCTTCAGCAAGGCTGGAGAGCTATCGCCAGACATTTCCGATGAGATCACAGAGATCAGGTAGTCCTCCACCGAAATCACATTAACCACCTGGATCTCAGCCTCAGAAATCATCAGCTTCAGTGCACCCTGGAACTCCTGCACTTCTTTCTGCTCCCAGTGAAATCCTATTCCTATCACTACATTGTGAAGAGTAAACCTGTCCTTTGCCCCATCGGAAGGTTCAAGAATTACCGCATCCTTCAGGGTAAGAGGACTATCTCCACAAACTATGGAAATACCACCATCGCTTATTACAGCCTCTGCGTCTCCCTGCAGAGCTATGCCAGTCTGTGAGACAAGGAAGTTTCCATCCAGCCTGAAACGGATCTTTTCCGCTTTCAAAATTCCCACTTCAACCTCTGGAGCATTTTTCTTCTTCATTCGAGAGCTATTTAGCTAAAATCAATTCATTCATACGGGCAAAGTTTTCTTCCGAAAAAGTGATCTGGGAAAAGATATCCTCAATATCCTCCCTGGTAATCTTCTGAAAATCCTTCTCCAGGGGGGTAATCAGTGCACCACCCATATCCACGGAAGCGGGACTCAAAAGGATGTTCTTCTCCCCTTCCTCAAAATATTGCCATGGACGATGTTTATCACGCGGAAAAAGTAAGACCTGCCATCCTTCCTTGTAATAGGAGAGCATATTGATCATGGGCTCGGCACCTTGCTGCAGTTTCCTGATAAAATCGAATGCACATGCCGCAAACTCTTCCAGTTTCTCTTTTGAATGTGACTCCATTACATAGAACCTCCGAAGACCATCATCCACAGCAGTAAGCATGATACCCGAATCTTCCCGGAGTACCTGGCCATACCTTGATTTCAATATCCCGATTTCCCCTTCAATGGGCATAAAACCACGGTTGCCCGCCTGGAAATGCATATGATCGGGTGCCGAAGCCCCACAGTTAGGTGCATTATAAAACAGAGCCAGCTCGGGCAGTTCCCTGCTCAGATCCAGGAAATTTCCGAACTCCGGTTCAATTACCTGGGGCCTATGGTCAGACTTTGCAATGGTGAAATGCTCTTTGAAAATGGGGAAGGGATTACACAGGATTTCATAATCATCTCCAAGCCAAAGACTTTTCTCTTCGGGCGGACGATGATCCGCGCATAGGAAACACTGCCTCTTCTCAATGGATGCCTTATCCACCCTGGCCGCCGATGAAACAATGCGTTTTGGATTGCATTGTACCCGGATAGTGAACCCCTCAAAATCGAACTGCTTCAACCGGGCCTCGCCCAGTTTCTCCCAGTTGGCTCCCAGCAGGGGCCAGCTTATGAGTTGATCCTTAAAAAGGGCATCCGCTTTCTCCTGCATGCTCATTGGCTCTCCTTATTCAGTTTTATCCTTGCACTGAGTTCAAAGCTCCTCAGGCGGTCCTTATAGGCATTATGCTTGTTTTGTGCCTCAATAGAAAGGGAAGCATCTGAATTATCCTCCCAGCGACGGCAGAGATAAACCGGATTGTAGATTCGTCCGATCTGATAACTCCTGCTAATGGCCAGTCCCACCCCATAATCCTCGCCATAACTTACATTGGGAACATTGATTTTTCTTAATACGGGTGTGTAAAATGCCCTGGGTGCCCCAAGTCCGTTGATACGTAAGGCATTATTTCTTCCATTGTCCGGAGTCCACTCTTTGTGATCGACTATTCCCGGTGGAATTTCCTCCAGTTTAAAGTTGGTCATCTGGTAGGCGCCCACAACCATGGCACACTGCTGCTCATAGAAAGCCGACACCATCTGTTGCAGGGTGTCCTTGTCGCTGTAAAGATCGTCGCTATCGAGCTGCACTGCAAATTTGCCACACAAGGGATGGTGTATCCCCACATTCCAGCAGCCCCCAATTCCCAGGTCGTGCCGTTCCGGGATCACATGTATCAGCCTTTTATATTTTTCTGCCAGCTCCTTAACCATGACAGTAGTCCGGTCTGTGGAGTGATTATCCACCAGAATCAGGTTAAAATCAAAATCGCATTCCTGGAGCATTACCGATTCAATGGCATCGGCCACTGTCTTCTCCCGGTTCAGAACCGGAATGATTACGGAAGCTTCCACCGGGAATTCACCTTCATCAAATCGGATGGCTTCAAACTCGGGCTCCAGGTATCCTCCAATCTCCTTCAGGTGTACTGTGGCAGCCTTTTCCATCTCCACCTGCACCTCCCTGTTCTTCGGATCCACATAGTCAAACATCTTTTTCCCTGATACCCGGGTATCGATGGGCTCAACAGCATAGAGATACTCGGGGATTCGGAGGGGCATACCCTCCTGGCTCATCTTCAGCCGTAACTGGTACAGTCCGGCAAACTTCAGGGATTCCCTGATCGCCCCCGTTGCAAACATCAGAGTTTGGCTATTGAAAAAGAGCACTGGTCCGAATTCAAAATCATCCCTGAGACTGCCTGTCTGATAGTCAATCACGGGGTGAGCAAAGTGCTTCCCCTCAAGCATATCAAAATAATCTGAATAAAGCATCCCGGCACCGGTCCCGGAGGCTAACTCAACAAAACGCTCCAGGGCAAGCATTCCAAAACGAATCTTCGATTCGCGGGTAATCACCAGGGTGTAAGCGGCGCCATTGGAATGATCTGCTATTTTCCTGATGGTATCGGTACTGAACCTGCCGTCGGTCTTTATAAATCCACACCCTTCGGGTTGGCTTCCAGCTTGTTCAGGTCCAAACAGGTAAACCCTGTTAACCAGCTTGCTGGAAGTAAGTTCTTCCAGGGTCTCCTCCCACACTCCTGGTGTGCTGTACGAAATAAAACAATTAATCTTACTCTTCATCTTTCTGTTCCAATAGATAGCTTAGTGTCTTTTTCATAATTATATCTCTCATCTCCTGATCTACTATGGTCTCGAAGGGAAATCCCAGAGCAACAACTCCATAGGTATCCCTGTGAGCCACTGCGGCACTCATATTGTTTTCCCTGTAGCGTAACAGGGTAATGGCCGTGGAATCCACAGGCTCCAGGGCGTCGGCTCCCTCCACAGTATAGAGAACCGGATCGGTTGAAGTATTGAAGCGATACTGATCGGCCCTGGGGGCAAATTCAGGGTCCATGCTATAAAATTGACCCAGGCGCGAAGCATTGCTGGTTCTCCAAATGAATTTCAGCATGGCACCCACTCTTTGATCCTGGTTGTGATCATGCATGTCGGAGGCGATATGTGCCCCGCTGACAAAAAGCCCACCCCCATTATTCAAATAATTCTCCAGCACATCCAACATATTCTCGGGCCATACCTGGTAGTGGCAGACCGAATCATTTTTAGGCATGTAGGAGGAGCGCTCCTCCCCGGCCAGGTAGTCCACCAGGCAGTAAGACCTTAGTCCCATTGTATCGTTTGTCACCGATTCGTCGCTGAAAGAGACAAATGAGTACCCTGCATTACGAATGGAAAGTCCGTGTATATAACTGAAATCAAAGTTGTTTCCGGGAATTACATACTGTTCCAGATCGGCATAGGATGCACCATGTCCAGGTGAATCATCGTCCAGCCAGGGAGAATCTTTCCTGTAATCGAACTGATCGCCCACCGTATGCAAGTCCACAC
Source organism: Bacteroidales bacterium (assembly GCA_029931975.1). Classification (GTDB taxonomy): domain Bacteria; phylum Bacteroidota; class Bacteroidia; order Bacteroidales. The sequence continues at coordinate 26,329 of JAOZQY010000010.1, read as the reverse complement.
CATAGGGTACCCCCTGGTCAACCATGTTCATAAATCCGGCATGTTGCTTTTCATTAAACCAGGCCGGACCGCCGGTACGGTCGAAAGCATTGATTATGGCCACAGTACCTGAGGAGCTACTGGTCTGACATATGGAGAGTACCTCAGAGGGAAAACTTTCACCACCCCTGTTTACCGCTGTCACCTTGAAGGAGTATATGGAATCGGGCTGGGGGCTCTCCAATACAAAGCGGAGAGTACTCACCGGGGAACCATTGTCGAATCCACCCCCATTAATACGAGTATATACCATGTAGCTTTCGGCTTCAGCAGTGGGTTCCAGGGGATCACTTACTGCTTTCCATTGCAACTCAATGTTCCCGTCCTTATTAAAAACGGTTTTAAGATGGTCTACCGGTAAGGGTTGCACGGTATAGCCGGTGCCGTACTGGATATCAATAAACTTCAACATCCCTTTATAGATGGAACGACTCACCTGAAAGCGAAACATGGGCTCCTGGCCAAAACGCATATCGATGAAGTTCTGGTGAGAAAAGAGTTCAAGCAACATGGTAGGCACATTGGGCCGGTAAGCCTCACTGTAGCCTTTGTCCCACATGCCCCTCCGTGTCCACGCCGGATCGCAGGATGCCCTCAGGTCCTCCACAATCTGGGACTGTACAAGGTCAGTAAGGTCGCGGGAAGCCATTTTTGACATTCCTCCCGGGAATAAGCCCCCATTCGTGTTGGTACTATAGATTCCCAGGCTACCTATTACTGTATCATTATCAGTGACCCCGGCATCGGTGTGAAAAGCAAAAGCAAGATCCACAGGAATACCCAGTCCCCGGACATTACGATGGGCTGAGGGACCTGAAGAAGCTCCCATCAGGTAATTAACCCACTCGCCCCGTGACTGATAATCGTCTTTATAATCATTGGAATCATTTAGTTTCCAGACCAGGGTATCGGGCATGCCGGCATACTGCAGATAGTATCTGGCAGCCTCCTGGTAACGGGGACGCTCACTGGTAAATCCGTTTCTGCTTATATTCCCTACTCCTCCACCGAATCTAACTGCATCTGCTGTAATTTTTCTTCCCCTTTTGTCAGCCTGGTTCACCAGGACCACCCTGCCATTCTCTGCATTAATTCCACAATCAAAACTGAATTTTCCCAGGTACACCCAGGTTCCTCCTCCCATCTGCTGGTTGACGGTAAATTCTGTTAGGCCACCACTGTGATACACTCTGTAAAGAGCATCGCTAACATTTTCAGAAGAAGCAAAAAAGGAGATATATACGGCATATTCACCGCTTTCCGGGATCTCGGGGATCCACTGAATGGATGCGGTCGCTTTCCTGTCAGATACCAGGGTCTGGTAAGACCCCAGCCTGAAGGGGTTTTCATCCACATAAGGCGGATGACCCAGAGCAAAACCACTACCGGCAACACTCTCCATAACATTTTCAGGGGCCACATAAAAGCTCCTGCCTGTGCTCCCATTGTTATCCACCACTACCTCATTCACCTGCCAGTCGCGTTCGCGGGGGACAAAAACATTGGCACCTGCATTCTCCAACATGGGTACCAGAAAGGGCATGGTGTATGAAAGCGGATAAATATCTTCCACTGTTTGGAAAATCCTGGCCCTCTGCCACTCCCACCTGTCCAGTTTTGCTTCGTAATACCAACCGTGACTGTGCCACAATGCAATGTTGGTATTATAGAGTGCCGATTTTCTCAGATAGGGCCTGGAGAGATTACTTACCAGCGGGGGTGATTTTCGCTTCAATTTCCCGGTGGACCGTTTTTTGTCAAACCTAAGCGCAGAGGACCGGTAGTAATTGGGCACCAGGGTCCGGATATTGTCCCTACCTGAATAGAGCTCAATTTTATATTTGGAAAAAGGCTCCCTCAGGCCCCTTCCAATACCGGACAGAAGTGAATCAATGGTGCTTTCCCTGAAGGGTGCATAGGCAAGCTGCTTATCGGCATACAATCTAATCCTGTTGGGTTTCTTCAGAAATACCACTGAAGAAAAGGTTGTGGAATCCCTCTTCTGATATCCTGTGACTTCCACAAACCAAGGACTGTTCAACAGGGTATCCGCATTGTGCTGTACCAGTGCCAGTGCCATTGAATCGGTCCTCACTTCAGCTTCCTGGGCCGTAAGCCAGGTCAGAAAAGATATATGGATTAGAAGCAGGGTACTCAGTGTCAAAAATCTTTGCATCTCTCATCCTATTTATAAAGGTAATATGGCCTGGAGAGCTTCCTGAAGCTGTCTGCATCATGATTCCAGAACTCCAGCAATTCACTGAAATTAAAATCGCTCATCATGGCGCTCCGCAGAAGATCTGATCCGCAGACCTTATCGAACATCTGGTAGCGATTCTCCTTCCCCTGGAAGGGATCAAAGCCCGGATCAAGTTTATGGGCCTCCTGTAGGAACCAGAATTGTATGCTTGTGAGCGATGCCCTTACTGGATCGCTTAGATGAATCTGCACGCCCTGAAGAGGAGTTCCCTTCCTGGCCATATAATAAGGCTTAAACCAGATTGGGCGAAACTGAACTCCATCGATTTGCAGGGCATTCATTGCATCAGCCAGTTTACTGGCATCAATATTCTCGGTGACCAGTACCTGAAAGGGAAGTGTATAACCGATCCCTACCATATTGGGATCCAGTTCACCAATGATCCCGGTGGCCGGGTAAAAATAGGCGGTGCGATAGTCAGGGATATGGGGAGAAGTAGGCACCCAGGGAAGTCCGCATGCTTCAAAGGGCATCTCCCGCTGCCATCCCTCCATGGGAACTACCTGCAATTTACACTGCTTTCCCCCTTCGAGCATCCCTTCTCCGTTGAGCATCAATGCCAGTTCTCCACAGGTGAGTCCATACACATAGGGAATACTGTACTGACTCACAAAAGAAAAGTACCCATCCTCCACCAGGGGACCTTCCACCCTGAGCCCTCCCAGGGGATTTGGCCGGTCCAGTATGACCACCTCTTTGTCCAGTTCAGCGGCGGCTTCCATCACAAGGCCCATGGTACTTATATAGGTATAAGAGCGCGTCCCGATATCCTGAATGTCGTATACAATCACATCCACATTCTCAAGTGCCTCCCTGCTGGGTTTTCTGCTTTTTCCATATAAGGAATAGACCGGAATGCCCGTCTGCAAATCCACCTGGTCTCCCACATGATCGCCGGCTGAAAAATCGCCCCGTACGCCATGCTCTGGTCCATAGAGGGCAATCAGATTCACATGCTTATGAAGGATATCAATGCTAGAGCGAAGCGATCTGTCCACTCCGGTGGGATTGGTTACCAGTCCAACCCTTTTTCCCCTGAGCAGATCAAAGTCCCTTTCTTCAAGGACTTCTATCCCTGTTTTAACCTGGGGAATAGCCACCTGAAACAGGCCAAAGAGGAGTAAGAAAGATAGGATGTTCCGGTCACTAATATACCGTCTCATGGTGCTGAAATTTAAAATACAAAGATAATATTTAACTTTACAAATTATAATACGTCATACAAATTTTACATGCAGTTGATTATATGAATGACCTTCTTAAAGAACTATCCTTAGCCCTTGGTAAAGAGCAGGTTCATACCGACGACCTTACTCTGATCGCTTCTGCGGCTGATGCCGGTTGCTATCGCAAGATACCAAAGATTGTGCTTAAACCACAACAGGAAAAGCAGGTAATTGATTCTTTGAAAACCCTCCACAAAACCGGAACTCCCCTTACCTTCCGTGCTGCCGGTACGAGCCTCTCCGGACAATCCATCTCCGACTCGGTGCTGCTTCAGGCCAGGGGACATCATTGGAGCTCCTTCGAGATCCTTGAAGAAGGCCGCCTGATCAAGGCCCAGCCGGGCATTACCGGCACCAGGTTAAACCAGCTGCTGGCAGCCACCGGAATGAAGTTTGGTCCCGATCCCGCCTCCATCAACTCGGCCATGGTAGGTGGTAATATTGCCAACAATGCCAGCGGAATGAGTTGAGGGATCCATGCCAACAGCTATGCTACCATTCAATCGGCCAGGATCATTTTTGCTGATGGGACCCTGGTGGATACCGCCAGCAAGGAGAGTCGTAAATCTTTCCTGAAATCAAAACCAGAACTGGTCTCTTCCATAAGACAGATCGGGGAAGAGATCCGTTCCAATCCGGGCCACTTCTCTTATCTATTTTAAGGATCTGGAATCGGCCTGTAATGCTGTCCCCCTTCTGAGGGAAGCAAAGGTGCCTGCCATCGAAATCATGGACCGTGAAGCACTTCGTTCAGTGGAGAACAATGCAGGCATTCCCGACTATATCAAGTCGCTCGATGATGGGGTCACCGCCCTGCTGATAGACCTGGAAGAGGAAAGCCAGGAGGCGCTGGATCAACTTATTGCAAGGACCAAAAAGGCTAGTTCAGGTTTTGAACTGGAACGGGATTTTGAAGTCACATCTGATCTGAAAGAGATAACAGACTACTGGAATGTGCGTAAAGGTGTATTCCCTTCTGTGGGAGGTATGCGTAAACCGGGAACCAGCGTGATTATTGAAGATGTGGCGGTTAGTGCTGAACATTTGACTAGCGCCGTAATGGATATGCGCCAGATGCTGGATGAACTGGGCTACAATGATGCTGTGATCTATGGACACGTCCTGGATGGTAATCTCCATTTCATTTTTGCCCAGGACTTCCATAAGCAGGAAGAATTGAAAAAATATGAAAATATGATCTTTCGGCTAAGTCGTCTTATTGTAGGCAAATATGACGGATCGCTTAAGGCCGAACATGGCACTGGCATCAATATGGCACCCTTTGTAGCCTATGAATGGGGCGAAACGATCTACAAGCACATGAGGGAGATTAAAAAGGCCTTTGATCCCACCGGCATTCTGAATCCAGGTGTTATCATTTCAGATGACGCCGAGATACACCTGAGGAGTTTTAAACCCATGCCCGTGATCGATGAGGCGGTGGTAGATAAAATTTCACTCTTTAAGAAAATCTGGATCTGGGACCGGCATTTACCCCGGCCGGTGAAGAAAAAAACACTGGCCCGTTTGCACAAAGCCGAAGACACGGCTATAGATTCTATGAAGGTGGTCTATTTCCCCAGTTGCATCAGCCAGAGCATGGGACCAGCCGTAAAAGAAAGCGAGCGGCGATCGCTGATAGAGGTGAGCACGGAGGTACTGGAAAAAGCGGGTTACACAGTGATCTATCCCGAAAAAATGAATACCCTATGCTGTGGAACCCCCTGGGAAAGTAAGGGGTTTTTCGATATTGCAGATGCTAAATCAAGTGAACTGGAAAAGGCCTTACTTAAAGCCAGCAAGGATGGAAAGTACCCGGTACTCTGCGATACCAGTCCCTGTACCGACCGCATGCTCAGGGTGATGACTGACAGATTGAAACTGTACGAACCTGTGGAGTTTATCCATGATCACCTGCTTGATAAACTGGAGCTTAAGAAAACAGAAGAAGCCCTGGCCTTCCATATCACCTGCACCAGCACCAAAATGGGGCTGCAGGACAAGTTTATTGCCGTGGCCAAAGCCTGCACCGAAAACCCGGTCTTCCCCGAAGAGGTGGGTTGCTGCGGATTTGCGGGAGACAAGGGGTTTACCCATCCGGAGATCAATACCTGGGCACTGCGAAACCTAAAGCTCCAGGTGAACAGCCTGTCGGCAGGCTATTCCAATAGCCGAACCTGCGAGATTGGACTCTCCCGAAACAGTGGTATCGATTACAGGTCGATCATGTACCTGGTGTCGGACGCCATTAAATCGTAATTAAAGAATAAGCATCTTCCGAATGGCCCTGGCATTTCCTGCCTGAATCCTGTATGTGTAGTGCCCGGGCTCAAGCTGTTCGGCCTCTATGCCCACACGGTGTAAACCGGCACTAAAAGATCCCTGGGCCAGGGTCTGAACCCTTCTGCCCATCAGGTCGTATACCTCCAGCAATACATCTTGTTCGGCTGGCAGAGAAAAGGTAATGGTGGAATGCACTTCAAATGGATTGGGATGATTCTGCTCCAGGTCGAAACCCGAAGCTCCTGCTGCAACACCCGTAGAAAGATCTTCATAAACCCGCACATAATCGAGAACCATCTCCTGTGGGAAATCGGTGGATGCATCGGGCGATCCAGGCCAGTTCCCGCCCACGGCCAGGTTGATAAGCAGATGAAACTGCTTATCAAATGGAGCGGGAAACGCTTCCCCGTCCGAATACCAGTCACCTTCTCCCATGGTCACATACAGACCACCATCCACATACCATCTCATCTCGCCTGCTTTCCACTCCAGGGCGAAATCGTGAAACTCCTCGCTGAATGATGCTCCATTGCTGATCATGGAGGCGGTTTTTGAAACATTGTAGGGCCACTCCCTTCCAAAATGGAGTGTTCCATGCACTTTGTTGGTCTCATGTCCCAGGTACTCCATGATATCGATTTCGCCACTGGCCGCCCAACCCCCATAGGATTCGTAGGTGGAGAGCATCCAAATGGCTGCCCAGAGTCCCTGACCCTCCGGCATTTTGGCCCTGAACTCAAAGCGTCCATAGGTCCATCCAGCTTTTTTAAAAGTCCGAATCCGGCCAGAGGTATATTTCATCCCTTCATAATTCTCCTTTTTGGCAGTAATCGTCAGCAAGCCATCGCCAACGCTTACATTCTCGGGGCGGTAATACTGCAGTTCATTATTTCCCCAACCATCCAGTCCATACTGCGACCCGGTACCGGTCTGATAAGACCATTTCGCAGCATCCAGCGAATCCCCGTCAAACTCGTCCGACCAGACCAGCTGCCAATCCTGTCCCTTTATTCCGGTCACCACCAGAACCCACAAAAAAAACAATAATCCCAACTTCTTGTACATATCCCAAAGCTTTATTTTCAAATGTTCCGTTTGCAATATAAACTATAAATCTAAAATACCTGTAGTCAGACACTTCATCAACGCTTTTTTAACAATCTTTGAAATGGGATCCTAACCGTACCACGGTCGGGTACGTCCCTGAAGCTTATGGAGGACATCGATGGTAGTGTTTACATCTTCCACAACCTGGAAGTCGAACATGCCCACGCAGATAAAGTCGGCCCCATTTTCAAAGGCCCAGTTGAATCCGTCGGATGGTTCGATGGCCCCTGCAGCAAGAACCTTGAAACCCATCACCGGCACGGTGGCCCGCTCAACAAATTCAGCAGTGCGGTCGGGGAAGAGACAGAAACAGTTGTCGTGAAACTTATTATGATCCAGGTATTTCTCCCCGTCTACCTCGAAGGGTACCCGGTTCTCCCTGGGATGTGCTGACCAGTAGTTATCATGGTGCATAGCCTTCATGTAGTAGTCCGGGACAAGACCATAGGCATCGCAGGCAATCAACGCATCTACCGTATGGGCTGCCAGCCCTGCTGTATAACCCTGCTTCCTGATATAGGCCTTGAACAAGGAGGAAACATAGCGCAGGTCGCGCGAATGGGCCCATCCACCCACCAGGTTGCCACCGGCTATCAGTCTGCTGATCTCGTGAGAACCGATCTTTCCCCTGGGTAGCTCACCCTTGAGCTCATCCAGAGATGTAAAGTTCAGCTGGATGGTGGCACCTGACATAACATCCACCTCTTTTCCCGCATGACGGAAGGCTCCCCAGCCCATGGCTCCCAGGATGGGTTAGGTGGCTAGATTTTTCAGTGCTTCGCGACGCGAGTTTTTCACCTCCGCTTCGTCACTGTCGCCGAACTCCTTAGAAGTTCTTTTTCTGAACAAATGCGAAATCCCATATCCGGTCTGCTTGTTCAGGATAAACCATAGCAGCAGAAATGCTTCAATAAAATTGCGGTTAACTATATAGAAATGCCCTTCCATGTTCCCAAATAGTGAAGTTCCAAAAGGAGGGTAGGCAAAGTAGTAGAGCAAGAGCAGCAGGATTCCACCAGCAGAAGCAAGTCTGATAAAGATCCCCAGGCTCAGAGCCAGTCCGATCAGGATCAGGCCATAGACATTCAGAATATCGATGACCTTCACCAGGCTCTCACCGGAAGCCAGCCAGTGATAGAATACTGAGAGAAAGCCTGTGGCGTTGGCAAGATAACTCCGGGCCGACCAGTTCTCCACGAACAGTTTGGAGAGCCCTTCATAGAAAAAGTGCCACCCAATGGCGGCACGCATAATAGTAATGACCGTATTTTTCAACCCGGTTTTACTCACAGTCGGTTTTTATGACAGTTTGACCCTGACAGCAGCAGGACCTTTCGGACCTTTTTCAACTTCGAAGGAAACCATATTTCCCTCAACGATATCATCCCTGAATTCGTTTACATGAACAAAAATACTCTCCTGGGTCACTGCATCACGAATAAATCCATATCCCTTGGAATCGTTGTAGAAAGTGAGCCTTCCTCTTCGGATGGGATCCGGTTTCATGGATTCGTCCATCTTGGGAACACTGACTTCAATATCTTCAATCTTGGTTTTGGTTTTGGTCGTTGGATCGGGGGGCGTATCTGTAAGCATTCCATTCTCATCCACATAGGCGATCATGCTATCAAGTCCGCCCTTCTTGTCACCGTCTTTCCTGGCAAGTCGTTTTTTCTCTTTATCCAGCCTCTTTTTTTCCTTTTTCTTTCTTACTTCTTTCTTGTTGAATGATTCCTGTGATCTGCCCATAAATTTGTTTTAATTTCTATATATGAATGCACAAAGTTAGTGTTTATTTTCAAATATTTAAGAACTTGAATACCACTTCAATCCTAATCATATGGCCCCCTTAAACTTTCGTTCAATTTTGTAGTCTAAAAATAATAGAAAAATTAATTTATTTTATATTTATCCTAACGAAATCCCATCACTATGAAGTATTTCCTGATTCTAGTCAGCACAATATTATTCTCCCTTTCTGCCCAGGCCCAAACCAGGGTGATAAACGGAAAACTAACAGCCTACAATTCTTTCCCGGTAATGAACGTGGAGGTAAGTTCAAAGAAAGCCAAAGCAACTACCATCTCTGATGCACAAGGGAATTTCTCCATTGTCTGCATGGAAAAGGATATTATTATGATAAAACCCAAAGCTTTCAGGCCTGTAAATAAAAAGGTGCGCGATGTAGAAGATACCCTGAAAATCAACCTCGTTTTCATTGATACCAGGAAGAACAGGGAACTGGCTATCAGTAATGGTTATCTCACAGAGACCAATCTCAATTATGCAGTAAGCAACCTGGCAGAAGAAAACAATGATTTTTGTAAATACACTGATATATACGCACTGCTCAGGGCCGAATGCACCGGAATAACTATCTCCAATTCTGGAACCATAACTGTCCGGGGCGGGAACACTTCTTTTACCAGTGGTGCCAGCGGGGCGCTCATCGTTGTCGATGGCCAGCCAACCAGTGTTATAGATGGGATCATGCCCTGCATTGTAAAATCTGTTAAAGTTTTAAAAGACAGTGATGCAACCATCTACGGATCACGTGGTGGAAACGGCGTTGTTGTAATCACAACCAAACAAACTCTATAACCGACGATAAACATTCTCAATGGGCGATATTGCTTTGCCCTGGCCCTTTGCCTGTGTTCCATCGGATTGTTTGCGCAGGAGAAGCGTGCCATGGAGCTCAGCGATATCATGAAATTCCAACAGCTGAAGTCCCCTTCCATCTCCCAGGATGGAAAATGGGTAAGCTTTGCAGCGGTGCCTGGGCAGGAGCGCTGAATTGGAACACGCGGACAGGACAACTTGCCTTCCTGGCCGGTATAAGCGGGAAAAAAGGTGAAAAAGAGAAGAACAGGACCTATACCGGGGTATATGATCCAGCAGAAGATTGCTTTGTCCAGCTGGCAGATACCAGGATGCCCCATATCAGGATCCCGAAGAGCAATCATATCTTGCTTGGATCTTCATCAGTACCCTATGCAAAGTTGCTCACCTGGGATGGTCATTACAGGGATTATTACCTGGCGGACCCTGAATCTGGCGAAAAAAAGCTGGTTTTAGAAGCACTCCAGGAAAGGCCGTCGCTTTCGCCCGATGGAAAATTCCTGAGCTGGTAAAAGGAGGGAGACTGGTGCCTGATGAATACTTCAAACCTGGAGACCAGGAAGCTGACAGCTAATCTGGATGTGAGCTTTGCCGATGAGGACTGGGCCTATCCGGAAGACACTCCGGGCTACGGTGTGGCTAACTGGATGGACCAATCGGAGGCCCTGCTGATCTACGATAAATATGATATCTGGCTCTTCCCAACAGGTGGCGGAAACCCTGTCTGTCTTACAGAAGTAAAAGGAAAATAAAGGGAAAATCAGGAGAGCTGGTCCAGGTCCATCCAACGCTCCATTTTTAAATCAATGAGTTCCATCAACTTTGCGATGCGGATCGATTTGCTGTTCAGTATCTCATAATCGAGGGTTCCGCTGTTAACCTCCTCCTCAAGGGCCGTCTTTTCGGCCTCCAGTTTTTCAATTTCCTCTTCTAATCCGTCATATTCCTTCTGCTCTTTGTAAGAACGTTTGGTTTTAGCTGCCGGGCCGGCTTTTTTGGATTTTACCACTGTTTCAGTCCTCCTGCTAAGCGCTTTCTTTTTTGTCTCCTGCTGGAAGCTGTACTCTGAATAGGATCCGTAGTGATCCTTAATTTTTCCATCTCCTTCAAATACAAAGAGGTGATCGCTAAGCTTATTAAGGAAATAGCGGTCGTGGGAGACTATCATCAGGCAGCCCTTAAAGGCCAGCAGAAATTCCTCCAACTTATTCAGCGCAAAAAGATCCAGGTCGTTGGTGGGCTCATCCAGGATCAGGAAGTTTGGATTCCTGATCAATACTGTAAGCAGATGCAGGCGCCGCAGCTCTCCGCCGCTTAACTTCTCAATCCGCTTATATTGTGAATCGGGTGAAAACATAAAATACTCCAGGAAACGGGATGCGGAAATGGTTCGCCCGTCCTCCATGGTCACCACCTCGGCAATCTCTTTGACAGCATCAATCACAATCTGGTCCTGCTTCCAGGTGGGACCCATCTGTCTGTAATATCCCAATACCACCGTATCGCCGGTAATGATACTTCCGGAATCGGGACTGTCAAGACCTGTAATCAGGTTCAGTAATGTGGTCTTACCTGTCCCATTCCGTCCGATAATCCCCACACGTTCGCCCTTTGCAAACTTATAGCTGAAATTATCTATGATGGAAAAGGAGCCAAAATGCTTCTTCACCTGGTCAATCTCCAGGATCTTTCCTCCCAGCCTGGGAGATTTCACCCGCAGTACCAACTCACCACCCTCTTCCTCCAGTGTGGCCTTTTCCTTTATCTCCTGAAAGGCATCGATACGTGACTTTGATTTCCCGGTACGAGCCTTGGGCATCCGGCGCAGCCACTCCAGTTCTCTCTTCATCAGGCGACCAGCCCGGTGAGCCTCTACCTTACGCAGATCTTCCCTGGTAGCCCGCTTCTCCAGGAAATACTCGTAATTGCCCTGGTACTGGTAGAGATTTCCCAGACTTAGCTCAAAAATCCTGTTACAAACCCTGTCCAGAAAAAAACGATCGTGTGTCACCATCAAAAGGGTCAGCGTGGAACGTGAGAGATAGAGCTCCAGCCACTCGATCATTTCAATATCCAGGTGGTTGGTGGGCTCATCCAGGATCAGGAAATCGGGTTCGTCCAACAACACCAGCGCCATGGCCAGACGCTTCTTCTCCCCTCCCGAAAGTTCACCCACAAGCTGGGTCGTACTGGTAATACGAAAAAGGTCCAGCAACTGCCTTAACCGCCGCTCATAATCCCATGCATGCAAGTGATCCATCTCTGCAGTGGCCGCTTCAAGATTACCAGCTGCCTCAGCCGTCTGCCGCTCCGCATGCTCCTGTACTACTTTTTCATACTGCTTGATTACAGTTAGCACCGCTGAATTGGAAGAGAGAATCAGTTCATCAATGGTAAGAGTCTGATCCAGATCCGGGGCCTGTTCCAGGAAGGCTACCTTGATTCCGTTCCGGAAGGTAAAAGTGCCACTATCGGTCGACTCCATACCCGCCAGAATCCGCAGCAATGTGGTTTTCCCAGTACCGTTCCGGGCAATGATGGCAGTCTTCTCTCCCCTGGCCAGTCCAAAGGTGATTCCTTCGAAGAGCATCTGATCCCCAAATGATTTTGATATGTTCTCAGCCGAGAGGTAATTCATGATTGCGCAAAGATAAGCGAATTAGTGCAGCCGTGATTTTAGAATAAAAAAAATGGTAATTTTAGAACTGAAATTGTAATTTATTAGAGTATATGAAAACTTTACTGATCACCATCGTTTCCATCACCCTTCTACTAAGCTGCAACTCTGCCGGTCCCAAGAAGGCTGCATTAACAAAGAAAACTGAACCAAAATGGTCCTTAACAGAGGTATGGAGAACGGATACCATACTATCGACTTGTGAATCCGTGCTGTATGATCATTTCAGAAAACTGCTATTCGTATCCTGCATCAACGGAGCTCCTTCAGAAAAGAACGGGAAGGGATTTATCTCCATCCTCAAAGCAGATGGATCAGTCTTAAAATTGGACTGGGTCACAGGCCTGAATGCCCCCAAGGGGATGGGCGTAAGAGGGAATACCCTGTATGTCACTGATATTGATCAACTGCTGATCATCAATATTGAAAAAGCTGAAGTAATGGAAAGGATTGATGTGAAGGGAGCATCCTTCCTGAATGATGTGGCGATGGGCATAGATGGGAAAGTGTATTTTACCGATTCCGACACAGGGTATATCTGGGTATATGCCGATGGAAAAGCGGAGGCCTGGATCACCGGGGGACTGGAACGCCCGAACGGACTATGTGTGGAACAGTCAAGGATACTTCTTACATCATCGGGCAGTTCGGATCTTAAGATTATCGACACATCAACGGGTAGCTTCGAAACTGTTACCACCGAAATTGGTCATGGCGACGGGATTGAGTATACAGGACGGGAGGGGCACTATCTGACCTCAGACTGGTCGGGCGAAATCTTTATGATCTTTCCCGATTTCACCAAGATCTCCCTCTTAAAGACTTCCGATCGGGAGATTAACTCGGCCGATATCGGATTCAACCAGACCAGGCAAATAGTCTATGTCCCGACTTTCTTCGACAACCGGGTGGTGGCTTACAAACTGGAGAAAACAGAATAAGAGTTTTCATATCCCGCAATGATTCAAGCTTCGGGAAAAACAAAATGCTTAGCTTTGAATCTACCTATAAAAAAAAGATTTGCGCCTGGCACTTATATCAGATATTCACGAGGACCTTCCCAGACTGCAGAAGGTTCTGAAGAGAATCGACCAGAAAGGGTATGATAAACTGATCTGCCTGGGCGATATCTCGGGCTTCAGTGAAAACTACTACCGCTACCCCAAAACCAGGAACGCTCCTGCCTGTCTGGAGCTGGTCCGGAAAAAGTGTAGTATCATTGTCCCGGGAAATCATGACCTCCATGCCGCAGGGAAGAGCCCGAAACAGTCAGCCGACAAGGAAAATAAATACTGGAAACATGAAGAAGATCTGTATCCGGGCTACGGTCAGGAGGAGCTCACCTTCCTGTCCGGACTGCCTGAATTTCATATACTCAACACCCCCGGAGGGCAAATGCTGTTGACTCATTATGTGAAACCCAATCTTTCAGGTTTTATTAAAGGATTCTATACCAGGGCAAAGGAATTCGGGTCTCACTTCCAATTGATGCAAGAGAACAACTGCACCCTGGGGTTCACCGGGCATGTCCATGTGCGCGGATTCCATATGGTTGTCCCGTCTGCGTTCAGGCAATACAGATACAGGAGTCTTCGAGTAAAAGAACTCCCCTCTATTATTGGGATTCCACCCGTCACACGTCATAAATTCCGTAGCGGATTTTGTATATTTGATACGGATAGTCGTCTCCTTCAAGTCAATAAGCTCTACTGAAATGCCGCAGAACAGTCTGAAACACTTTTTTATTTCCATAGTATTACCATCCATTCTCGCCATCAGCCTCTTTGTACTGGCCATTTTCGTGGTCATCCTCCCCACTTCTGAAAGAAATATCATGGAGGGAAAAAAGGAGATGATTTCCGAACTGACCAATTCAGTATGCAGCCTCCTGGAAGAGTACCAGCGGGAAGCATTAAACATGCGAATGCCTGCCGATTCGGCCAGAATACTGGCTATCGAGCGGGTCAGGCAAATCCGTTACGGGGATGAGGGAAAAGATTATTTCTGGATCATCGACACAGAACCCAGGATGATCATGCACCCATACAGGCCTGAGCTCATCGGAACCGATCTGAACAACTATCAGGATCCGGATGGCAAATTACTTTTCATGGAGTCGGTCCGGTGCGTGGCAGAGTTCGGAGAAGGATTTATCAATTATATGTGGCAATGGAAAGATGATTCGACCAGGATCGTTCCTAAGCTTTCCTATGTTAGGGAATTTCAACCCTGGAGCTGGATTGTAGGAACGGGTATCTACCTGGAGGATGTGAGGCTGGAAATTCGCTCTCTGAAAAACCGTCTCTTACGTATGGTCCTGATCATCACCTTGGTTATCAGCATCCTACTGGTAGTGATAATTCGCCAGAGCCTGGGCATTGAACGCAGGAAGAAAAAGGCGGAAGATGAATTACATCTTTCCCGTGAAAAATACAAGTCTTTGGTGGAAGCTGCTACCGAAGGGACCCTGATGATGGTGGAAGGAAAATTCATTTATTCAAACTTCCGCTTCAGTGATTTAAGTGGCTACTCTCCGGCTGAAGTACCAAGGCTGCATTTCGAAGAGCTTTTCAGCCTGAAATGGAGGAATTTTGCAAAAGAATTCCGCGATCCAAAAAAGTCTATCTCCCGGGAAACCTTGCTAAACTGCAAAGAGAGTAAACAGAAGGAAGTGGTGATCTCGGTTTCCATGATCACCTATGCCGACCAGACCGGTTATATCATTGTGATCAAGGAGATTAGCAGTCAGATGCAGTTTGAGAAAGACAGTGAGCTGCTTTCCGGGGAACTCCAAACCCTCCTGCTGATGATGCACCAACCACTGAAAGTGATAGCCCGGGATATCCGGAGGGTACACGCCGATGCCAGCATCAGGGAGGCTGTAAGGATCATGGGCCGGAAACAGAACGATGTCCTGTTTGTCAACCATGGGGAAAAGATAGTAGGGGTGATCAATCAGCACGATCTCACCGAAAGGGTGCTGGCAGCCGGACAGGACCCTGAGAAAAAAGTGATCGAGATCATGACCTCACCGGTTATCACTTTGCCTGAAAGTGCTTTATTGTTTGAGGGTTTACTGACCATGAAGAAAAGGGGACTCTCTCATTTGGCACTGATGGGCCATAATAAAAAAATTTCCGGAGTGGTCGGTTATCGCGAGATAGGCGGAATTCAGGAGAACCAGGCAGGATTCCTGATCAAGGAAATTTCGATCGCCGAAGGAGTGGAACAACTCAAAAGAATATACAAACGCCTGCCGGTCCTGGTAAAGGCCCTCATTGAAAGTGGCGGACAAACCGGAATTATTACCAGGATAATCAGTTCTGTTGGGGATGCCATTAACAGAAGGCTCATCGATCTGGCTATAGAGGAATTAGGCCCTGCACCCTGTAAATTCGCATTTATTGCCATGGGAAGTCAGGGGAGGGAAGAGCAAACTCTTACTACCGATCAGGACAATGCCATCATTACTGTAAATACGCAGGATAGCTATAGGCGTGAGGCCCAGGTCTATTTCCAGTTACTGGCCAAAAAGGTTAATATGGACCTGGATGCCGTTGGATACCGGCAATGCCAGGGTGGAATAATGGCTATGAATCCCAGGTGGAACTGTGAGTTGGATACCTGGAAAAAGTACTTTACCCAGTGGATTGAAAACAGCAATCCCAAGGACATACTGGATGCTGCCATCTTCTTTGACTTCCGCTGCATCTATGGCGAAAAAATACTGGTAGAACAGCTACGCACCCATGTGAATAAGCTCTCTAAAAGTAAGGCAGTATTCTTTTACCATATGGCCAGGTCCATCAACCAGATGAAAATTCCGGGAAAACCTGATGCCCATCTCATGGATATGAAAAAGATACTGCTTCCGCTTACTTCCTTTATCAGGCTCCATGCCATCCGGGAAAACCTGGCAGCTACGGGAAGCATGGAACGGGCAACCCTGCTTTATGAGAAGGAAATCTTCGACCTGTCGCTCTATCAGGAGCTGAATCAGGTATTCAATTTCATCACACATTTACGTATCAGGAGTCAGGCTGAAAGTATCTCCCACGATGAAATTCCGGGAAATTTCACCAACCCCAGAGTGCTCAACCGTATCGAAATCATGATCCTGAAAAGGCACCTGCATGATATTGCCGAACTGCAAACCAGGCTAAGTGGTGAATTCAGTGGCGCAGAGTAAATAGCGATTTAATATCCATAAACCACCATAAAATGAAAAGAGCCGTATTGTTTATATTGATGTGCATTCCCCTGACTTTGTTTGCCCAGGAAATCCAGGAAGCAGATGCCCTGGTATATCCAAGAATTGCAGAACGTGAAATAAGCGTTGGTGGAGAAGATGCGGATCTTTCCGGATATGACAATCTGGCCATCCAGCTGGCCATCGATGCACTTGTAGAAACGGGGGGAACCGTGATCCTGAATCCCGGCCACTATACTATTTCGGCACCCCTTCGTCTAAAAAGCCACATTGCACTTGTAGGCTCCGGCCAAAAGACCGTACTGAAAAGAGATAAGGGTATTCAAAGCAAATATGTGGTGGATGCCGACTTTGGAGAACTGAAGCTAACTGTCGAAAATCCAGATGGCTTTGAAATCGGAATGAAGGTACAGGTCAGTGATAATTCCAATAGCAGCTGCTGGAACGTCTCAACCGCATATATTACTGATATTGTAGATGATATCATCTATATTGACCGGGGGTTGATCCGCGATTACCGTTCCGATAAGAATGGACTGATATCTAATGCCTCCTCTGTGATAGAAGTGATCGAAGCAGAGAACAGCTCTGTCTCAAACCTGGTGATCGATGGGAATCGCAATGAAAATTACTTTGCCGATGGCTGCAACAGTGCGGGCATCTTAATTTATAAATCAAGATGGATCACCCTGGACGCTGTCTGCGTGAAAGATTTCAACGGGGAAGGGATCAGCTGGCAAACCACTGAACATGTTACGGTGAAGAACAGCGAAATTTCCGGTAGTGGGAATACAGGTCTGCATCCGGGAACGGGATCGCCTTTTTCGCATATAGAAAACAACGATATACATCACAACGATCGCGATGGATTATACATCTGCTGGCGAGTCTATCAAAGTAAGGTAAGAGGTAATAAAATCCACCACAACGGACGCTTTGGATTATGTACAGGTCACAAAGATACCGATGTATTGTTTGAGAACAATCACATTTATGAGAACAAAAGTGATGGGGTGAACTTACGTGGAGAGCAGGAAAGCAATGCCCCACACAGAAACACTTTTACCCGAAATACCATTGAAAACAATGGAACAGATGGAGGGGGCTACGGTTTTTCCATTAACTCCCCGGCGAAGGATCTAAAGCTGAACGAAAACATTTTTAGGAATTCGCTGAAGACCCAGAAAGCTGCAATCTATGTACAAAAGGCAGGCCTGAAACCAGCATTGATGAATAACCAATTTGACAAACATGAACTGGGCGAAGTGCTGTTCGAAAAAGCCGGGAAGAGCGAAGAAGAACAAGCCCTACAAACTGATAAAATGAAAGTTGAATATCAGGCTATCGGAAAATTTCATAC
Source organism: Bacteroidales bacterium (assembly GCA_029931975.1). Classification (GTDB taxonomy): domain Bacteria; phylum Bacteroidota; class Bacteroidia; order Bacteroidales. The sequence goes on along the minus strand of JAOZQY010000010.1, from coordinate 8,545 downwards.
TGATCTTTCTCCACAGACAGGTGCCCCCCGCCAGGGAGTACTGGCTCCTGAGAACCAGGGGATCATCGAGATTTATCCGGAATATGAAGAAGCCATGCAGAATCTTGGACAGTATGAATATCTCATCGTTCTATACCACATGCATATGTCAACAAAATGGCACCCCAAGGTAAGACCTCCTGCCAGCAACAGGGAATTTGGCATGTTTGCAACCCGCACCCCTAACAGGCCAAATAGCATTGGTTTCGGGGTAATCAAGCTTGAGAGAGTCAGTGGCCGACACCTTCATGTGAGTGGGATCGACGCTTTTGATGGTACACCTGTGCTGGATATTAAACCCTGGCTCTCTTCCATCGATTGTCCGGATAAAGAATCTTCTTTGGAAATTGAAAAAGAGCTGGGAATCAAAGAGTAGTTTTATACCAGGCTCTATAGACTATCAATGGCAAATCCGATTCATAGTGCAGGCTGAAGCTATCACCGGTGGCCTCATTTAATGTGGCTGCATACCAATTAGACAATTGTAAATCGTTAAGTGGATATTTAAGTCCCTTCGAAGTAACACAAATACGGTTATCAATGGAGAAAAAAGAAATATTTTCTCCGGCAAAGGACTGCACTTCTTCGCCACTCCGAACCAGGAAAAAGATTCCATAGTCTGAGATAATCCGCACCTCTATGTGGGGGAAATACTCAATCATCAGGGAAATATTTCCCAGGGTATGATCCTCCCGCAGGCCGGTGGCTCCAAGAATGCTCAGGGATGGATATCCTTTCTCTATACAATAGTGAACGGCCTTGGTCAGATCGTTGCTGTTCTGATCGTCTGAATGAATCAGCAGGGGAGCATATCGCTCCCTGATCTTTTTGGAAACAGAATCCAGATCCCCGATGATCACATGGGGCACAAGGCCGTAAGCAAAAAGTTTATCGGCTGCACCATCGCAACAGATCAGCTGATCCGCTGCCTCAAGCAGATCCAGTCCCTGTGGAGCCCTTGGAAAAAGTCCATTGGCCAGTACTACGATATTATCCGCGCTGTTCATCTTCCATCTGATTGTTCATGGATCTCTTCCATTCCAAATATCCATATACCGCCATCCCTGCATATACTGCATAGAGAAAAACCGTGGGATATAATCCTTTGTAAATATAGAGACCTACGCTGACAACATTGGCAATGATCCATAAAAACCATTGTTCAATAATTTTTCGGGTCAGCATCCAGGTGGCCACAATGGCCAGGGCAGTAGTAAAGGAGTCGCCCAGAGGCACTGTAGAGTCAGTATACTTATCAAGTAGAAATAAAATAGCCATCCAGCTGGCAGTAAAAGTAAGAGAAAGCAGGATGAACTGCTGCCTGGTGATCCGGACCACCGGAAGCTCCCCTTTCTCTGCCTTTACACCTCCCCTGCTCCAGTAGTACCATCCATAGATGCTGATCATAACATAATACACCTGCAGTCCCATATCGGCATAGAACTTGCCGGTAAAAAATATAAAGACGTATGCAGCCGAGGTGACAATGCCCAGGGGCCATAGTAAGCGATTTTGCTTCACCTCAAGAAGCACATAGATGATCCCTGTGATTACTCCGAAAAACTCAAACCACATCTTTCTTTCCCCCGATCTAAATTAGAATTTTAAGCTCACCTTAGCCAGGTAATTAATTGTTGCCTGTGGGAAGTAAGCCGACCAGTAGTATTCCTCCCCATCCTGCCACCAGGTCCCTCCATAAGCATTGTTCTCGTAGAGGGTATTGAAAAAATTGTTTACCTGGAACTGCAGGCCAACAACCCCCACCCTCTTCACCGGAAATGAATAATCGAAACGCAGGCTGTTTACAAACCAGGCGTCCAGTTTCATATTTTTGTTCATGTTGTTCACAAAGTACTGCTCGCTCACGTACTGACTGATGAAATGGAGATTCATGGACTTTGCCAGATGAAAGGCCAGATCGCTGGAGGAGATCACCGAAGGAGAATAGGCAATATCCACATCACCCAGCTCCCGTGTGGCCTCTGTTCCCTCCCATGTAGAGGAGTTATAATCCACATAAGACTCCTCAAAATCCCTGATCCTGTTTCGGCTCAGGGTCAGACTGGCGTTCCACTCCAGGAATGAAACCGGCTTAACCCCAAAACTCAACTCCATACCCACCCGGTAACTCTTCTCCACATTGGTCATAATCGTATAACCATCGTTGCTTAACTCCCCTGTGGGCACCAGCTGATTGTTGTAATCCATGTAGTAAAGGTTCCCTGACGCTGCAAGTGAGGTTGAGGAGAAGGAATAGCCCAATTCCAGATCCCTGAGCTGCTCAGCTTTTGGAGTTGATTCGGGATCGCCTGTTGCATCCTTGAAATTCTGCCGGGAGGGCTCCCTGTTCCCTATGGAAAAAGAGGCGTAAGCATATTGTGTGGCATCGATCTCCACTTGTGCACCCATCTTTGGATTGAAAAAATGGAAAACATGTTTCTGGTTCAACTCACGCATATACCCATCGTCGTCGATACCGTCAAGGAGGTAGTTCACATAGCGATATTGAATATCAGCAAAGAGGTTCAGACGATTGGTGATCTGGATGTTGGTTTTCAGATAGAGGTTCCCGTCCCACTTCTCGGAGTTATTCTCATACCACTGGTGCTCCTTCTCCGTATCACCAGCATAGCGCATCCAGATAATCTTGCCAAAATGATCACCCACATATCTGTTAATTCCACCACCCCCGGTTAATTTCTGTTGATCCCCTGACCAGATCAAAGAAAAGACGGTTCCGTAAAAATCATTATCCAGCCATTTCTGTCGGATCAGATCAGTTTGAGTGATGGTATCGTTCACGATGACGATCTCTGGCAGGTAATAATCTGCCACATCTTCATCCTGCTTAAACTGCTCATAATAACCTTTCCCATCCACATAGAAAAGTGCGGCATTCAACAAGAGCTGATCGCTAAGATTTGTGGAGTAGGTCAGGTGGTAATGATTCTGCCAGTAATTATCGGTCTGGTTCTCGTAATACCTGTTCTCCCCTGAGGGAGTCAAATACTGACCGGCCGGATTGTAAGTCCGGTTGATATCGAGCGTGGCCTCATCCACGCCCCACCAGCTGATCCCGGAATGCTGCTCCCCCAGGATCACATTGGCCTTAATTCTGCCCTTTTTTGTAAAATAATTTCCGGTAAACTGCATGGACTGGTTGTCGGAAAAGGCATAATCCACATATCCATCCGACTTCAGGTTTGAATAACGAAAATCAAAACTAAGCCTGTCGCTGATCAGTCCCGTGCCTGCCTTCACCGTATTGATCCATGTATTGTAGGAACCAAAAGTGCTGCTAATCTCTGCATATGCCTCCCTTGAAGGAGTTGCAGTCTGCATATTAACTGTGGCGCCAAAGGCTGCCGCTCCATTGGTGGAAGTGCCTACCCCCCGCTGAACCTGGATGCTGCTTAATGAGCTTGAAAAGGAGGGCATATTCACCCAGAAAACCTGCTGCGATTCTGCATCATTCAGCGGAATGCCATCCACCGTTATATTAATCCGGCTGGGATCGGCACCCCGGATGCGAAAGTTAGTATATCCAATGCCTGTTCCCGACTCGGATGACTGGACCAGTGAAGGCGTTAAGCTCAGGAGGTATCCCATATCCTGTCCCATGTTCATGGCTTTGATCTCCTCTTCTTCCATATTATCATAGGCCATGGGGGTCCTATTTCCGGCACGGGTGGCCCTGACCACCACCTCGTCAGCTATAAACATGGATGTCTGCAATACAACATCATACTGCTCCTTAAAGGGAGGGGTCACATGAATAACATGAGAATCATACCCCATATAGGAGACAGTGATCTTATAAGATTTTTGCGTGTCCAGGTTTAATTCAAACTCACCATCACCATTGCTAATCACACCCAGGAGGGTATTTTTCACCACCACATTGGCACCTGCCAGTGCCTCGCCCTCAGCATCTATAACAATACCCCTGATATTCGTTTTTTGTGATATGACCACCATGGAAGTGGCCAGTATCAATGAAACCAACAAAATCCTTTTCATAGAATTAATTATTAGCAACAACTACAATCAATTAAAAGGGGGACCCGGATTAGATTTGCTCTGTTCCCTACGCTGGCATTACCCAGATCAGGTAAAGGGTTTGATCTCAGCCCGTACTATTAAGGCACCCCAAATTCTATGTAAAGGTACAAGAAAGTCATTATTAAATGGCCGCAGAAGGAAAAAAAATTACTTTTACATATTTTATTATCTACATAGTTATATATGCAATTTAAACAACTCGATCTTAAACCGCCGGGAAGCTGGCTAAGCCGAACTGTAAGCTCTCCCCGCTTCAAAACAACTGTTACCGCCATTCTGGCAGGTGCCACAATTTCTTTCCTTTTCTTCTACTTCACTGAAGGAAGATTGATGGAAAGCATGCCAGGCAAAGACATATTAAAAAGCCTGGCTATCGGAGGATTCTTTGGATTCTTCATTACCAACAGTCCCTGCGCCAGGGGTAGATGCTAGAAAGCATTATTCTATTACGTTTTCCATCTGAGTTTCTAATCCAGTTTAATAGCTGTAAGCATTTGACGCCTAATAAACGAAAAGAGATCGCTTGATTTTCTGCGCGCGGGCAGAAGTTTCGAAGCTGGAGTTTGCTCTTTCCGATCTAACATTTTGGGGTGTTGGCCGTATCCATTCATTGTATATGTATCCTATGTCATTTGATGAATTTCTGTTGGCGAATGATGAGAATGCATTGATTGCTATAAAAAAGGAAGCGTCACCTGAAAAACCTATTATTCTTCCTTTCCATGAAAAACTTAAGGAATATTTAAGGTATTTCCTGTTGATCGGAGGAATGCCAGAGACCGTCAAGACTTTTATTGCCAATCGTACCGATATGAATTCAGTGCAAAATGTGTTATCGGACATTGCCACTTCATATTATGATGATTTTGCAAAGTATATAAGATTGTACCCCTTGAGATTAAATCAGGTAGTACTGGGAAAATGCAGAGTCTGAACCTGTTCCATTAGTAAAATTCTGTAGCTAAGCAAAATGTAAAGCGGGGGTGGCGAAGAAATCAAGCGATGACCCGGGAGCCATGAAAACAGGGGAAACTTCTTTTGATTATACTGCAATAGACTTAATAATTATTAACAAAATACTGGACATAGTCTGGAATTTTAGTGCCCAGAAAATAAGGCAAATTAATCAGCCTATAGGATGTCCCTCCGGGCGTTTTGGTTTCAGTTACATTATATTCACCAGCATATATTCGCATTGCATAGGGATGATTTGAGCGATCAATAAACTGATGCAACGATCGTAATGTCCCAACTTTGCCTGATTTTATTTCAATAGGAATTACTTTATTTTTATATGTATATACAAGATCCACTTCTGATGATGATTGCTTTTTATCCCGGATCCAAAAATATGGCACCTTATTATTAGAGCTTGTCAAAGAAATCAACTCCTGAGTAATCAAATGAGGAATAATTGCTCCCTTATGAGAATTACTTAAATCAGCCAAGGCCAACATTTCTGCCTGAATACCCAGTTCATTATTTATTAGTCCAGTATCTAAGAATTGTAAACGAGGTGACTTTCTTAAATCTGGTTTTACCGGAATTTCAACATCAGTAGTGGGGTATATAAGCCGAATAATTTTTGCATCATTCAAATTCCTGAAGGCTTCGCCAACCTCCCGGGACCTGTAATTGGATTGCCCAAAATTTTGAAACTTAATACGCTTGTCAACATACAAGTGTGCCGTTGACATAATGTGCTTAATGACTTTTCGCTCTGTCTCGTTTGAAGCATATTTCTCCACATCATTTTTATAGGTCCCCCAAATGCTCTCATATACACTGGGTAGCTCTGTAAGGCTTTTCTTCTCGATGAAGCTGCTAATAACTTCTGGCATTCCACCAATAATTGCATATTGATTAAATAGGTCGAGCAGGGTTTTATGCGCAAAAGGATCATAAGGAATTTTGTTAATCTGACTCAATGCTGCATGATGATCAATCGCTTCCAAATACTCGCTAAAATTAAGTGGATGTAAATATAAATACTCGACCCGTCCCACTGGGAAGCTTTTCACTTTTGTCATAGTAAATTCCAGAAGTGATCCGGCTGCTATCACATGTAATTCCGGAAATTCCTCGTAAAAGTAACGGAGCATTTGAATTGCCATGGGTGATTCCTGCACTTCATCGATAAATAATAGTGTTTCACCTATCGAATCGATGGAAATGTTATTGGTCAATAAAAGAGATTCAATGATGGGCTTTACCAGAGTAAATTTATTAAAGAACTCCAGATCTGATGATTTCTCCAGATTCAGTAAGATAGTGTACTTATAAGACCTGGCAAACTCATTAACCAGTGTTGTTTTTCCAACCTGCCTGGCCCCTCTTATTATGAGGGGCTTACGATTTGATTTAATTTTCCAGGCCTCCAGGTATTGTGAGGCAATTCTGTTAAATATCATGATGATCTATTATTAATAATGTAATATAGTCAGAGTAAATATACGCATATATCGTATCATTGTCAAGCCTATATGAATGGCATTCTGTAACAATGTCAGGGGTATTAAAGAAACTTCCTGTCCAAGGCTATTCAAAAGTCTTGTTTTTTAACACAGTACCTTCTTCTCCCTCGAAGAAGGTTGCCTGGACTGATATATTGCGATTTTCGGCCCGTACGACGATGAGAAATTCACAAAGCCTGGATAAAAAACCCTTTCCGGTTCCGGAAAACATTACAATAACCTGAGATGCTGTCCATCTTTGTAAGATACGCAGCGATCGCTGATTTTCCTGTGCGCGGGCCAGAGTTTTGAGGACCCCGGTTTTGTTCTTTTCAAAAAGTAGAGTGCCCGGATGGCGTGCTTTTTGAAATGGGCAAACCGGATTGAGATACTTCTCTTTTCAAACAATTGTACACTGATGAAAACTGCGAATGAATTATGAATGCAATTCTAGCTGATAACCAGTCAATTGACACATATAACACAGCAGAGCATGAGGCGGGGCGGCATTGTTTTTACCTCCTTCTGAGAAAAGCGTGTCTGTTATGATACTTGGTATAGTTATTCAATCATGTATTGTTAGGGCGAGACTCCTATCAGTCGATTTCCTGAAGATTTCATGTTTGAACTGAGCCCAGAAGAATTCAATAACTTGAGGAGCCAATTTGGCACCTCAAGTTGGGGGGCCCAGAAATGTCCCTATGGCTTTCACAGAACATGGAGTTATTATGTTAGCCAGTGTTCTAAATAGCGAAAGGGCAATTCAAGTTAATATTCAGATAGTGAGAGTTTTCACCAGAATGCGTGAGATATTGACCTCTCACAAGGAATTAGTGATTAAGTTTGAGAGAATTGCCAAGAAATTGTCAGAACATGATGATCAATTTCTGGTAATATTCGAGTATCTAAAAAAGTTGGAGCAGGCAAAACACCAGATACAGGAACAGCAAAATCGAAAAAGAGTGAGTTTCAAAAGGCTGGATGAGGATTAAATCTGAAAAAGTGTCTGTCCTGTAGAGTGCCGGGGCTTCATTTATTGCCAGCTCCGTTTACAATTCAGGCAATGGGTAAAGCATTCAAGGCAGATCTGAACGAAGTCGAACCTTCTTCGAAGGAGAAGAAGGTGAAAATTCCTGAACTATGGGGGTTCCGCCCGTGTCGGGCGGTCCGGGTTGCGGAACTGTATGCTGAATTTTCTATACGATCGGGCCTGGCTGGCTGATCAGCCGGCCGGTCGATCCGGGCAGATCGGTGAAATATCGGGCAACCCGGCATCCCGTATCCGGCAAGGTCAATGAATCCCCTCAAATCGGTTTGTTCACAAGTCCGGTTTTGTATAATAGTAAAAAATTGTGAATCTTGCTTGCGCAAAAAAATAAGCAATAAGAAGATCGATGATGCCTCGTAGCTTTGCTGCGAGGCGAGTCAATGCCTGTCCATAACCTATCCCGATTCATAGCGAAATCCAGAAAACCTCTGCGATTGCTTGTTTTCCTGCGCGCGGGCAAAAGTTTCGAAGGGCTGGCCTTTGCTCTTTTCAAAAAGTAGAGTGCCCGTCAGGGCGTGCTTTTTGAAAAGGGCAAATCGGGTGGAGAAATTTCCTATTCCCTGTATATTTCAATAGAAGTTTTAGTGTAGGTTCACAGAGCTCTGCATCGCTCATAATAGCGACTCCGAGCTCGAAAATTCGAATCATCACAACTTGCCGTGAAGAGGATTGAAATTGAATTCACTGACAGTGATGATGAGCAATTAATGTTTAATTACTCTTATTCATGCATATCAGGCTGATAAATGTCCTTCAGAATCATTAATAGGTAGTTCGCTCTAATCTTACAAATCATACAGTTTCGGTTAACCAATTTTCACTATGATGACAAAAGAGCTAATTGAGAAACAGGAGGCGTTGAAATGATCGAAAGTCAAAACATTGAAAATAAAACTAACTGGCGGGATGAATACCTGAAATGGATTTGCGGATTTGCCAATGC
>JAOZQY010000092.1:10291-11145 GCA_029931975.1 Bacteroidales bacterium | reverse complement strand
TAGAATCCAGTCGGCCGGTGCCACCCTGGCAAACATCTCTATCAATTTGTCCTGATGTTTGCTTTCAATCAGACGGCCAACCATCAGAATACTCTTCTCCCTTTGATGGTCAGGACCCGGAGTCCTGAATGAAATGATGGGATTGCCAATGACCCTGATATGGGAATAATTGTTGTCTCGAAGATAGATTTCCTTCGCCATCTCGGTCTGCAGGATCACCCCCCTGGCCCCTGGATAAAGCCAGCGCCGTAGCCTGTCATGTAACTTCCCGAGGCTTTTATCGGGTTGACTGCGATCCGAAACATAAACAGGATATTTCAGGCCCCGTAAAGAGAGCAGGACAAAATTGTTCCAATATTCTCCAAAACTCAAAACTGTCTCGGGATCAATCTGTCTGATCGTTTTTCTCAGGTATAAGATGGTTCGGATAGTACTAATAATTCGGACCCTGTTGCTAAAAGTAAAGCGGGGTACATGCAAGCTGACCTCATCAGGAACCTTAAAGAAGACTTCACGATGACTTCCGTACAGGACCAGGTGCACTTCCAGCTCCGCCCTGGATGAAAAATAGCGGGCAAGCTCAGACATGACCCGTTCCATCCCGCCCGCCTGAAGCGATGGGATCACCAGGCACAAAACACGTTGATCGCTGCTTTTCCTTAATTTCATCTCAGTAAAGGCCTCCAAGTTTATCTGTAGTGGTAAACTCCACATCCGGCCAGGTATGAAGTATGGCTTGAATCAGTTTGGAAAAAACCTTCAGGTTCTTGCTGCGGTTCTCTTCATCCAGCGAACCCATGAAGTTTATCCTGTGAGATCCAATAATGGCCGGTTTCCCCCAGAAGAATATAATT
>JAOZQY010000092.1:0-10281 GCA_029931975.1 Bacteroidales bacterium | reverse complement strand
TCATTCGCCTGAGAACCTCCTCAATATAATTAGTTCCCCCATTTTCGGAAGGTTCGAAAAAACAGTTCCTCACAAAGTATCTCTGTCCATTCTTGTTTCTTTGCCCCTGGTAATGGAAGATCTGCTTGTATTGACCCTCCTGATCCGGGGCATACTGCAGGGGCAGGCCCTGGAAATACTTTATCCCATTCTCCAGCAATACAGGTTCCAGATCGGGATGCCAGATGTAGCAGGGAGCAATAAACGATTCCGAGTTGAAGCCAAACATGGTTTTGAACATGGAGCTACCCTCTTCAATGATGGTCCCGAAATTCACCAGCTCCGTTTCTTCCTGACTGTCAAAAGCGGCCATGAAGTTGTTCCTGATTGTCAGCTCGGTATCCATATCTATTCCAAAAATCCCGGCATCAAAAGCTTTAAGCAATAGCTTATTCCCGGATCGGAGTTCACTCATCCATTTACAAACACTGAGGTGTTCACGGCCATGAAACTGGGGATGGTACACACCTGCATCCATGCCTTCCCTGATAAGGGCTGCTGAATTTTCGCACCCCGGCTTTTTGCGATAGGTCTCAAGGGTCGATTCGTAATGATATTCATTAAACCCGGATGCCCTGATTTTGTGGTAATCAGGATTGGCCACGATACTGTTGGCTGTAATGACCGGATGGTTTCCTTTCCGGTCCCTGAATTTTTCCAGGGTTTCAAAAAGTGCCGAAAGATCATCGGCAGTCTCAAGAGAATCCAGGTAATTGAAGGGATTCTTATATAGATCAATGCCCGATTTTAACAGGCTTGATAAAGCTTCCTTGTTTGTAATCCTTTCACTTCCCCAGTCATCCGACTCAATCACCACAAATTTTTTCCCAAGTCGCTTTCCCCGGGAATTCAAATAGTGTTTTTTTAAGGTATCCCTGCTCAGTTTCATCAACAACACATCACTTAGTTAAACAATAGATCAAAAAATGAAAGCCCCGGCGCTAATAAAGGTGAACCCATTCCGGGCGCCAGAATCCAGACACTTATACTTTGCAAGCTCAGCCTGAGTGTTATGGCCACATACAAGAGCATGGGTAAAATTCCCATCACAGTAAGCAGAGTAATTCTTTCTGTTTTGATTCTCACGTAATAGAGAAAAAGATAGAAGGTGGCAAAAATCATAAATACAATCTGAAACCGTCCCCCGAAAGAGGGAATAGGCTTCCCGAAATTCACAAAGGTCAGGAACAGAAGTAGAAAACTATAGAGGTTTTTCATCATCGAATCCTTCTCCTCACCTCTGGAAATGATCTGTATGATAATAATGGCAAACAGAAGATAGTAGAAGATCAGGTCATAGCCCATTTGCATAAACCAGCTGGCACTCTCTTGCTGTATCTGCTGGTTCATCATATATCCTTCGCTGGAGTAGCCTTCATACCTGGCCTGAAAAGCACCTCCCAGTTCCACGGACAGCACACCGAAAGTGGAAAAAAGCAAACGGGGCACCAGGAAAGAGGCCACTGCCAGAGGCAGGTAGATGATATTACGGTTGCCGGCAAAAAAATAGAGCAGCAGGATGGCGTTGGCCGAGAGAAAACTCCAATGCACCAGGGAGGCTGATAGTGCAAGTAAAATAAAACGCTTATCGCGATATATGATCACGTGATAGGCCCCGTAAAAGAAGATCCATGCCGCGGTCCACATCCGAACACCACTGATGTAAGTAATAGGTAAGATAAAGATGAAGAATAGCATGGGTATCAAGGTATTCCACCCGGGATTCAGCTGGTATCGATCATGTACCAGATTGATTGATCTTGTATAAAAATAGCCAAAAATGGCCGCCCAGACAGCAAAATAGATCCCGTGAAATACGGTAAACCTTGAAATAATGAAAGAGATCAGTGGTTCAACAATATCCACCGAGGTCCCGGAATACAAGCCGCCTGCTACCCTGAAAAATTCCGAAAAAGGCAGACTGGCATTGTGTTGTAACATCAATATATATCGAAAAGCATCCACCCCTTCATTGTTATTGACGAAGGTCAGTCCATAATAGATCAGAAAAAAGTAAACCACCCTCCTGGCCTCCTTCTGCCCATAATTTGCAATGGCGACAAAAAAGGCCAGGAAGGGCCATGCAATAAACAGGTACAGATAATGCACACTTTTTTTTTCGTCTATTGAAAATATGTGAGATGTTTGTCCCATTCTATTTTCTACTTTTCCTGAAAGATCGCAGAACCTCCAGGTAACCCAGATTAAGAAAGCTCCCTGTCAACAGCAAGAAAAGAGGAAATGTCAGACTATTTATAGCCAGAAGAGCAATGGAATTCAGATGGCCCAGGAAATGATTCAGAGGGATGTTGATAAGAAGCAGAATGACTGAGGAATGCAGCAGAAGGACTCCAAACTTCTTCACAGGGAATAAGGAGAGAAAGCCAACATTGAAAGATCTGGCTACAAAAGCTATCAACACTATTAATTTCAATATGGTAAGCACCACGACCAATATGGCAAAGGCAACCGGCGACTTAAAGAATATCACCACAGCATAACCCAGAGTCCAGGTAATAATTCCCAGGATGAAATGGACCCTGGAATAGATCTTGGTCTTCCCCATGGCGAATACAATTGGTGCCACGATGATCACACTAAAAAAACTGGTCAATGTGATCAATTGAAAATATATTGTGGAATCCACATATTTCTGTGAATACAGAGATACGATGATATATTTTGCATTCACGATCCCAAATACAGCCATAGGATAGATCAAGGTGGCAGATTTAACCAGGACACTTCGCCAGAGACTCACAAACTCTTCTGTGCTGCTTTTATTATGAACCATTTTGCTAAAAACCGGCATCAGTACCGCAGCTGCCGAACCGGTAATCATTCTCACAAATGGAATTTCAATAAAGCCGTTGGAAAAAACGGCAAACTCTTCAGTTCCAAAGTACCTGCTTATAAAAAATTGACTGGCCGACAGGATTAATATCCCCCATAGACTAGCCTTGGCAATTGGAAAACTATAGGCAAATATCTCCTTCAGACCGAGCAAAGCTTTCTCCTGGCTAATCCCTTTGAATGGCAGATCCTTCATATATAATGCAGCGAAAAGCTGCAGGACAGAAGCTGCAATCCATCCATAAATGGCATGGAGATAAGTGCCCTTAAAAACAATTACCGGCACGATAATGCATGAAAGAGTGACAAGCCGGGTAAGCGTATTATATACTACCAGGTACTGGGTTTTGCGATAAGTGGTATAGATCCCCTCCAGCCCAAGTGTTGGCATCAGCAATAAGGGAACAGGAGAAAAAGCACGCAAACCCCGGGCCAGTTCATCGTTTCTCAGAATTGTGGCAAAGAGATCTGAAAAAACAAAAAGGATCACGGAAAAGAACACTCCGGAAACAAAAAGCAGACCGGTAATCTTCCATGAGATACTCTTCCCCTGGGCAAGGGAATACCTGGGCAAATAATATGCATACACCTTGGGAAATCCTGCTGAAAAGATCACTAGCAAGGTAGTGTACACATAAACCACCTGCCTGTAGGTCCCGTATTCAATCTTATCAAAATAACGCGACAGCAGGGCCGCACTTATCAGGCTTAGCCCCATCGTGCTTAAGCTGCTAAGACCGTACCAGAAGGCCTGCACAGTATTACTGTTCTTTACTCTCACTTATCGGTATCCATTGAATCAGGCTTCTTACCGAAAAATCGTTGCAGTCTTACTTTTTTATTGCTGGTCTGGTACGCATATTTGGCATTGTAGGAGTACCTGTAGGAGGACCCTTTGGTGGAGATATCGTTTAGCAGCAGATTGGGAGAAATAATGCCACTGACGCTAAGATCCGAAAGGGTGGTTCTTAACAATCTCCTTTCGGAATGGTTGTGTCTTACCAGGAGCAGAATGGCATCCGCATGCGCGGCCGTAGCATAGCTGTCAGCTACGGTTCCAATGGGTGCCGTATCCACAATAATATAGTCATACTGACTTTTCAAACTGACAATCATCTTTTTTGCTTTCTCAGAAGAAGCAAGTTCACTGGGGTTTGGTGGAATGGGGCCTGAAGGAATGACATAAAGGTTCTCATATCCGGTATCGAAGATCACATCCTCCAGTGCAACTTTACCGATCAGGTAGGTGGATAAACCATCCTTTCCGTTCAAACCGAAACTCTTTGAAAGGGTTGGACGCCTCATATCCATGCCGATAATCAGGGTTTTCTTCCCTGCCAGGCTATATGCCGAAGCAAGGTTTACAGCAGAAAAGGTCTTTCCTTCGCCCGGCATGGAGGATGAAAACAGGATAATCGGACATTTAACCTCCTGGGTAATAAACTCCATCCTATATCGCAGTGCCCTGAAAGCTTCAGATATTTTGTGCTGAGGATCTGTGAGTACGACCGTATTGTATCCCAATCTGCCATGTGGAATATGTCCCACGATCGGAAGCCGGGTCATCTGTTTAAGTTCTTCTTCCGAATTCACCTTATTCCGTATGGTATCTATCAGGACCACCAGAAATAATGGGATGCCCAGGCCGAGTGTAACGGCAAGAAGATAAACCGCCATAGGATTGGGGGCCACCGGGTCAGCACCGGGTTTTGCCGAATCGACCAGCTCATTGTCAGGAACATTCGAAGCTTTTTGAATCTGCGCCTCTGCTCTTCTCTGCAACAGGAAGGTATAGATCACGTTGTTCAGGTTAAACTTACGTTCAATTCCCAGCAGCTGCCTTTCCTTGGCCGGCAGTCTTGATGCTTCAGCATTCAGCGTATTAATTTGTCTCTCATTTTCATCCAGGGCCATCTGGTTGGCACTCATGATTCCCTGGAGGTTCTCCCTGATACTCTGCTTTGTATTTTTAATTCTGAGTTCCAATTGCGCCTGAAGGGGATTCCGTTCTCCCACACTACTGCTAAAATATTCTGCCTGTAAACCTGCGAGTTCCTGCATCAGGCTGCCCAGCAGTGGATCTTCAATACCCATGGACGCTGGAGCAATGGCCATTTCCTCATTGTTCTCCTGCTTCAGGTATCCATCGAGCGATTCATAGTAGTTCCTTTCCAGACTCAGTCTGGCCTTTCTGTTTTCAAGTTCCACAGACTGATCAATGATCTGCTGGGCCTGCGCCGACACATCCATGATCCGGTTAATGGAACGAAATTCCTGCAACTCGTCCTCCGTTAGCTCCAGCGATTCAGAAACATCTTCCAGCTGCGCATCAATAAAATCGATAATACGTCGGGCTTCCATATTCTTATTTTCCAGGTTATTACTGATAAACAACCCGGCCAGCATATCAAGGAAGACCACATCTTTGATCTTATTGGTCCCCACAAGACTCAGTCTGACAATACTACCCTCCCGGGAAGCCGCTTCAACCAGAAGTCTTCCCTTGTAATGATCGATCAGCGATTCCTTATCTCTGAACTTAACATAGATTTTTTTACCTGATTGATAAATCTCCTTCAATTCCGGCTGAATACTAATAGTTAAAAATTTATCCATGTACTTGAAAGGATAACCCAGATTAATGAGGGTATCCATCTCAGGTCCGTCATTTACAGAAACCAGATGGAACTGTTCATCGCTATAATACTGTACACTGAACTCACCACCAAAGGGCAACCCCCCATAGCCCTCTTCTACCATCAGCGGATTCATAGGATAGAAACTTACCTGGTTGAACAGCCCTTTCTTATAAATATCTATTTCGAAGGGCAATTCATTGATGGCCTGGGCTATCAATGAATAAGAAGAAAGTATTATTATCTGGTTCTCCAGATTCTGGGCTCCAGGCCTGACAGCAAAACCTTCAAGAATATCCATGCCAGGTGTTGCTTGCTCCTCTTCCAGCAAAATAGTGGTGGTGGTCAGGTAGGTTGGGAAGGTTAGACGTGTGTACAACTTGGCCGTAACGCCGGCAATTATTATGGCCAAAAGGAAGAAATACCAGTTTGCTGAAACAAGCAGGGCTATCTTCCTTACGTTGAATACGTCTGCCCTGACAGGCTTGATGAGTGTATTATTATCTATAGGTCCATTGGTCATGTTAAAAAAATTGAAGTAGTTTAGAAATGTTTCTACGAGAGAATATGCCGAAGGTTACCGCTGAACAAAAGACAGGATCAGAACGGTCGTGGATATGGTCGTGAGGATCAAAGCAAAAGGAAATGTATTCATGGCAAAGAATTTCCCTGACATAGGCTCTACATAAATCACATCATTGGGCATGACATAATAAAACTCAGAATCGATAATGGACCTGTCGGTCAAATCAAACTCTTTAATCACAGTTCCTTCGGGAGTTGAACGAATTACCTTTACCTGGTATCTGTTTCCAAAATCGCCGATATCGCCAGCCAGAGCCAGAGCCTGGAAAATATTCAGGTGTTGCTTATATACCGGATAGCGTCCGGGCATGCTCACCTCTCCCAGGATACTGACATAGTAGTTTACCAGCTTTACCGTGATAGATACATCCGTAACGTATTCGGCGAGCGCCTTTTCGAGTATGGCTTTCGTTTCCACAATTGTCTTACCTCCCACCTGGATAGAACCCAGGTAAGGTATATTAACCGTTCCATCAAGCTGTACAACATAGGAGAGTAGGTCCACCGATTGTTCCGTGGCAGAAATAGAGGGAGAAGCCACAGGAACTGTGTTAAACATCTCAGCATACCTGCTATCCGGTGTGATCACACGAATGAAGATATTGTCAGTGGGTTGAAGTCTGTAAGTTTCATCAAAGATGAAATCTGATTCATACTTGCCGACATCATACTTCTGCAAATAGATAGTTTTCTCATTTACTACGCATCCATCCAGTAAAAAAAATGCAAGTACCAGACCAATAACCAGGGAAAAACTTGTCTGCTTTTGTTTCATCTTATTAAAATTTCTATTCATGAAGAGATCATATACAAATATATCCAAAAAAGAACCCTGATACAGCTCCGCCCTCTTGGTCACATGTTCCAAGCAGGCCGAGTAATCCATTTCCCCTTAAAAACCAAAGCCACACAATCCTGATGAAACTGGCAAACGAAAATCATCATTTCATTGATTAACAGATTAGTTACCGTACTATTCCAGGGCCCACAACTCCATTGCTGCATGTAAGTTTTTAAGGTGGGTAAATATAGAAAAAAACAAGTAAGTGCTTGTTAAACACTTCTTTCAATTTGATGAAAAATGCAAGCCAAATCAGACCATCCATTTCTTTTACACGAAAGTCCACAGAGGAGGCATGAACTTCATGAACTCATATATCAAACATCTAAAAAAGAACTAAACTCATCAGTTCTCCTAATGATACATAAACTACAGATAGGCCCCCAGGTACTCTTTAAGATCTATCAGGTGAATGGCAGCGCGTGTCTCAATCAGAGTTTCACGCACAAAAGTCTCGTTAGAAATATGGTATAATAAGCCATCAGGACTTGCAAGGCCTTCCACCTGAGTAAAGGGAAGCAACAAATTAATTTTTCTCTTATTTCCGGAAAAAAAATGATCTCCGGAATAGTCGTACAAGAGATACAGAAAGGGGTTTAAAAAGCTGTTATATCCACAGAGTACAAGTAATCGGTCCGATTCAAAGTAGCTTGCCCCGGATACCAGTCCCTGTATATTTAGCGTACCTCTTTTCCTGGCCACAAAAGAGCCGGGACTCTTGGGAATGGCATAGAGGGAGGTATAAGAAGTAAGCCACTGCTTGGTAAACAGATATATACTGTCCTGAGTGACCACAAAGGCCTCACAGTCATATTCTGTCTGGTTGGCTGTCTGAGCAATAAAATCGACCTGATCACCATAGGAGAACCATATAGTATCGATCAAAGGACTGCCAGATTGAAGGGACCCTTTGTCAATACGCAAAATGTGTAGATCGGTCCTGTTTCCAGATCTGTTGTTCCCAATATCGCCAATATAGATAAACTCCCCATCCTGGGAGATCTCCTCCCAATCAGTATTCTCCACCCCGATCAGAAGATATTCTCTGCTAATCTCACCCGTCTCAGGATTAAGCCCGTACAACCTGGTATCTGCATTATCATTATGGGTCCACAGGAGGCCGTCCCAGAAAATTAATCCGGATGATTCATCAAGTACTTCATTCAATTCAATTGTAATGCCCGGTGCAACCCACACAGAATCATACACACAACTACCATCATTCTCAATGGCAGATGGGGCGGTGTTGTTGGCTGCGGGATCGTTGCAACCCGGCTCCTTCGTGTTACAGGAACCAAGGAGGGCCATCATAAGCCAGAATACGAAGGTATGAATATGTCTCATTATCAAAAAAATCTATTGCCACCATCAGGGCGATTCAATATACTTCTTCATTCCATCGGTATACCAGACCTGATAATTGCCAAATTCGTCTCCGTAAATTAGATAGGCATCTACTCCCTTCTGCTTTTCAATGAAGACCTTGGCCTTCTCCAGTCCCATGACCATACAGGCCGTAGCATAGGCATCGGCCGTAATACACTCATCAGTAAAAACGCTGGCACTAAGCAAACTTGACACTTTCGGGAAACCGGTCGACGGATCAATGGTATGGCTAACCATCACCCCATCCTTCTCATAAAATTTCCTGTAGTTGCCTGAAGTTGCCAGGGAGCGGTTATGCATGGAAACAATCACCTGTAACTGTTTCCCTGGAATCATGTTCCCCACCTCCGGGCAGTCCACACCAATTCTCCAGAAGTTTCCCCTGGGATTCATTCCCCGGGTGCGAATCTCACCGCCTATCTCAACCATGTAATTCTTACAGCCAAGATCCTCCAGATACAAAGCGACCACATCTACAGAGTAGCCCTGGGCAATAGCATTCACATTAAGCCTAACATGAGGGTCACTCTTAAAAACCTGGTCGCCTATCAGGGAAACCTTATCCATGCCCACAAACTGAAGTAAACTGTCCACCATAGCACTATCAATATCCTGCTGCTGTCCCGAACCAAAACCCCAGGCATTGATCAGCGGAGCAAGGGTAATATCAAAGGCTCCTCCACTTATCTGGTAAACCCTTCCCGATTCACGAAACACCGTACGGAACATGGAATCGGTCACCACACCCGGTTCATTCCTGTTAACAGCACTGATGATGCTGGTGGAATCGTAAGAAGAGAGCGAAAGGTCAAACACATGAAGCAGCGAATCGATCTCTCTTTGCAGATCACATATGGAAGGGTGCTGGAAGGTGATTCGGTAGGTGGTTCCCTGGGTAAATCCCTGAACAGTATTGTACTCTCCCTCTGAAACAGGATCGCAGGAGCTGAACCAGACCATAAGAACCGGGAACAATATGTATCGTATTTTCATGAACTCTGTTATTAATCAGTCACCAAGATACCTTTAGATTAGCGATTTATAAAATAATACTTACCTATAACCAGCCTAGCAGGGTGCAATTACATGATATTTATGTCTGTATTTGACGAATTCACCTTTACAATACATTACCGGTAAAAAAAAATAGGCTAACTTGTAACTATTAAGCTATCAGCTTCGCCGACCTGCTGGCTGAATTAAGAGCTTATTTCGACTAAACTCCAGACTTCATGGGAAAGTTAGTCAATTATCTTAAGATTTATTCAGGATATATTAAGTGCTTTCTTCACCTGATATTCTATTTCAACAGTAGTAATAAACCTTTAATTCAGGCCGATGTTCAGAAATGGCTGAATATCAGGGAGCATGAGTATGGACCCATTCCCGGATTACTCTTTTTACTTCAGACATATCCAGAGTTCAGATCAATATTCTACTATAGAATCGGAAATCTAAAATATTTCGTAAAATGGTTTTGTCCACCAAGGAGAAATATGGTCATTGGTACAGAGAAGATTGGACCAGGTTTATATATCCACCTGGGTTACTCATCGGTCATAGGAGCAAAATCAATAGGAAAGAATTGCTTGATTTACCAACAGGTCACCATTGGCTCTTTTAATGGAGCGCCCACTATCGGTAACAATGTAACCATCAATTCCGGTGCTGTTATCCTGGGTAAAATTTCCATTGGTAATAACGTGAGTATTGGTGCCAATGCCACTGTATTAAATGACGTTCCGGATAATACAACTGTCTATCCCTCAAAAGCAACTATGATGAAGTGGAAGCTGTCAAAGAAGCCTGCTTTTTCAAACTGAGTCCAGCATCCTCCCCAGATATATAGTTAGCCAAAGTCGTCAAAGTCTATCATTTCGTCAGGAACCCCCATATCATACAGAAGGTTGGATACCGCAGAGTTCATCATGGGCGGTCCGC
>JAOZQY010000245.1 GCA_029931975.1 Bacteroidales bacterium | reverse complement strand
AACACATTGATCAAACGCTGAACATCCGATCGCATATGATCACCGATCGAAAAGGCATGGCGCCTGGCCAGCGCTTTGATGTTATCTGGTAAATTTTCAGTGAAAGGCATCTGGGCCCCATCCACCAATACCGGTATGACTGGAATGCCGCGTTTAAGGGCATGGGCAATTTCAATGCGGACAAAATCTTCAGGATTTTCTAACCTTCTTAAACCCTTATGATCTTCAATACTTTCCCAGCGAGAGCCGATGATTGCCAGAAAGATATCACAATTTTCTACAGCTTCTTGGAGGGATTGGACAAAATCTGAACCAGGAACAAGGGTATCGACATCCATGAATATCGAATCAGGAGGGAAGTGAAGTTCCAGCAAGGTATATATAGCATTCGTATACCCTCGCGAATCGTCCCTTCGATAGCTGAGAAAGATATTCTGAGTCATCAAATAGATTGAACCTTTGTTGAAATTAAATAATCCGTACTAACTATAAAGTGAATAGGGTTTATTGACAAGGATTATTCGTTACTTACTCTCCCTGTGCAGCCTCTTTGGCTTCAATATCAACCGAAAATCTCGAAAAAGCATCGTAGTCAAAGTAATCAGCCTGCCCATATTCTAACCAATCGGGCTTGGCAATTAGCTGGATGGGTGAATAAATGGGCGCTACCGGGAAAGTGCCATCTACACCAAAAAAAGCCTCTTCAATTTCCCTGTATATTTCTTTCCGCGCAGTAGCACTGATTTCCGTCCGGGCCTGAAGGATCAAATCATCAGCGTCGTTACAGGATCGGGGAAAAAGTGCATCATCGCAATAAAGGAATCCAAGCCAGCCATCCGCATCGGGGTATTCGCTCACGAAACCAAGAATCAGCAAATCGCTGCCTTTCACCTCATCCTGATGTTCCCAATAGAATCCAGCATAGTTTAAGGTACCCTCTGGGCATCCCAACCCTTCCTCCCAGTACCGGGCAAGTTCATCTGCTACAAAATCTATCCGGCTTGCATAAATATTAATTTCTGGAAGGCCCTTACAATTGGGATATCCAGCCAATTCCAATTCAGCCCGGGCGAATTCCAGGTCGTCTCCTACTCCGACTTCGTCATAAGGAGGGGCACCATAAACACCAGGCGGAGCAAAATGTTTCATGGCTACTCCCCGACCCAGAAGTACTTCCTGGATAAATTCAGCTCGATTGAAACCTGCAGACAAAGCCCGCCTGAGATGAACATTTGCATAGAGAGGATGTTCCGTGTTGAAATATACAGAGAGGATATATGGTTCCGTTATTTGGCCAGTCTGTCCTGGAAATTGATCCAGGTGAGAAGATAATTGGTCATCCGGAATGAACGCATAATCGATTTCACCCTCTAACCACAAATCATACGCATCGTTATTATCATCCGCCATAATCAGTTCTACTGTCTGGATATTGCCTTCTCCACCCATATCAGGTGGTAGCAAATCATTTCGTATCAGACGAATTGATTCCCCCAGAACCCACTCATCGATCACAAACATGCCGTTTGTGGGCATTAATCCCGGATTCATCCAGGCTTCTCCATATTTTTCCATAGCCCAGTGAGGTACGGCCGTGGCCCCATATCTGGATGTGATGACCAGAAAAAGACTGGAGGGATCCGACAAATAAATAATCAATTCAGTATCAGAGACAACCTCTACACCAATAGCGTCAAACAACTCTGAAGGTATGTTCTCGGGATCCTCATAATTCAGAGCTTCAATGCATCCTTGAATGAGCTGAGTACCAAAATAATAACCTTCTCTAAACCGCGGATCACATGTCCGTTTAAGAGCATACTCAAAATCAGCTGCGGTTACAAAACGTGGCTCACCATTTTCATCAAGAACCTGGGTGGTTTCCCCCCCAAAGGTATGCTGAACCCAGGGTATATCAGGACGAAGTTTGAAAGTGTAGATTTTTCCGTCCGGGCTGATTGTCCAGCTCTCTGCTGCTCGCGGGACGACCTGGGTGGTATTGATATCATAGCCCGTCAATGTGAGAAATAAACTTATCGTCAACATGCTTGCCCCATCACTCTGAGGATCGAGGACAAAGTTGTCTTCTCTAATTGAACCGCGTACAGACGCAGTAAAAGGAGAAGTTTCCGTAGGCACAGGTGTCGGAGCTGGAACAGTAGGGGTTGGCTGTACATGCGTAGGTTCAGCAGCCTCAGGGGCGTTTCTAATGCTATTCCAGCCCCAAATTCCCAACATTGAAAGGATCAACAAGCCCCCAACCAGATAAGCGGCTGTCTTCAAGGGATTTCGTTTTGCTTCTTCTCTGGGGGCAACTCCTCCCAACTTGGCCGGTGCTTCTCCTCCACTAATCTGGATTGTTTCCATGGCATTTTCCAGATTTATCTTTACCGACTTTACTAACCTCTCAATATGATTTTCCCAACCAGATTCATAAGCATCCAACCAGTGGCGAGACGACAAATGAAGGCTGAGTGCACCTGTGGGATTATGGGATTCGATCCGGAAAGGAAGCAGAGGCTTTTCCTGGCTTATGGCGTAATTGACTTCATCGATCACCCGCTGTGAGCGATTAGCTTCCTGTGAGAAAATCAGCACCATGATGGAGCAATCGTGAATGGCATTGGTAATGGCCTCTGCCCAATCGGCACCAGGCCCAATATCCCGCGGCGCGTACCAGCAGCGTATCCCCGCCTGTTCGTGGGCAGCAACTACCGCATCTGCGACTGCCTTTTCCTTCGAGGAATAACTGATAAAGACATCAAATTTTTGATCTTTATTTTTCTCAGGAGACATGGACTTATTCCTTGAATACTCGATTTTAATAATTAAAGCCCATTACACAGAATGGTCCTTATCACACATATCTACCTAATAGACCGATTATAATTATAATGTTGCGCGATTCAAAATCACATACAAATATATTAGGATTATCCTGAGATATGCATTTCTCCCAAACT
>JAOZQY010000244.1:2747-3046 GCA_029931975.1 Bacteroidales bacterium | reverse complement strand
ATCTCGCTCACCTATGGAGATGCATTTGAGCCTGGAGATGACTACGACTTCTCGGAGAAATTTGCTTACATGGACCAGAAAACCGTTTTAGATGAAGTGCTTTCGATTCGTTGTAATGACTGGAATTATGGTGATGTTCCGGATGCCGGCGAATATTTCATTTCCCTGGAGATTCCAATCTTACATCCGAATTACAACATAGAACCCGAGGCCGGTACTCTCATTGTCAATAAGAATCAACTCACAATCACTATTGAAAATAAAAACAAAGAATATGGGACCGAGAACCCCACTTTTAC
>JAOZQY010000244.1:0-2737 GCA_029931975.1 Bacteroidales bacterium | reverse complement strand
TGAACCAGTTATAACCTGTAATGCTCTTGAAAATACGGATGTAGGTCAATATTCTATTTTGATTCCTTCAAGCAAGACCAATTCCAAGAATTATGAATTCATAGTCGTGCCAGGGACCCTAACCATCGAGCCGGCAGATCTGACCCTGTCGGCAGGTGATCATACGCTTTACTATGGTTTTGCCGATGAGGAACTCCAAGGATTGTCCATCGAATACACCGGGTTGAAGTTTCCCGAAGATACTGTGGACATTGAGAACTTCGGACTTACCACCAGTGCCATCGGTGTTCCCCAGGCTGGTGAGAGCTTGATATTGGATTTTAATACTAATGTGAGTCATAAAAACTATAATATCAATACGTACCCAGGCACTTTGAATGTCCTGAAGGCCCTGATGACTGTGCATAAATTTGACTATTTCAAATACTATGGGGAACCCCTTCCCCAGATGAGCAAAAGCTTTTGGATTGATCCGGCAGAATTTATGAATGACGATAGCTATGCCATATTTAATCTAGGATCTATCTGGGTCGACGGTGATACCGTAATGGGGGAGAATCTGTTGTCGTTTCACTCGGGTCAGGAGGTCACGGAGAAATCAATACCGGGAGCATATTTCCTGGATCTAAATGTCCTCCTCCTGGCTGGCAATTATGAAATTGATACCGTCGGAGGCTACTTTATTGTTGAAAGAGCACCTATGGCAATTAAAATCAGGAATTTGCACAGGCTGGTGGGTTATGAGAATCCTGAGCTGAAACATGACCTCATTGAGGATCTGCAAAATGACCTCGATTCGGCAAATTTGCCCGATGGCCTTTGGTCTTACTCCTTACAGGAATTCTGTGACATCAGTTCTCCTGCCGACACCTATGAGATTTTTTATCCTCAAGCCATTACAAGTGACATTTATGAGAATCCTTATTATGATGTGACTTTGGTTCCCGGTGCCATTATTGTGCACGATTCTGCCCGTTTTGATGTGGAGCCGGGTTTATTAGAAAAGTGTCGGGATGTGGAAGCCATATTTGGTCCTGTAACCCAGAGCGTGAATCCTTCATTCAAATGGTTCTTTAACTCCCTGGAAGGAGATACGCTACCTATTCCTGAAAGCCTCGTTGATACACTTCATTTATCAGGCATTAACAGCAGGGAACTAACAATGGATAGCGTGGTAACTGGGGCAGAACAATACAGGTTCATATGCAAGCTTACCAGCGCTTTCCTCAGCGATACAATCGCTTGGGAGGTTGATAACACAGAAGTGAAATTGTACTACACAACTGCCTGGAGTGAATTCGCTGGTATTGAAAGTATAAAAGACACTCCTCCTCTGGCCAAAGTGCAATTGAAGGGGGATTACCTCTTGATGTGCATGACATCAGAAGTGGATGGATGGCAATGGGGAAAAGATAAGGATGAAATATTCGGTGAGACGAATCAGTACCTTGACATTAGCGCCAGGGAATATGATGATCGATCGGATTTCTGGGTGCAAACCATTTACGATCGTACCGGATGCACGGCTACCTCCTCCCTGAAAACAAAGAATGGATTCGTAGATATGGACCAGATTGATCCAGAAGTATTTCAATTAAGCATTAGTCCAAATCCCGCTGTTGCGAATCAGGAAATCACATTCAAGATAGAGAATGCCCTTCCTGATGAAGAATGCTTGTTCAGATTTTATGACCAGAACGGGCGAAATACAGGATATGAATCTGATAATGATCACAGACCTACCTATGATAGTGGGGTGATCATTTATCAGCGTGCTATGAATTCAGGTATTTATATTGTTGAGGTTATCCAGGAAGATGACACCATTTTTGGCAGATATCGAAGGACTGCCAAAGTATTTATTGTTCAATGACAAATGGAATTAAAACATATCTTCTGACAGGCCTGTTCCTGTTGGGTTCGGGGCTTTCTCTGAAAGCTCAGAATGGTATAATAGATCTCTCCAGGGAAGGCACCCTGGTGTTGCTTCGCGCGGTAGACAGCCTGTTGGCTAATTATGCTATGACCTGCTCCTTTTGGGGCGATCCAGCATCGACTGAAGTGAATGCAAGGAAGTACCTCATGTTATTTGAATCTGATTCGAGCATGGTAATCGATGATATCAACCCGAACCTCAATTTCAACAACACGGACCATATTAAAGAGATCAGTAAACCGATAAAGACATATTTAAAGGACATTCAGAGGGAGTTTCGGGATTATAGTTCCTATATCGTCCGTACCGATGCTGCCAGTGCAGCGGAGAGAATCTACCAGAAGGATTCTGTAAGCTTTCTTACGATTCATATGACCAAAGTATCCAAGGGAACGCTAAAAGACACTTCGCTTTTGAAAACGATAAGATGCGAGTCTGACCTTATTCTGATGGTCAGGCTTTATGACACCATCTCATATGATATGAAAATCTCAGAGATCAGAAAAGGAGACAATCTTGGCATGAACTGGGACTACACAAGGAGAAGATACAAACCCAAGCACATGGAGACTCATTTCAACATTGCTCCCGTTTACTCCTTCATTTATCCAAATGGAGTAAAATCGCCTGATTTTCCCAACAAAGTGATTGTAAATGACAATGAGCTTTTCGTATATGATTATTTGAATGAGAGTGATCCGTTCACCAGAAGTTTCCATGGCAGTGCAGGGGTTCACGGAGAAATGGAATTCCGTTTTCTTTGGAGAAAACCCAGTAAAAATAAGACCAAAGGAATTTCAT
>JAOZQY010000009.1 GCA_029931975.1 Bacteroidales bacterium | reverse complement strand
GCAACAGCAGCATTGCGTACAAATGCAAAAGGGATATTACGTGATTTTGAAACATTTGGCTTTTTATTTGAATCCCTGTGTACACGTGATTTGAGAATATATTCGCAGGTTATTGATGGAGGAGTATTTCATTATCGGGATAAATCAGAACTTGAAGCTGATCTAATCATTAAACTTAATGATGGTCGATGGGCTCCTGTTGAGGTTAAAATGGGAAATAAACAGATTGAAGAAGCTGCGGCCAACCTGATTAAACTCAGTAATAAGGTTGATGCTGAGAAAATGAACCAACTATCTTTTTTTATGGTGCTTACAGGAGGTCAGGTTGCGTATAGGCGCACGGATGGTGTGTTGGTAGTTCCAATTGGCTGCTTGAGAGACTAGAGAACCCTGAAAGAAACATGTTTCAAATCGAATATTATAAAACCTCCTCTTACAACAAGGTTCTTAAATGGATATTTCAGAATACCAATGACTTACAAAACAAAAAAACGGAAGATCAAGATCAAAAATCTCTTTCTTCCGTTTCTGTACCCGGAGCCGGGATCGAACCGGCACGGCCATTACTGGCCACTGGATTTTAAGTCCAGCGCGTCTACCAATTCCGCCATCCGGGCATCAAGTAGACTATTACTACTAGTATCTTCTCTCAGTTCCTCGTGAACTAATGCGGTGCAAATTTAATCAAAAAGCTTTAATCTGTTTCAAAAAGACTCTTCATTGCATCCTCAACATCGCCAGGAGAGCTCATAATCTTGGTAAAGGTCTTCATGGTAAGCTCCGGCCAATGCAGTGCAAAGCGGTAACGGCCATGCAGCATTGTAGCCTTATCTCCCTGCAGGATAATCTCATAGGGCATGGCAGCCACATGGCTTTCACCTACAATTGGGAGGAAATGTGCTTCTCCCTTTTCCTGGTCTTTCATGCCAATCCCAAAGATCGCCGTTTTGCTATCCTTACTCACAATTTCATACACCTTCAGGATAGTTCCCTTTCCGGAGAATCCCTTTCGAATGGCTGTTAGCCCAGTCTCAAAATTGTCAAATTCAGCCAGTGTTACAGCTTTATCAAAATCGGGCATGCCTGCCATATAACGATATTTTACCAGCTTATCTGCAGTAAGGTCACCGCCAAAGGGTTGCATAAGGGTTCCGGCCTGCTTCATTGTAGCCAAAATTTCAGAGGCGATCTTCAGGGCAGAAGACTTGAATGAGGATTCATTCATTAGTTCCCTGAAATAAGCATAAAAAAGGTATTCTGGATTCAGAATGGAAACGGTGGTTTTGCCATCTTTTTTCTGAAAGCCAACCTTCATGGCAGCAGCCAACATGCCGCGGTCCTTTGATCGCTTGCTCAGGTTAATTATTTCGTCATTTGTGAAGACCAGTACGTACAGATCGGGATTATCTCCAGGCTGGTACTGCCCAATAATCTCATATCCCTGCTCTTCAAGCACCGCTTTTACTTTACCGACAGCAGCATCTGTCCCCCCGGCATATTCCGCAATCCGGATATAGGGTGAGATCCCCAAAACAAACATTGTTCCCAGCGCAAGAAACATCCCGGTAACAAAAAATCTTTTCATAGTCTGCAATTTGTTAGATGATAATATTCTACAAATAAAAGGTTTAAAAAGTGCTTTTAGGGAAATTTGCCACTGATATATATCAGTTAGTGTTTTGTTGCTTAGCATAAAAAAAGGGCATCCAGATGGACACCCTTTTCTACATTTGAGCGGGAAACGGGACTCGGACCCGCGACCCCGACCTTGGCAAGGTCGTGCTCTACCAACTGAGCTATTCCCGCAAATGGATTGCAAATATATAACGCAAAAACCATTCCTGCAAACCAATTCATTCTAATTTTCTGGGCAGGGGGTATTCAATGGGCTGACTATAATCCCGATAGCTTCTTTATCTCATTCAATTTATTCAGCGCTTCAACCGGGGTCAGGTTGTTGATATCCAAGCCGGCAATCTGGTCCCGGATCTGCTTCAGGATGGGGTCGTCCAGCTGGAAGAAGCTCATCTGCAGCCCTTCCCGTCCACCGGCCAGGTCTGCCACAGGCTTGCTCAGGTTCTTTTCCCCTCCGGTTTTTTCCAGTTCGGACAGGATCTCATTGGCTCGCTTTATCACACTTTTAGGCATACCAGCCATCCGTGCTACATGGATTCCAAAGCTATGCTCACTTCCCCCGGGAAGTAGTTTTCTTAGAAAAATAACCCGGTCATCCAGCTCTTTGATGGAAACATTGTAATTTTGAACCCTGTCAAAGGAGGCCGCCATTTCATTTAATTCATGATAATGGGTGGCAAAAAGCGTCTTTGCCTTGCCTTCGGGCTGCTCATGAATATACTCTACCATGGCCCAGGCAATGGAAATCCCGTCGTAGGTACTGGTCCCCCGTCCAATCTCATCCAGAATCACCAGGCTTCTTTCTGAAAGATTGTTCAAAATGCTGGCTGCCTCGAGCATCTCCACCATAAAAGTGGATTCGCCCAGGGAGATATTATCAGAGGCGCCAACCCTGGTAAAAATCTTATCCACCCATCCAATGCTGGCGGATGCTGCGGGGACAAAACTACCTACCTGTGCCATCAGGGTAATCAATGCGGTCTGGCGCAAAAAGGCCGATTTACCCGACATATTGGGACCGGTGAGAATCACGATTTGTTGGTCTTGTTCATCCAACCTCACATTGTTGGATACATAGACCTCATCGGCAGGGAGCTGCTGTTCAATAACCGGGTGACGCCCTTCGGTGATCTCTATGGTGGTGGAATCATTGACCTCGGGCCTGCAGTAATTGTTGTCAAGTGCCGTGATGGCAAAGGAATAGAGACAATCGAGTCTTGCCACCAGGGAAGCATTTAACTGGATCGCCTTAACCCATCCGGAAATATCGCTTACCAACTTCTGGAACAGTCGAGCTTCCAGAGACAGGGCCTTCTCTTCCGCACCCAGGATTTTGTCTTCGTATCCTTTCAATTCCTCGGTTATATATCGTTCGGCACTGACCAGTGTCTGTTTTCTGATCCACTCCTCAGGAACCTTGTCCTTATGTGTATTGCGCACCTCAATATAGTACCCGAAAACATTATTATATGCAATCTTCAGACTGGTAATACCCGTGCGCTTCATTTCCCTCTGCTGCAGACCCACCAGATAATCTTTACCGGAATGCATAATTTCTCTGAGCTCATCCAGTTCTTTTGAGACACCAGCCGCAATGACTCCTCCCTTGTTGATCAGAGCGGGAGGTTCTGCTTCAATTTCCTTTTCAATGCGCAGCTTTACTTCCTCGCAGGGATCGAGCTGGACAGCCAATTGCTGCAGGGATACTTCTGATGATCCTCCACACTGTTCTTTCAGGGGTGCTATGGCCCCCAAGGCATTCTTCAACTGGATCAGTTCCCTGGGACTTACCCTGCCCACTGCCACTTTGGAAATGATCCTTTCCAAATCACCTATCTGCTTGATCTGTCCGGCCAGAAACTCTCTGAAATCCTCCTCCTGGCTTATGTGCTCAACCATGTTATGCCTTTCACGGATCAAGAGCACATCCTTCAGGGGAAGCGATATCCATCGCTTCATTAAACGAGAACCCATGGGGGTGACAGTCCGGTCCATCACATCCAGCAGGGTATGGGCTCCCTCATACAAAGATTGAAAAATCTCCAGATTCCTGATAGTAAACCGGTCCAGCCAAACATAATGGTCCCGTTCGATGCGTGATAAACTGGATATATGCCCGGTACGTGTATGCTGGGTCAAATCCAGATACTGTAGAATGGCTCCACTGGCTATGATCCCATGCGACATCTCCTGCACACCAAAACCTTTCAGATTCTGCGTACCAAACTGATGCTGAAGTTTATCCCTGGCATTCTCTTCGGTATAAACCCACTCTTCCAGCAAATAGGTGAAGTAGTTCTCCCCAAAAGTCTCCTGAAACTGCTCGGAACGACTTCTCTGAACCAGTACCTCTTTCGGCTTGAAACTGGTCAGCAGTTTATCAACAAATGATTGGTCGCCCTGGGAGGTGAGGAACTCTCCTGTGGAGATATCCAGAAAAGCAATCCCACTTATCCGCTGGTCCATGTAGATACTGGCCAAAAAATTATTTTCCCGGTTGTCCAGCACATTTTCATTGTAGGTTACCCCCGGCGTGACCAGTTCGGTAATTCCCCTTTTAACTATTTTCTTGGTGAGTTTTGGGTCTTCCAGCTGTTCGCAGATGGCCACCCGCTGTCCGGCCCTGACCAGCTTGGGCAGGTAAGTATCCAGCGCATGATGCGGAAAACCCGCCAACTCTACAGAGGAAGCTGCCCCATTGGCTCTTTTGGTAAGTGTGATTCCAAGAATCTCCGCCGTGCGAATGGCATCGGCTCCGAAGGTCTCATAAAAATCACCCACCCTGAAGAGCAGCACAGCATCGGGATGCGCAGCCTTGACGGAATAGTACTGCTTCATCAGCGGAGTTTCAACGATATTTTTTGGAACAGCCATCCTTATTACATTGACTGTCAAAAATAGAGCTTATGTCACGATTATCGAAGTGTTGTTGAAAAGTAAGTGTTTTTATTTCTCCCGTATTTTCGCGTAATTGAGCTTATGCGTATCGGTAAACATACCCTTACTTACTTGATTTTTGCAGGATTTTTCCTGGGAATTCTTTTTGGCTGGCTCATCGGGGACCCCATCCTGGTAATCGCCGAACCCATGAAACAGCTGTTTCTGCGACTCTTAAAAATGGCCATTCTACCACTCGTGATCACCTCCATCACCAGTGCTGTAATACAGGTTGGAAGTGTTAGGGGGCTGGGAATGATTAGTCTGCGAACGATTATTTACTATATTACTACAAGTGTTCTGGCAATTCTTACAGGACAGATACTTGTCAATATTATCAAGCCGGGAAAGGGGGCTGTAATTGGCCTCACCGAACAGCCAGAAGGCATTGGAGTGGTGGACCAGGGATTCGGAGAGCTCTTGCTCAACCTGATCCCCGAAAACCCCTTTGCGGCCATGGCCAATGGCGATGTCCTTCCCGTTATCTTCTTCTCGCTCCTCTTTGGCTTTTTTGTGACCCGCCTGAAAACGGATCAGCGAACACTTATGGGCAATTTTTTCAGGGCCGCATTCGAAGCCATGATGAAACTTACCTCCTTTGTAATCTGGACAGCTCCCATTGGAGTGTTTGGAATCATTTCGGGTATCGTAGCAAAAACCGGCTTTGATACATTTGCCTCACTGGGCAAGTTTTTCCTGGTGGTCATGGCTGGATTGGCCATCCATTTTTTTATTACCCTGCCCCTGCTTCTGAAGTACCTGGGGAAATGTAGTCCGGTGAAGCATTACCGGGGAATGCTCTCCGCGCTGATGACAGCTTTTTCGACCTGTTCTACTATCGTCACTCTTCCCCTGACTATGAAGGCGGTTACGGAGGTTTCCGGAGCCTCTGAAGAGGCGGCTGGCTTCGTGCTTCCCATTGGTGCCACCATCAATATGGACGGCACTGCACTTTACGAGTGTGTGGCCACCATTTTTATCGCCCAGGTATATGGCTTTGACCTGGGACTGGCACAGCAGGGGATCATCGTTCTTACTGCTGTACTGGCCTCCATTGGAGCGGCCAGCATTCCCATGAGCGGATTGGTCATGCTAAGTATTATCCTGAATGCTGTGGGACTTCCCCTGGAGGGAGTAGCCATGATACTTGCGGTGGACCGGATTCTGGATATGTTCCGCACTACAGTCAATGTATTTTCCGACTCTGTGGGAGCGGTTATCATCAGTCGGATGGAGGGGGATCAATAAAAAAACCGCCCCACCTTTCGGAGGGACGGTCCATTCATATAATTTAAATACTCTTAGAGGTTAATATCAACTCCTACAGCAATCACCATGGTGTTTTTTCCATAAGTGGTGTTATGGGGAATCACAACCGTCTCACTAAGGGCATGGGAGCCTGCCTTTGTATAATCATCATAAGAGGTGAAGCTAACACCCGCATTGATGGTAATCATCTCTCCTACGTCCACAAAGACACCACCACCAACAGTACTGCTCTTCAGACCATAGCCAAAGTCCGACTGGTAGTTGTCATTTACACCATTGTTTCCTGAGGAATAACCGGCACTGACACCCAGGATGCCCAGGAGCTTGTACTCCAGGCTGGCTGCATAGCTAAAACCATTATCGTCAATGCTGGTTTCATTGTTAATCTGCTCTCCGGCTTCATCGGACTTTCCATAATAAGCCCCCTTGTCAAGGAAGTAGTTAAAACTAACACTGGCAGTAAGCTTCTTGATAGGGCTCACCTGGGCACCCAGTGCAAACATTCCGGGAAGGTCTGCTCTTACTTTTGCACCGTCGGGGAACATATTCACATCATCCACCTCTGTTTCATTGGTCAGTTCGATCTTGGTATGATGCTCATACTTGGCCGCGATATTAATCATATCAGTCAGATGAAAATTCACACCAATGATGGGAGTAAATCCTGTTCCCTTTTGTATGGCATTCAATTGTGCATCGGCAGTAGCCACATCCAGGCCGCCGGCAGTTGCATTCAGCAAACCAACAGTACCTGCATCCAGTCCGGGCGTTAAAGCAACAAGCCTCAGGTAATCACCAGCAGGCTGAGTTCCTCCATAAGCAGCAGGGGCATCAATGGTAATTCCGCTCAGCGATCCTTCATAACTATTACTGGCCATAACCATTCTTCCGCCGATAGCTACTGAAATCATATCGTTGATGGCATAGGTGGCACCCACCTGGTAGCCCATGTAAGTAGAAGACCCAACAAAGGACGCATCTATATTGTATCCAGTAATATTACGGAATCCTGGATCGGGGTAACCTGCACCTGTAAATCCAGCATCAATGGGCGCCAGGGCACCCTGTAGCATAGGAACCAAAGAGGCAACAGGAATCTCAAAAGAAGGTAGTCCGGTTGGAAAATCAGCACTCCCACCGCCACCAATCACATTGAATCCAGCCGAAAACGACCATTTGTCCATAACATAGGCAGCATAAATGCTGGGAAATATGGGAGCCATTAACTCTGCCTCATAGGTTTTGGGCGTTCCTGACAGATACATATAATCATTGGAAACAGTCCTGGTCTGCAAAATGGTCTGATTAGACAGAGATAGGTGAAGTCCGTTACTTAATTGAGCCAGACCAGCCGGGTTGAAGTAGACTGCATCAACTCCCAGTGTAGCATTTCTGGACAGGGTACGTACCCAGGCAGCACTCTGGTTTGTATTGGTTACCAGGCCTCCCGCCATAAGAATCTGGGAAGAAACAAGCATACCAATCACCAATAAATTCATTCTTTTCATGAGAATATTTTTACGTTTAGCGCACACAAGAAAGGAATTATTTTTCAAAATCAATCTTTTTCCTCCAATTTGCTTATCTATACTATGAAGAAACGATATACAGAGCTGGGCAGCATTCTGCTTTGCCGGAATTAAACCCCAATAACATGTCACACAGTCAAAACCACCCCATAAAACCAGTAACAATCAGGTTTACCGAACAATTTCGCCAGGACTTTACCTGATCGGTTTCAGGCGCTTTTTCGATTTTGTAGCCGGACAGGTCATCGGAATTGCGATCCGGGAGGATGATGCCCGCCGTCTGGATCCGAAGTTAAAATATTACCTTTGCGGAAGCGCAGAGATGGCAGTGGAAACCCGGGACATCCTCATTGGAAAAGGAATTCCTTTTGGTCAGATTATCTCTGAAATATATTTCTAATTCATGCAGGAAAGTCTATTTGGTAAAACACAGGAGGAACTGAAGGTGCTAAGCGAAAGCCTTGACTTACCCTCTTTTACAGGTCGTCAACTTGCCGAATGGCTCTATAAAAAGGAAGTCTCGTCCTTCGAAGAGATGACCAATCTATCGAAAAAAGCAAGAGCCCTGCTTGAAGCTAATTATCAAACAGGGATCATAGCTCCCATAGATGTTCAGGAATCCGTCGATGGCACGAAAAAATATCTCTTCCCGGCTCTTGTGGGAAAGTATATTGAAACAGCATATATTCCGGATGGAAAACGTAGCACGGTTTGTGTTTCTTCCCAGGTGGGCTGTAAGATGGGCTGTCTCTTTTGTATGACAGGAAAACAGGGTTTCCAGGGCAACCTAAGCTCAGGGGAGATCCTGAATCAGTATAGAAGCGTTCCTGAATGGAGAGATATCACCAACATTGTCTATATGGGCATGGGTGAACCGCTCGACAATCTGCCTGAAGTGTTAAAAAGCCTGGAGATCCTCACCGCTGAGTGGGGTTTTGCCCTTAGCCCCCGCAGGATAACAGTATCGACCATAGGCATTACCCCGGCCATGCTTGAATTTCTTAACAAGAGTGATGCTCACCTGGCTGTAAGCCTGCATACTCCTTTTGATAAGGAGCGGCGCAAACTAATGCCGGTTCAACAGGTTTATCCTCTTCAGGGTGTTCTGGACGAAATCAAATCCTGGAATTTTGGCCGGCAGAGAAGGATTTCCTTTGAGTATATCCTGTTTAAAGATTTTAACGATTCGACGGCCCATGTGAACGAACTCTCAAAAATCCTTCATGGAATTCGCTGCCGCATCAACCTGATCCGTTTTCATTCCATCCCCGACACACCGCTTGAATCACCCTCCGAAGCAAGCATCAAGGCTTTCCAGGAAAAACTCATTGCCAAGGGGATCACTACAACCATCAGGGCCAGTCGTGGCCAGGATATCTGGGCGGCATGTGGATTACTCTCCACAAAAAAATTGGCTGAAAATTAAGTGTTTATCCCATCAATCCTAAAAAAGGATGCAGTGGATCACCGATTTATTGTTGTTGTTCTTTCCCTCAAACTGCCTGGTGTGTGGAAAAAGGCTTCATAGCCACAGGGCTGTCCTGTGCTTTGAATGTGAATATAAACTGCCAAAAACCAGGTTCGCTGACAGAATCGACAATCCGGTTAGTATGATTTTCTGGGGAAGAGAAGCTGTTGTTGCGGGAACCTCCCTGTTCAAATTTGAAAAAGGTTCGGTCTACCAGGCTCTTCTCCACGATTTGAAATACCGGGGCAACAGGATGGCGGGTTTTTACCTGGGACGATTACTGGGACAGGAGTTAAAGCAATCAGTCTTTTCCGATTGCGATTTAATGATCCCGGTTCCCATCCATCGTAATAGACTGAAAAAGCGGGGATACAACCAGAGCGAACTGATTGCGCGGGGCGCTTCAGAAATAACAGGGATTCCCCTGGTAAACAACCTGGTTATACGAAAAGGGAAAAGCAAATCACAAACCTCAATGAACAGGCAGGAGCGCTTTGATAATATCTCAGCAGCTTTCAGTTTAGGCAAGCGCCCCCGGAATTTCAAGGATAAAAAAATTTTGATCATTGACGATGTGCTTACCACGGGAGCCACACTGGAAGCTTGCAGCCATACGCTGCTTGAACATTTCAAATGTTTCGTTTACATAGCCACGGTATCCTATGCCTGACTATTTTTGCTTGAACCTGTAAGACATGGAAAGACAAATGACATTATGAAAATAACCACGGTACAGGGGATGGTTCCACTCCTCCGGATCACGAAAGGGAAAGGCGGAATTTGTATAACGAAGTCCCGCCATCACCCTGTCATTAAGCCAGTATCCAACACCGGCAAATACACTTAAACCAAATCTCCTGTTTTCGGGGTATGAGGATGGATCCATCAGTCCGCCCTCATCCCAGAAATAAGTGGCCACAAGGACTTCGGGCGACGTGCCCATTTCCACAAGGAATTTTTCCTGGTAGAGATAATGAACCGAAACTGGCAACTCCACATAATGGTAACCACTTCTGTAAAGTGTTGGATCGTTGTCGACAGGACCTTTATATACTCCGCGCGTTCCATACCTTACTTCAACTTGCCAGTATATATGATAATCTATATGACGATTCACAAACACACCCCCTGTCAAACCCAGTTTATTGAATCCTGTATAGGAATCCCCATCCACCTGGGAAGCGGTTATACCTCCCAAAAATCCGGGGTTGAATTGTTGTCCG
The DNA here is from genome assembly GCA_029931975.1 of Bacteroidales bacterium. Lineage (GTDB taxonomy): Bacteria > Bacteroidota > Bacteroidia > Bacteroidales. The sequence goes on along the minus strand of JAOZQY010000009.1, from coordinate 74,692 downwards.
TTCGCACTTGCTAGTATAATAAACAACGAACAAAGCATAAAGATGATCCTGGAATACCTGCTTTCTTCTCTATTCATGACTAATTTCCTTTCTAAGTAATTGTACTCCCTCTCCGGCACTTTTTTGAATATGCTGAATTCCCGAGTGGCCGGCTACGCTCACCATATTAGGATCAATAACATAGATGGGTGTTGTTCCGGGAACATAACTAATTAGCCCGGCTGCCGGATAAACGTTCATTGATGTCCCGATTATTACAAATATATCAGCGAATGAGACTATTCTGGCAGCTTCTTTAATAGCTGGTACGGCCTCGCCAAACCAGACCACATGAGGACGCAACTGGGATCCCTTTTCACATAGATCCCCCTCCTCAAGTTTCCAGCCTTCGATATCATATACAAGCTTGGGGTCTATGGTACTGCGTGATTTTCTAAGTTCCCCATGAAGATGCAGAATGCGCCCTGATCCCGCCCTTTCGTGCAAATCATCCACATTCTGGGTCACAATCCATACTTCATACTCCTTTTCCAGCTCAACCAGGCCCAGATGACCTTTATTGGGAAGGGTCTTCAGCAGCTGCTTTCTTCTTTCATTATAGAAACGCAAAACCAGGGATCGGTCTTTGTGCCATCCGGCTGGACTGGCCACTTCATATACATCATGCTCCTCCCAAAGCCCCCCCATTTCACGAAAGGTCCTCAGGCCACTCTCCGCGCTCATACCTGCCCCGGTCAACACTACCAGCTTCTTCATTGGATGAAAATTTTAATCCTGCTTTACCGTTTCCAGCCGGGTATACTCCTCCACCTCCCATTTTTCATTCACATAAAGACCTCTGAAGGTAATCCAACGATTCGTCGAGTTGATTCTTCTGGAAAGCCCTGACCCCGGGATTATCATTACAGTCCCAAACTTCATATGTGCTCCTAAAAAGTATTCTTTATACGTAAATATAAGATTTTGGCTGAACAATTTGTTTCTTTGCATTTAAGCAGAATGATTGACCAGCAGACCATAAATCAGATTTTTGATGCCGCCGACATTGTGGAGGTAATCTCCGATTTTGTGACCCTTAAGAAAAGCGGAACCAATTTCAAAGGCCTCAGTCCCTTTTCCAATGAAAAAACACCCTCTTTCATGGTTTCCCCGGCAAAAGGGATTTTCAAGGATTTCAGTTCCGGAAAAGGAGGAAATGTGGTTGGTTTTCTTATGGAACATGAAAAACTCTCCTATCCTGAAGCACTCAGATACCTGGCCCATCGCTACAACATTGCCCTTGAAGAGAAAGAGTTAAGCGCTGAGGAGATTCAGCAAAAGAACGAAAGAGAGAGTCTGATGGCTGTTACCGCCTTTGCAAGCTCTTACTTTTCTTCCCAGCTGGATACCGATGAAGGCAGGACCGTTGGTCTGGGATATTTCCGTAACCGTGGCTTCAGAGATGATATTCTAAAAAAATTCAATCTGGGTTATAGTCCGGAAAAACGTACGGCCTTTTCAGAGGAGGCAAGAAAAAGTGGCTATAAAAAAAGTTACATGGTCAAAACCGGCCTTTCCATTGAAAGAGAAGACTATGTGTTTGACCGTTTTGCGGGAAGGGTCATTTTCCCCATTCATTCTCTCTCTGGAAATGTTATTGGTTTTGGTGGCCGAACATTGAAATCAGACAAAAAAACAGCAAAATACCTGAACTCGCCCGAGTCTGACATTTACCATAAAAGCAAGGTCCTTTACGGTCTGTTCCAGGCGAAAAAATCCATCGTGTCAGCCGATCGATGTTTCCTGGTGGAAGGTTACACAGATGTTATCTCCCTGCACCAGGCGGGTATTGAAAATGTGGTGGCCTCTTCCGGAACAGCACTTACCACGGACCAAATCCGTCTGATCAAGCGCTTTTCACAAAATGTGACCATTCTCTATGACGGAGACGAGGCGGGTATTAAAGCCTCCTTCCGGGGCATCGATATGATTCTGGAAGAAGGTATGAATGTAAAGGTGGTGTTGTTGCCCGCCGGGGAGGATCCCGACTCATATGCCCAGGCACACAGCTCATCAGAGTTCCTGGAATTCATTCAAAAAGGGGAAAGAGATTTTATCTCATTTAAGACTGAGCTTCTGCTGGCTGACGCCCAGCATGATCCCATCAAAAGGGCCCAGTTGATTACCGACATTGTAAAATCTGTATCGGTCATTCCTGATGGAATCATGCGCAGCGTCTTTCTTAAAGAAAGCAGTCTGCTCCTGGGGGTTGAAGAGCAGGTCTTGTATACAGAAGTAAATAAAATCAGGCAGCGTAAACAGGAGCAGCAGTGGCGCAGGGAACAATCAGGTAATCGTCAGCAAATACAGCAAGCTCCCACAATCATTCCAAAGCAACCGGTGGTTCCTGGCTTTGTTGAGAATGTATATTCCGAGGTTGAAGAACGCGAAATCATCTATTTTCTTTTAAAATTTGGTAATATGATGCTTCATATTAGGGGGGAGGAAAATACAGAAATAAGTGTGGCTCAATATATTATCAGGGAAATACAGAATGATGAGCTGGAATTTACTAACCTGATATACAAACAGATATTTGAAAATGTTGAAGAGCTGATAGAACATGGAGGTGAGGTGGCCGAGCGCAATTTTATATACCACGATAATGCCGGTGTCAGAGATCTGGCTGTAGATATTTTTACCTCACGCTATGAATTAAGTAAAGTCTGGAAGCGAAAAGAAGCCTATGTTGAAATGCCCGGTGAAAACCTGGGTTTTGAAGTTCCCAAATCGCTGCTTTCCTATAAAATGACCGTTGTTGAAAAAGCGCTTTCCCAGTTGCGTAAAGAGCTGGAAAAGAGTGAAAAGAAACAGGACATAGAAACCCTCAACCAGATCATAGTAAGAATACAAAGCCTGGAAGGAATTAAGCGTGAACTCTCCCTCGGACTGGGAGGGCGCACCATTATCCGTTAAACGGAATCTCCTTCTTTCAAATGATCTTCCAATTTTGAAAGACTCCCGAGTAAACCTTCCTGTATAATGTGAAAGGCTTTTATTTCCCTGTGCCGATACTGAACAACCAAGTGAAGGCTCCTATTCCCGTCCCGGGCCATCAAAGCATAAAAGGCCGGTTTATTAAGCCTGTACGCTTCCCTGATCCTTCTTTTAAGCAGATTTCTATCAACAGCTCTTCTAAAAAGCCTTTTAGGGACAGAAACAGCCATAACTACAGGATGGAGCCCCTTCTCTTCCAATGTATAAATAATCCTTAGAGGGGGCGCATAAATAGATTTGCCTGTATGAAACAGAGAAGTGATGGCTTTCCTGCTGGATAGCCTTTCGCTTTTGGATAGTGAAAACTCTTTTACGATTTCCCGTTGTTCTTGTTGTAATCTATAATAAAGTTCTCCAGGGCCATGGTCATTGAAGGAGCCTGTGGCTGAGGAGCAGTGATATCCAGACGCAATCCGGCCTCCTCTGCGGCTTTTGCTGTCTTGGCACCAAAAGAGGCAATTTTTGTGTTGTTCTGTTTGAAATCGGGGAAATTCTGGAACAATGATTTAATTCCTGATGGACTGTAAAACACCAGGACATCATAATTGACATCGGCCAGGTCGGTGAGATCACTACATTCGGTCCTGTAAAGGATGGCTTTCGAAAAGATGAAATTTTCTTTATTCAACAGTTCCGGAATCTCCTCCTTGTGTGCAGCCGAAAGTGGAAGAAGGAATTTTTCATCCTTATGCTTATTCATTATCTCCACCAGGTTAGGGATTTTTCCGTTCCCATAAAAAATCTTTCTTTTCCTGTAAACGATGTATTTCTGAAGATAATAGGCCGTAGCCTCTGAAACACAGAAATACTTCATAGTATCTGGAATGCTGGTGCGGGTCTCCTCAGCCATCCTAAAATAGTGGTTTATGGATGTTTTACTGGTAAAAATTACAGCTGTGTGAGAACTAAGATCCACTTTTTCCTGGCGAAAATCTCTGGCCGTGACACCCTCCACATGAATGAAAGGTCGAAAATCAATTTTTAAATTGTGTTTGCTGGCTAAATCAAAATAGGGTGATTTATTATTCTCAGGCTCAGGCTGAGATACAAGGATTTTCCTTATTCTTCCCATATACAAGTCCGTTTTAAATACTCTTCTTAAAGGATACCTTCTAACCACCTGTATAATAATACAAGAGGTGCTATTTCAAGGGCACAAAGGTATAAAAACATATAGAAAAATAAAACTTCTTTCCTGTAAGAAAACACAACGCCCCGGATCAACCTCATTATCACGATGGCGGAGAGAACAAAAATAATAAAAATGTGAAACATACCCTGCAATATTCCCCTGGTATATACAAGTAAAAACGTCAGGGGAAGGACAAGCAATCCCGATAGCTTGTTAAAAATAAATATGTTATAAAGATATTCCCTCATTATATTGACCCGGTTAAACAAAAAGCCGGCAATATTTAGCAGGACCAGTCTAGCTAAAAAGACCCCCATCAGCAAACCCAGATTAAAAAGGTACAAGAAGAAGCCCTGCAATCCATAAGGCGCCTGATCTATCTTTAACTCCAGGTAAAAGAGCAGGAAGGCCATACTTAAGAAATAAAAAAGGTAAAGAAGCCTGTCTATTTGGTTTTGCAAGAGGCTATTGTCCTTGAAGGAGCGGTTAGCAACTCTAAAATTGGCAGAGGCCTGAACCGTCTGAATAAGAATATTACCATAATAGAGCCTGATTCCTGCAAAAACACTAATTAATAGAACAAGGTAGATAAAATACCATGCGGGCTGGTGGATCTGTATTTTCTCCATGATTTCCAGCCCTTCAGAAAAAACAACAGCCATACCTGAACCCTTAAATATTGCGAATACGATAGCGACCAGGCCCTGCATTTGCGTAAAATTTATCCACAAAGATACACATCACTCTTTCTTAAAAAAAGTTAATAAGGTTGGAAGAATTGAATTCTTTATATTTCCTTTATACCCGTTTTAACCAAGTGTATACATGTGAATAAAATACTAGTGCTCAAATGAAAAAAAAGAAACATATCATATATTTGGGCGGATTTCTAATTCTCTTTTTGAGTTTTGGTTTTTCCACCTTGAAAAACAAGGACCTGGAACTTGTAAAGAATCTTGATATTTACTACACACTATTCAGAGAGCTTAATATGTTTTATGTGGATGAAACAGATCCTGAGGATCTGGTTACCACCAGCATCGAAGCTATGCTCTCCTCTCTTGACCCATACACTACTTATATTCCAGAATCAGATATGGACGATTTCCAGTTTCAAACCACTGGAGAATATGGGGGAATCGGCTCCCTAATCCGGCGATCCGGAGACCAGGTAATGATTGCTGAGCCTTATGACAAGTTCCCGGCAGCAAAAGCCGGTATACGCGCTGGTGATCTGATTCTTGAAATAAATGGGGTTTCCACCGAAAAATTGGCCATTGAATCCGTAAGCGATAAGCTCAAGGGAAAACCTGGAACAGAACTTACTTTAAGCATGAAACGCTACGGAGTAGAAGAGCCTCTTGAGTTTACTCTGACCAGGGAAAAAATCTCAATTAAAAATGTTCCTTACTATGGTATGATAGATCATGGTACTGCTTATATCCGCATCTCAAATTTCACAACCGGTGCAAGTAAAGAGGTGGAAAATGCTTTAAAAACCCTCCAAAAAGAACACGAATTAACTTCTCTGGTGCTTGATCTGCGCTCCAATCCAGGTGGATTGTTAATCGAAGCTGTCAGAATCTGTAATCTGTTTGTTGATAAGGGCGAGATGATTGTAAACACTCGTGGAAAAATGAAGCAGTGGGATTCAGATTACTCCACTACACGTAACGCACTTGACACGGAAATTCCACTTGTTGTTATGGTAAATCGCGGGTCAGCTTCAGCTTCTGAAATAGTAGCGGGTGCTCTCCAGGATCTTGATCGTGCCGTAGTTATTGGACAGCGTACTTTTGGTAAAGGCCTGGTACAAACATCCAGACCACTGAAGTATAATGCACAATTGAAGGTTACCACCGCTAAATATTATATTCCCAGCGGGCGTTGTATCCAGGCCCTGGATTACTCCCATCGAAACGATGATGGCAGTGTTGGGATCGTTCCCGATTCACTTATTTCAGAATATACAACCAGAAATGGCCGCCTTGTATATGATGGTGGCGGTATCCGGCCTGATTTTGAAGTAAGCCCCGAAATGCTCTCCGAAATATCTATTCAGCTCTATACCCATAGCATGTTTTTTGATTTTGCAACACGCTATCGCAATACTATTGAAGAGATTGAATCGCCGGAAAGCTTCTCAATATCAAATGAGGAATATGCTCTTTTTAAAGCTTTCCTTGAAGAAAAAGATTTTGAGTTTAAAACCTCAAGTGAAAAAGCTTTTGCCGATCTCGTGAAAAGTGCTAAAAGAGAAAAATACTATGAACTGGCCAAGAAAGAATTCTTTTCCCTGGAGGAAAAGCTTTCACATAATAACCTGAAGGACCTCGAAACTTTTGAAGAAGAGATCAGGCGGATTCTCTCTGAAGAGATTGTAAACCGATATTATTATCAGGCCGGCAGACTTCGTGCCCAGCTCAGGGAAGATCCACAGCTGGATAAAGCCAGGGAGATCCTCAATGAACCGGGTATGTTAATAGAGGTATTGAACGGAAACCAGGGAGCCCTGGCAAAAGTCCCGCAGTCAGCGGCCGGCAATTAATGTGCTTCAAGCCAGTTCGCACCTTCACCCATATCTACAGTAAGCGGAACCGAGAGGGTGGTGGCATTTTCCATTTCCTGCCTGGTGATCTCTTTGACCCTAAGCAGCTCCCCGGGAACAACATCGAAATTTAGTTCGTCATGAACCTGCAGAATCAGGGCTGAATTGAGTTGCTCTTTTTTAAATAATTCCTGGATGCGAATCATGGCTATCTTAATGATGTCTGCTGCGGAACCCTGAATGGGTGAATTTATAGCATTTCGTTCCGCATTACCCCGCACTACCGCGTTTCGTGACATAATATCCGGAAGATATCTCTTTCTCCCAAACATGGTCTCCACAAAGCCTTTCTCCCTTGCCATTCGAATGGACGCTTCCATAAATTCACGAACGCCAGGATAGGAAGTAAAATAGCCTTCTATCAGCTCCTTGGCTTCTCCTCTTGAAATCCGCATCCTTTGAGACAATCCAAAAGCTGATATACCATATATAATTCCAAAGTTGGCGGTTTTTGCTTTTCCCCTCATGTCCCGGCTCACCTCAGAAAGAGTAACCTTGAAGATTTTAGCCGCAGTGGCCCTGTGAATATCCTCATTATTTACAAAGGCTTCGATCATCTGTTTATCACCACTCAAATGAGCCATCAATCTTAATTCAATTTGAGAATAGTCAGCAGAAAAGAAAATATTTCCCTCTTTTTCAGGAATAAAGGCCCTGCGTATCTCTCTGCCGCGTTCCTCCCTGATTGGAATATTCTGCAAATTAGGATTCACCGAAGAGAGCCTGCCCGTAGTAACCAGGGCCTGATTAAATGAAGTATGTATTTTCCCTGTTCCTTGCTTTACAAGAAGAGGAAGAGCTGATACATAAGTGTTTAACAGCTTTTTTAAAGATCTGTACTCCAACATTTTAGAAACAATGGGGTGTTTCTCTTTCAGTTGAACAAGAACCTCCTCGCCCGTGGCATACTGCTTGGTTTTCGTCTTCTTTGGATTCTCAACAATCTTAAGTCTTTCAAACAGCACCTCTCCCAGCTGCCTGGGTGAATTAATGTTGAATTCCATGCCGGCCAGTGAAAAAATCTGCTGCTCGAACTCAATAATATCTTCACGCAATTGAACAGCAAATAGATTCAGTGCCTCCACATCCAATTTCACGCCCCTGTGCTCCATCTCCATCAGCACAGGAATAAGTGGCATTTCAATACCTTCAGATAAGGCCTTAAATCCCTGGTCATTAAGCTCTTTCCTTAATATGCCAGCCAGCTGCCATGTAATGTCTGCGTCTTCGCCAGCATATTCGCAAGCTTTTTCCGGTGATACAGACCTGAATGACGATTGATGCGTTCCCTTTTTACCTATCAGCGTTTCTATTTTGACCATTGAATAGGCCAGGTACTGCTCTGCAAGAACATTAAGATTATGTTTCTGTTCCGGTTTTAAAAGAAAATGTGCAATCATTGTATCAAATAGTCGCCCCTTCACTTCTAATTCATAATTCTTTAAGATGTGTAAATCATACTTTATGTTTTGTCCGATTTTTTCGATGTCGGGATTGCTGAAGGCCTCTTTTAAGGGCTGTAGCCATTCCTGTGTTTTATCACGCTCATCCCCAAAAAAAATATAGGCCGCATGATGGTCTTTCCAGCTGAATGCAATTCCAACTAGTTCGGCTTCAAGCGGATCAAGACCCGTTGTCTCTGTATCAAAACAGAATGACTTTAACTCGCTTAGCTCACGGGCCAGGGCTTTTACATCCTTATAGTTATTGATTAGCCTATAATGATGCTCACGCGAATCAATGGATTCCAACAAAGACTCCTGAACAGTAAGTTCACCCCCCACGGGGTCTCCGAAAAGGGAGGCCTGTCCTTCCTGACCTGCAGAGGAAGAGCGCCCTTGAGTGAGCTCAGGGGAAACACGCGGACTTGAAGCCAGAATTCTATCTGCTAAATTTCTAAATTCCAGCTCATTAAACAATTTCTGAAGTCTTTCTTTGTTTAGTTCTTTCCTGATCAGCTCTTCGGGTAAATGTTTTACGGGAACATTCAATACTATGGTGACCAGCTCTTTAGAAAGTTTTACCAGTTCATATGAATTTTCCAGGTTTTCCTTTTGTTTTCCCTTAAGCTGCTCAATATTTTCATAGACACCCTCCACGGTTCCGAATTGCCCAATTAGTTTTTTAGCTGTCTTCTCTCCTACACCTTTTGCTCCGGGAATATTATCTGCAGCATCGCCCATCAATGCCAGGAAGTCAATTACCTGTTCAGGGCGTTCCACATGGAACTTTTCCCTCACTTCAGTAAGACCCAGCACTTCAGGTGCTCCACCGCCCCTGCCGGGCTTATACATGAATATCCGCTCTGATACCAGCTGGGCAAAATCCTTGTCCGGCGTCACCATATAGACCATAAACCCCTCTCTTTCAGCTTGTTTAGCCATAGTTCCAATGACGTCATCAGCTTCAAAACCGCTTAACTCTATCACCGGGATATTGAATCCCTCCACCAACCTTTTAATATATGGAACAGCCGTTTTAATATCCTCGGGTGTCGCCTCTCTGTTGGCCTTGTATTGGGGAAACATTTCATGCCTGAAGTTGGGGCCGGGCGGATCAAATACGACAGCTATATATGATGGGTCTTCCTTTCGCAGAATTTCCTCCAGGGCCAGGGTAAAACCAAATACCGTAGAAGTTGGCACCCCTTTTGAATTAGTCATGGGGTTTGATAAGAATGCGTAATAGGCCCTGAAAATCAAGGCATAAGCATCCAATAGGAATAATTTTTTTTCCACAATAATACTCTTTAATTACTGGTTATCTGCCGCATACCACTCGGCAAAAGAAGTGGCAGTCTCATAGAGTTTTACTGAAAAAAGGCTGATGTTGGACGGGAGACGTGCACCCACTTTTTCTGCAATAAACAATACAAGGTTTTCACAGGTGGGCTGAAAATCCATAACATGCACCTTTTCATACATCTCATTTCTCTCCTCAGGCAAATGCCCGACAGCAGCCTTGTAAACTACCAGGGAATGGTCAAAATAATCCACAACTTGCTCTTTTACAACAGATTTCAGGTCTGAAAAATCAAGAACCATTCCTAATTTTGGATCTCCAATATTCTGAATAGGTTCACCAATAATCCTTATAAAAAGCTTATAGGAATGCCCATGAATATGTTTGCACAAACCATCGTAATGCCACAAGGCATGAGCCATTTCAAAATGGAATTCCTTGCTAACCCGAACCTTTTTCATGTTTAAATGATGTTTCAATCACACGCACACTCACTGATACAGCGTATCAGTTTACTTAAATTCTTTCTTTTCAAATAATAGTAGGTGTTTTTACCTTTTCGTAAGGAGGCAAGGATTCCCTTATCCTTTAAAATCCCAAGATGATGAGAGGCTGTCGACTGTTCTATTTCAAGTATCTTATGTATTTCGGTAACACTCAGTTGGTTTCCGTCTCCCAGATTACCAAGAATTGCCAAACGCATAGGGTGGGAAATAGCCTTAATCATGTTTGCTGCCCGATCAATTTCCTCAGGCTTAAGATCTGAAAACTCCATTTCTCAAATAGATGATTTTAAATACATATTGATCAAATACAAATATATTAATATTTAAGGCATTTAATATGTTAATTTCCCTCACCGCAAATTATACTTTTATCAACATACTTTTTTCTACCTTTAGAAGCTCTTAATCAGTGCAAATGATCAAATTAGAGGATATCCAAAAGCCCGTTAGCCGGGAAATGAAAGAGTTTGATACTCGTTTTAAATCAGAGGTTTCCGGCGATATTCCGCTATTAAACATGGTTACCCGCTTTGTGCTTCGAAAAAAAGGAAAACGGATGCGGCCACTCTTTGTTTTTCTCACCTCACAACTTACCGGCCAGATTACCGAATCAAGTTATACGGCAGCATCCCTCGTGGAGTTGATGCATACCGCAACACTGGTCCATGACGATGTAGTAGATGAATCGCATGAACGCCGTGGTGTGTTTTCAGTCAACGCAATCTGGAAATCTAAAGTAGCCGTGCTTTTTGGAGACTATCTGCTGGCCAAGGGCTTGATTCTGGCAGTAGAAAAAAAGAATTACGAGCTTCTTGAAATAGTTTCCCATGCCTCCAAAGAAATGAGTGAAGGTGAATTGCTCCAAATTCAGAAATCCAGAAGTCTGAATATCGATATTGATACTTATTATGATGTTATCCGAATGAAAACGGCCAGTCTGATTGCCTCGTGTACAGCATGTGGAGCTCAGGCTGCGGGAGCTGGTCCTGAAATTGTGAAAAAAGTCCATCTTATGGGGATTCAGATAGGTATGGCCTTTCAAATTAAGGACGATCTGTTTGATTATCAACAACATGGAGCGATTGGAAAGCCAACTGGCAATGATATTAAGGATAAAAAATTTACTCTCCCTTTGATCTATGCGCTTCACCAGGCCGAGCACACCAAAAGGAAGGCCATTATCAAGAAAATCAAAAACGGAAAAAGAAGTCAACACGTAGTAAACGAAGTTGTGCAGTTTGTAATGGATTTAGGAGGTATTGATTTCGCGAAAGCTAAAATGGAGGAATATAAAAGTGCGGCCATGGAGATTCTTTTTTCCTTTCCCGAATCTCACGCAAGAAATTCACTCCGGGACCTTGTAGAGTATACCGTTTCCCGAAAAAAATAACCTACCGTTCTGTGTCTTGTATGTATGCCTGCAATATCCTCGCGCGAGACAAACCCACCTCTTTTGAAAGATCTTCCAGTGAGGCCTTTCTTATTGCATCGACGGATTTAAATCGTACAAATAGTTTTCCTATAGACACCGGGCCAATTCCTGGTATTTCATCCATAAAAGAGCTTGTCATGGATGCTGAACGCTTCAACCTGTGGAAGGTAATTCCAAATCTGTGGGCCTCATTTCTAAGATTTTGCACCAATTTCAATGATTCTGAATTCTTGTCCAGATACAGCGGAACAGAATCGCCTGGAAAATAAATTTCTTCTAAACGTTTTGCAATTCCTATTATGGAGATTTTGCCCCGCAAACCGAGCTGATCAAGGCTTTGAATCGCTGAACTAAGTTGCCCTTTTCCTCCGTCAACAATTATCAGCTGGGGCAATGACTGCTTTTCGTCCAACAATCTTCTATAGCGCCTGAACACAACTTCCTTCATAGATGCAAAATCATCAATTCCCTTTACTTCGCTGATATTGTAATGACGATATTCTCTTTTAGCGGGTTTTCCATTTTTAAACACTACACATGCTGCCACAGCTTCGCTTCCCTGCATGTTGCTATTATCAAAACATTCAATGTGCAAGGGAAGCGATCTTAATCTGAAATCCTCCTGAACAGTTTTCAGGATCCGCTCTGTAGATCCACCCGCTTTCCTGGAGGTATTTCGTTTCATCTTTTCCATCTTCGCGCTTTTTGAGTTTCTAAATGAAAGATCAAGCAGCTTCTTTTTGTCCCCCCGAAAAGGCACTGTCATTTTAATATCCGGAAAATAGTTATTCAATTTCATCGGAACTATGATCTCCCTGGCTTGGCTTTCTATTCGGCTCCTCATGTCGGCGATGGCAAAAGCCAATAAATCCAGGTCCTCCTCATCAAGCTTTTTCTTTATTTCCATAGTATGGGCCTGTATGATGGCCCCGTTCACAACTTTCAGAAAATTTACAAATGCCTCCTTTTCATCACTTACAATGCTATATACCTCCACATCGTTAATAGAAGAATTTACAATGGTTGATTTACTCTGATATCTGGAAAGAATTTTAATCTTTTCCTTAAACTGATTGGCCTCCTCAAAGAGAAACTTTGCAGATCGATGTTCCATCTCGCGCTTCAAATAAGATATCACATTGCTCAAATTACCTTTAATAATGTCCCGAATTTGTTGGATGTTCTTATCATACTCTTTTCTGCTTTGCAATCCTATACAGGGACCCCTGCAATTACCGATGTGGTATTCCAAACATACTTTGAATTTGCCCTTTTCAATAGCCTCATCAACAAGCTTAAGCTTACAGGTTCTAAGCTGGTATAATTGCCGAATCAAGTTAAGCAGGACCTTTACTGTATAGGCAGAGGTAAAAGGTCCATAGTACTTTGAACCATCATTGATAATTGTTCGCGTTGCAAATACTCTTGGAAAGGGTTCATTCTTTATACAGATCCAGGGAAAGGTTTTATCATCCTTTAAAAGAATGTTATAACGGGGCTGGTGTTTTTTGATCAGGTTGTTCTCAAGTAAAAGGGCGTCCGATTCGCTATCCACAACAATGGTCTTTAGGTCCTCAATCCGCTCAACCAGTACTTTGACCTTATAGGAGTCGTATTTGCTATTAAAAAAATATGAGGAAACTCGTTTTTTCAGATTCTTAGCCTTACCAATATAAATGATATTACCCTCCTTGTCGAAGAACTGGTAGACACCTGCCTGCTCAGGTAGTGAATTTATCAGCTTACTAATGTGGAAATTCCTTTTCATTTAGCTTAATTAAAGCCCTTCACCTTACCCGGCGGCCGTAAAAAGAATAAATATAGCACTCTCAGAGCCCTAAAAAGAACAATTTTAAGTTTAGACAAGCGTCAAAAGCCTGGTTTTTATAGCCTTCAGCAAGGTAGCCCTTGCTGAATCAAACACTGCACCCATGGCACAAGTAGGAGAATTAATGTCCATCAAAAGAAATCCCGGAGCTAATATCGTAGGACGCTAGTTTTTTCCGACCCAACAGTTCCGGGAGTTCAACCAGAAATAAGGCCTTCACAATTTCGCCTCCAAGTTCCTCTATTAACTTACACCCCGCCTCGGCAGTTCCCCCCGTTGCTAACAAATCATCTACAATTATAATTCTTTCGCCTGGTAAAATTGAATCCACATGAATCTCCAGGGCATCTACTCCATATTCCAGCTTGTATTCCATTCTCTTTTTCTTGTACGGCAACTTGCCCGGCTTTCGCAATAATACTACTCCACCGCCCAATTTCGCAGCCAGGGCTCCCGCTAAAACAAAACCCCTCGCTTCAATTCCAACAAACTTATCAAAGGCTAATGTGGATGAAGATTCTCCTTTTAAACAATTCACCAGCAAATCTAGCGCCATGGAAAAAGCTTCCCCATCCTGAAAAATCGTGGTCAGGTCCCTAAAAACAATTCCCTCCTTTGGATAATCCTTTATGGACCTCGTTGCTTTTTTCAAATACTCTACTATTTCTTCTTGATTCATAAGTTTGAATTATACAAAATATGTTCCACGTGGAACTATCGACCCATATATATGAGCAGAACACTAATGTCGCTTGGGGATACTCCCGAAATCCTGGAAGCCTGTCCAATGGTTTTAGGTTTTAATCTACTCAACTTTTGCCTTGCCTCTGTGGAAATACTTTTTAACCGTTCATAATCAAAGTTCTCATCTAGCTTGATTTTTTCAAGACGCCTTATTTTATCAGCCATCAACTTTTCCCTCGTAATGTAGCCTTCGTATTTTATAGATATTTCGACAGCTTCCAAAATCTCTCCTGCTCTTCGCCCACACGCTATATAAATCTTCTTCAAGCCAGAAACCTCTTCAATTAACTCCGTCAACCTCACCTGGGGCCTTCGGGCAATTTCAATCAACTTTACTTTTTGTTTCAGAGCACTGGTGCCAGCACGCTCAAGGAATCCATTAATATCCACAGGTGCTATGCTTTCCTTTCTCATAAAATCTATAAAGCTATTTATAAACTCTCTCTTGCTCAACAACAAATCTACCCGGTCCTGTTTAGCCATGCCGATTTTCGCACTTAATTCCGTTAACCTTTCATCGGCATTGTCCTGCCGAAGCAAAATTCTATATTCAGCCCTTGACGTGAACATGCGATAAGGTTCATCTACTCCTTTGGTAACAAGATCATCAATCAACACACCTATGTAAGCCTGATCGCGCCCCAACACAAATTCCTGGTCCCCGTTTATCTTTAGGCTAGCATTGATTCCTGCCATCAGTCCCTGGGCGCCAGCTTCCTCATATCCTGTAGTCCCATTAATTTGACCGGCGAAATACAGGTTCTCCAGACTTTTAGTCTCAAGGGTATGATATAGCTGTGTGGGAGGATAGTAATCATACTCAATAGCATAACCAGGCCTGAAAACCTTAACATTCTCCAGGCCCTTTATCTGTAACATGGCGTTGTACTGCACGTCCCAGGCTAAAGATGAAGAGAACCCGTTAATATAGTACTCAATGGTATTGAGTCCTTCAGGCTCAAGGAAGAGCTGGTGTTGTTCCTTATCTGAAAATGTAACAATCTTGTCTTCGATGCTCGGACAATATCTTGGCCCTATACTTTGAATGGTTCCATCGAACATGGGGCTATCTACAAAACCTTTTTCCAGTTCCTCATGTACGGTCAGATTAGTATAGGCAATATAACAACTTCGATGATCTGAATAATCCAACTCGTAATCCAAGTATGAGAATTTTCTCAATTCCATATCTCCAGGCTGCTCCACCAATTTATCAAAATCAATGCTTCGTCCATCCAATCTTGCTGGTGTTCCCGTTTTCATCCTTCCCACCTCAAAGCCATGCTCAGCAAGTTGTTCACTTATACCAGAAGAGGGAGACTCTCCCATTCGCCCACCTTTCATTTTGACTTTACCTACATGCATCAGTCCATTTATGAAAGTGCCAGCAGTAAGAATCACTTTCTTTGCCAAAAAGCTCATCCCCATTTCTGTCTCTACTCCATTTACCTTCCCGCCATTAATGAGGAGTCTATTTACCTTATCCTGCCAGAACTCTAAATTATCAATTCCTTCAAGAGCCTTGCGCCATTCAAGAGTAAATAAAAACCGGTCACATTGAGCTCTCGGACTCCACATGGCCGGACCTTTACTCCGGTTTAGCATTCTAAACTGGATCATCGACTTGTCCGTTACAAGACCCGAATATCCCCCAATTGCGTCTATCTCTCTGACTATCTGCCCTTTAGCGATGCCCCCCATGGCGGGATTACAAGACATTTGAGCATACTTTGTCATGTCCATGGTAATCAGCAACGTTCTGCTACCCATATTTGCAGCGGCAGCGGCAGCTTCACAACCTGCATGACCAGCCCCCACAACAATCACATCATACTTAGCTTTCATTTCATACCTCTTTCAACCACAAATGTAATGCTTCATTTTCCATTTTACGCATGATCGCACGCTCTTCATCATTACTATCATTATAACCAAGCAGATGAATAACGCCATGAATCATAACCCTTCTTAGCTCCTCAAGTTCATCTGTACCAAATCTACCCGCATTAGTTCGGACTTCGTCGATGCTAATAAAAACATCACCGCTTATACGGTTGTCTTCGGTATAATCAAAAGTTATAACATCTGTAAAATAGTTGTGGTTAAGGTATTGTTGATTTATAAGCTTGATTCGCTTATTGGAAGTAAACACATAGGAAATATTGCCGCATACAGCATTCTGTAAGACAATCCATTGTTTGATCCATCTTTTATGCCGCAACTTCTGCTTTAAATCGAATTTTGTTTGTTCCGTATGGAAAGTGACAGGCACTAGATATTGAACTTAAGTTCAACAATCCTACCGTCTTCCAGGTATAAAATTTCATCCGAGAGCCTCTCCATAAGGAAGATTCCGCGACCATTGATTTTTTCAAGATTTCCGGGAGCTGTTGGATCAGGAACTGTGGAATATTCAAACCCCTTTCCCTGATCCTCAATATGAATTTTTAATTCATTCTTTTCCAGAAGAAATAGAATTTTAACCTTCTTCTCAGGGTTAGATTTGTTGCCATGAATAATGGCATTATTTGTGGCCTCCATCGTGGCAACCATAACATTTCCATAAAGTTCATCACTTAGATCAAGTTCCATAGAAAGTTCATCAATGGCTTTTTCAACTAAGCGTAGGCTTTCAGTTTCAGAAGGGAAATTCAGATCTTTTCTCATAACAACTCCAGTGGACGCTTCTTATACGGTGCCTAAACAGCAAAGGTTCCAAAAAATGTTATTTACTGATCCATTCTTCCGGGTTTAACATATTCCGTTCCCGCCAAACCTCAAAATGCAATGATGATACATTTTCGGTCCTATCTGTAAACGCTTCCCCAAGCTTCTCCTTGGTCAGCACCTTATCTCCGGTCTTAACTCTCACATTAATTAGGTTTTGATAAACAGACAGGTATTCTCCATGTCGTATCAGAACAGTATAATTGGCCCCCAGTATAGCAAAGACCTTTTTGACCTCTCCTTCAAAAACCGCACGCACATCAATCCCGGGCGTAGAGCTTATATCGATCCCGTTATTCTGGACCCCAGCTCCTCGTAATCCTTTGACTTCATTCAGGCCAAAATCTCCCGTAATTATTCCTTTTTCAACAGGCCAGGGCAATTTACCTTTGTTCTTTCTGAAGTCACTTCCGACAAGTTCTTGCTCAGGTGTTAGAGCCCCATAAATATTCGAAGAATTCATTTTACGCGCTTCCTCTTCAATAATCTCCCTAATTCTAGCCTCTAGTTCCCGTGCAATTCTTTCTTTCTTCTTGATATCTTTTTGCAATTGAGACTCCTTTTTCCGCAGCTTATTAACCATGGACGATTTTCGTCTTCGTTGGTTAAATAGTTTATCCCGCTCCATCTCTATAGCCTCCATCACTGAAAGCTTTTCATTCTTTAGCATATTTAACTGCTCCTTCTGTTTATCCAGCTCCACAATCAAAGCCTCAATTTCCATAGCCTTTTTTACCCTGTATTTACCTATATACTTTAAATACTTATAACGCTGATAGGACTGGGAGATACTTGATCCTGCAAGAATATACATCAATTTCTCATACTCCGTGTGATTCCTATACGCATAATAGATCAATCTCGCATACTCTTCCTTGTTCTTCTTATTTTCTTTACTTAGCTGGTCTATTTTTTTACCCGTTTCCTGAATATTTCTGCCTAACATTTCCACCTCCTTCTCCATGGAGGAAATCAGGCTGGCTCTGGAATTTATTCCCTTTTGAAGAATTCTTAACTGCCTAATGGAACTGGACCTTTCGGCTGCCGTTTTCTCTATCAATTCCCGACTCAGCTTAATATCGTTATAAGCCCTCTGCTTCGCAGCCTGCAGCTCCTCTTTGGACTGTCCACATAGAAACATCGTAAACAGAAACGGGGTCAATATAAGCGCTACTATCCTGTTCATCTCAACTCTGTAAATGCATATTTTCTTGGGTTAACCTCCATCTTCACTTTTATATCCCTGTTAAAAGTATAAAGACCTCCCCTGGCTATGATTTCGAATTCTGTAATCATCAAATTTGAGTATATTTTGAACGAATCCTCCAGTCGCTCGCCCAATAGATACTGGCCTGTTTTACGATGGTAAAATTCAAATAGATCCAGGGCTCCTCCCTCTCTATTTAAACTTATCCTTTTCTTGATATGAAGTTCATCCATATCAAAAACCAGGCGCTTTTGCATATCATCATGTGCCCGATCCAGTTCGTCACACAAATAGTAATTTGTTATTAAGTTCTGTAAATCATCAAAATCTACCGGGTACTGGTATCCAAATTTCCTCTTAAGCGAAGAACGATATACTATCTTATTTAACCTGTTAATTACTTTAATAGAATCATGCTTAACCGTAGCCCTCAGAATTTCAAACCCACCATGTACTGCAGACAAATAAATAATAGAATCCCTTTTTGAATACAGCGTAATACTAACTTCATATCTTTCATTATCTAAGGTAAGAATGGCTTCTGCTTTGCTTATCAATAAACTCTCTATGGTATCTCCTTCCTCACATTGTTGAATCAACCCGGCGATCCCTTCCATATCCGGGGCTTTAGGTTGTAGCGCTTCTTTAACAACCCCGCACTGCCTGACTAACAAAAATGCAATAAGCAATATGTACCAAGGAAGCCTGCTCACTCTTTAGTTTTTAAAATTTCAATTTTGCTTTCCAGACTTTTTCTGTTACCGCCCAATATTATAGCTTTCAAATAATACGACTCTGCAAGCTGAAAGCTTTCAAGGGCTTTTTGTATATCGCCCGCATGTTCATTTACATCAGGATCATTTTTCCCTCCCTTATCAAGTGCTGACAGAATATACTTTTCTGCCTCATCATAGGACTCCATTTTATACAGTATCCATGCATAGGTATCTAAAAAAGTTGCATTATCCGGATTATTCCTGACCACATCTGCGCTCCAGGATTTTGCCTGTTCCAGCTTTTCTCCCCGCTCTGCCAGGTAATAGCTATAATTGTTCAAAACCATATAGTTTTCAGGCTCCTCCCTGATCAAAGATTCATAAAGAGAATCTGACCTGGTATATTCTTTCATATTATAATAGGCATCAGCAATTAGCATTTTGGCCTGTGAAGCATATTCAACAGAGGAGAAACTCTCAAAAGAAATTCCCTTGAAATTCTCTATAACAGCCTCATGATCTGCACTTTGATAAAGCGCAATACCTTTAAAAAAACGCAAATCAGAGCTATCGGGGTATGCTTTCAGTGCTTTATCTGACATAAATATGACCTCTTCATCCAGGGAAGCAGCATTGGCCAACAAAATGGTCTGCATATAAATATTATAACTTCCTTTTTGAAGCTCCAGATAATGCTTCAACTGTGTATAGGCTTTGTAATAATCCTGATTCTGAATATAGAAATCGGCTGCCAGCAGGCAAAGATCGCTTTCATTTGGATTTGCCTCAGCAAAAGCCACTATAACCCTATCCAGTTCCTTGAAATATTTACTCACATGATCCTCTTTTGAAAGATAATAGGATAAAATGGCCATTTTACGACTCGCTTCTATCTGATCGCTTTTAAAGGACCGTGCCAGATATTTATAGCTGTTTTTATAATCCTCCTTTTTCCTGTAATAATCAGTCAGATTTGTGAGTGCAAAAATATTCATGCTATCCTCCTCAAGAATTTCCAGGTAATAACTGGCCGCCCCTTCCTCCTCACCACTTTTTAAGCAGAGTTCCGCGGCTACAACCCGAAATTTTATAGCTTCCGGGAAGATCTCCATCACCTTTTCAATCTCTTCCCTGGCCAGCTCGAATTTTCCCTCGCTTTCATAAATGGACGCTTTCAGTAAAGTAATCTTTTCACTAAAGCCTTTATCTCTCTCTATTTTCTCCAGTGTTCTCCTGGCTTTTCCTGGTTTATCCATTGTAAAATAGGTCACAGCAAGCTTATACTCCCATTCTGTTTTATCCTCTTCCTTATCAATTTTCTCTTTGAGAATATCCACCGCCACCTCATACTCCTTTTGGGCGGCCAGCGCATTCAGATAGGCAAGGGTATACCAATAATTTTCTTTATCAAAAGAATAGGCTGCTTCAAGATTTCTTTTAGCTGCATCCTGCTGATTTGTAAGTAGATAAATGGTCCCTACCTCATAATACGCTATCGCACAATCGGGCTTATCTTTAATAACCAGGTTATAAAGCTTTACGGCCTCTGGTAAATTTCCCAGGTTTTTTTGTTTAACAGCCTCTATCAAAGCATATTGATAATCATTATTCTGTTCATCTTCCTGGGCATATACTACCGGGGATAAGCCCAATACCAATGTCAGCACGGCGGCTATTAACCCTTTGTTTTTCATCCTTTTTCTAATTGGTTCCAGTATGTCCGAATCCTCCGGCTCCCCTGTCAGATACTTCCAGCGAATCGACCAGCTTCCATTGAATGCTTTCCACCTTATTGATAACCATCTGGCAGATGCGTTCACCATTTTCAACCACAAACTCTTCTCCTGAAAGATTTATAAGTATAATTCCTACTTCTCCGCGATAATCTGCATCTATGGTTCCGGGAGTATTTAGCACAGATATACCTTTTTTCAAAGCCAGTCCACTTCTTGGTCGTATTTGTGCTTCAAAGCCCCCGGGCAGCTCAATAAACAGTCCGGTTGGTATAAGCTTTCTTTCCAGCGGTTTTAATGTAACAGCCTGGTCCAGATTTGCCCGCAGATCCATACCCGCCGAAAAAGGGGTACTATAGTCCGGAAGTG
Organism: Bacteroidales bacterium; assembly: GCA_029931975.1. Lineage (GTDB taxonomy): Bacteria > Bacteroidota > Bacteroidia > Bacteroidales. The sequence goes on along the minus strand of JAOZQY010000009.1, from coordinate 53,912 downwards.
CGTTTCCTGAAATATTCACAATTTTTACTTCCATGGTATTTATTCGCTTTTATAATGATTAAAAGTCTTTCGTTCTCTCCAGATCACAATTGCCCCGAAACTTACCAAAAGCAACAAGGACCATAACTCTTTTGGTAAACTGCTTTCTTGCAAAAATAGTTCATTGATAAGATAAATAAACACAGCAAGAGCGATATATACCAGGATTCGTCCCACCTTGTAGGGAATAGGATAATGTTTTCTCGACCACAGATAAGAAACAAGGACCATAACTGAATAACAGAACAGGTGGGCCCAGGCCGAAGCCACATAGCCATATACAGGAATAAAAATCGTATTTACAAACACTGTTATCATAGCTCCCAATAGTACCAGAACAGCTCCATACCTGGTGAGGTTGGTCAGTTTATACCAAATGGAAAGATTAAAAAAGATACCCATCATCAGGTTGGCCATTAAAACCACCGGAACAATTTGGACTCCCTCCCTGAAATCTGACCCTATAAAAAGTATAAAATAGTCCAAATACAGATTGACCAGCAAGAATATAAAGAGTCCGGCCACCACAAAAAACATCATTACATCTGCATAAAGTTTCCTGGCATCCTTATCTCCAGATTTTGAAAAAAAGAAAGGCTCAGCTGCGTACTTAAACATCTGAACAAACAGGGTCATCAGAACAGCCAGTTTATAGTTAGCGCCATAAATACCGAGTTGTTCCATGGGGTTTTGTTCCAATGGGATTAAATGTTTCAAAAGAACCCTGTCGAGGGCCTCATTTACCGTACCGGCCAGTCCGGCAATAAGCAGGGGATAAGAATACTTCAGAATCTCTCTGAACAGGCTCTTATCAAAGCGAGAACGAAATGCCCCCAGGATTTCCGGAATAAGGAGAAGTAGCTTTACAGCTGATGCAACAAGGTTGGAAATAAGAACATAGCCTACACCAATGTTTTCATTATAAATAAGGGACACCAGTTCCGAATCGGCATGACGCGGACAGTAGCGAAGAAAGAAGAGGTTCAGTCCAATATTAATCGTTACTTCAGCAATACGTATTATAGCATATTTAATGGGCTGATTGCGAAGCCTGATCCTGGCAAAAGGAATGGTCGTAAAGGCGTCTATGCCCACTATGGCGGCCAACCATTTGATATATTCAGGATGCTGCCCATACCCCATGGTGCTGCTAATGGGACCCGACCATGTAAGAGCAAGCACAATGAATACAAGGGAGGTAACAAAAAGGGAGCTGAGTACGGTGCTATATACTTTTTCTTTCTGTTCCGAATTGCTGGCATACCTGAAATATCCGGTCTCCATCCCATAGCTCAGTATTACAAGGAGAAAAACCACATAAGCATAGAGCTCTGTAATTACCCCATAGGTGGCCCTATCAAAAATCCTGGTATAAAAAGGAGTCAGTAAGAGGTAGTTGAGCAGGCGAGGCAGCACAATTCCCAGTCCATATACAGCGGTTTGCCCGAATAGTTGTTTAATGGGATTTTTCAATGGGACAGCAAACTTTTTGCAAAAGTAGCATTATCCGATGCACCTATCACTCGTCGGATGATTTTTTATTAAACAGCAAGTAACCAAAACTTAATTGAAAAACCCAGGGATTCTCTTCACGGGTGATATATCCCAGGTGAAAGGAGACCGGTCCGGCCACGGTTACAAAGTTGATTGAACTGTGAAACATGGTATTCATGCTTTTAAAATAGTTGCCTAAATAAGCTTCATCGTTTAGGTCCCTTAAAATCTCCTGAACAGGAAAATAAGTATAGACTTCGAACTTCACATGAACCTGTTTTGTGATACTATAAACCGGCATCAAGCCCAGGGCAATAAACTGGTGGGCCCGGTAATGTTCCATAAAGAGGCCCTTAGTTATCATATTGGGTTGGAAAACCGGAGCCTCAATTACCGTAGAATAATAATTGCTCAACAAGGGTTTAAACGTAGCCTGGGCCCTGGCATAATACCCCAGGGAAAAAGAGCTCTTCATTCGAATATAACCATGGTTCTCAAACCTTGCCGATAGCCAGTAATAGTTATTCCTTTCATTGTTTTCTACCCGCGCGGTTGAACCCGGATAATAGTATTCTGCTCCATAACCCACCCGTAGGGAATGAATACGTTGCATTCCTTCAGTAGCAAACTGTTTATTATTCAATGTGTTTCGTTCGCTGGCCACATAGAGCGAGATCTTGTTCACATTGGAAACCTCAGAAGTGTCGATAGATGAAAAATTCTTTGTCATATAGTAGATCTCCTTGTTCCTGCCAATACCAACACCGGCCTTCAGAACACCATTGATCCGATGGGGCATCCCCACATCAAAACGGAAATTAATCTCATCTTCAGTAATATAGGAGGGCTGCAGGTCCTCGAAAAAGAAATTGGTGTTGTAGCTGTTATACTGAAACCCGTTATAGTTAAAGTTCCCTTTAAAAAACAGAGGAGTTCTTGCAGGATAATCAAACCTAAATCCCAGATTTACTCCATTGTAAAACCTGCCAAACTGTATACTTCCTTTCAGATGGGTGCTCACCTCCGAAAGCTGCCTGTAACTGAACCCCAGGTAAGTCTGAGCCAGCCCCGTGGTTGAAAAAAAGAGTCCAAACCGGCCTTCCAGGGGAGTCTGAGGTATCACCCTGAGTTTCATCTTGAACAGGCTGTCTTCCGGTTTGTACACCGCTCTTGGATATAGATAGAAAAGACTTTTATCATGCACCAGTTTTAAGTATTCAGTTTTCATCTCCTTCACATCCGAAATAGAATCGGAGAAAAAAAGGCTACGCTCCACATAATCCCTCTGGCTACCGTTCAGACCTTCAATTTCAACTTCATTGAACCGTAGCTCAGGAATTGAGTTAACAAAAGCTTCCCTTCTCTTTCGCAAATCTGTGGTATCTTCGGTGCGCTCACCCACCAGCATTCTAATGCTGTCTATCTTTTCCATGGTAATATTATAGCCCACCTCCACGAACTCGTCCAGCTTATCAAAGGCCAGCAGAGATTGCTTTTTAAAATTCATATCGAGCAATATCCCCCGGGTCGAATCAATTTGATAATTGGATGGTTTCATGACCAGGTTTTCAATCTGTGCCAAAATATCAAATTCATCCGGGGGCATATTTCCCTGAGCAGCCTTACTACCAATAATTACATCAGGATTAAATTCATCGATCACATGTTGTACCGGAAAATTATTATAAATACCGCCATCATACATAATATTCCCATCCATCACGATAGGTCTGAAATAAAGAGGAACAGTCATGGAGGCCCTTACTGCCTGAGCAAGATCGCCATTTCGAAATAGAACCTCCTTGCTGTTACTTATATCCGCACCATTGCAGAGAAAGGGAATAAAGAGCTTGTCAAAATCATAAGCAGCTGCCGCACTGGCTCTGGAATAGATCTCCATAAACGCAAAATCCATTAGATAGTTGGGAATAACGCTTAGTGGGATCCTGGTTTTGGGTACAGTATCTTTCATATCTAGCCCCACATTAAAAATATCCGGTCCGGGATCCTCAGCCTTAAAATAATATTTGTACTCCTCTTCCAGGGTGCCGCTAATCCAATAGTTGAAATCTTCGGAACGTACAATCTCTATGATCTCGTCTGTGGTCATTCCCATGGCATAACAAGCGCCAACAATTGCCCCCATGGACGTGCCGCCAATATAATCGATGGGAATCCCGCTCTCTTCCAGGGCCTTGATCACCCCTATATGAGCTAGTCCTTTAGATCCACCTCCGCTTAACACCAGCCCAACGGTCTGACCCGCAAGCATAAATGGCATTATGGCAAAAACTCCCAGTATGAAACAATTTTTCAACATTCGTTCTATCTTTACAGATATTATCCACATTAAAAATACATCATTATGATGAAGAAATATCTGTCGATCCCGATTGTTTCGCTTTTGATCATGATAAACTCTCCTGGTCTTAAACTTCAGGCACAGGATACGGCGGGTATGCATCTTATAAAAATTGAGACATCCCTGGGCGACATGGTCATCCGCCTGTATGACGCTACACCCGCTCACCGCGACAATATGATCAAGCTTATTAAAGAAGGGTTCTACAAGGATCAATTGTTTCACAGGGTTATTAAAGATTTTATGATTCAAGGGGGAGATCCTCACTCTGTAGGTGCCGAAAAAGGACAACGCCTTGGCACAGGAGGGCCCGGTTATACGGTACCCGCTGAATTCAATCCAAAGCTGATACATAAAAAAGGAGCCCTGGCTGCGGCCCGAAAGGGAGATCGCGAAAATCCGGAACAGGCTTCTTCCGGTTCCCAGTTTTATATTGTTCAGGGGAGGGTTCTTACTGCTGAGGAGATCAATATAATGAGTCAAAGAGGGGTAGCAACATTTACTGAAGAGAGTGCAACAATTTACACAAGCCTGGGCGGAACGCCTCACCTGGATGGGGCATACTCTGTTTTCGGGGAGGTGATAGAAGGTATGGATATAATCGATTCTATTGCTTCCCGGGCATGCGATCCCTATATGCGACCCATTGACGATGTAACCTATTCCATTTCCCTTATCAAATAAGAAGGTATTTTTACCTTTATATCTCAAATTCACACATATATGCTTCAAAATATTGAAAAACTTCTTGAGGAGGCCAGGCAATTTAAAGCCGGAACAAAGGAGGAAATAGAACAGTTCCGAATCAAGTTTCTGGGTAAAAAAGGACTTCTTTCCGATTTGTTTGCACGTTTCAAAGAGGTTCCTGCTCATCAAAAGAAAGAAACCGGACAGAAAATCAACCAGTTGAAGCAATTCGTCTTGAAAAAAATAGAAACCCAGCTGGAGAATCTTGGTGAAGAGGGCGTTCAGGAAGATGGTCAGGATCTATCCCTGCCCGGCCCACCCCTTGCTCTCGGGGCCAGACATCCCATCTCCATTGTCCGCAATGAAATTATCTCCATTTTTGGAAGATTGGGGTATACCATCTCCGAAGGACCAGAAATTGAAAATGACTGGCATGTTTTCTCCGCGCTGAATTTCCCTCCGGAGCATCCGGCACGGGATATGCAGGATACCTTCTTTATTGAAAAAGATCCTGATATCCTGCTCAGAACACACACATCCTCAGTGCAGGTAAGGGTGATGGAAAAAGAATCCCTGCCCATTCGCACCATCTCTCCCGGAAGGGTTTTTAGAAATGAAGCTATTTCGGCCAGGGCCCATTGTATTTTTCACCAGGTTGAAGGTCTCTATATTGATGAAAACGTCTCCTTTGCCGATCTGAAGCAGACCCTGCTATATTTTGCCCGTGAAATGTTTGGTAAGCATGTGGAGATCCGTCTTCGCCCTTCATATTTTCCATTCACAGAACCTTCTGCAGAGATGGATATCAGTTGTCAAATCTGTGGTGGCAAGGGATGCAATGTATGTAAATATACAGGCTGGCTAGAAATTCTTGGCTGTGGCATGGTCGACCCCAATGTTTTGGAATACAACAATATTGATTCGATAAAGTACACTGGTTTTGCCTTTGGAATGGGCATTGAGCGGGTGGCCATGCTAAAATACCAGATAAAAGATCTCCGCCTCTACTTTGAGAATGACCTTCGCTTCCTCGAGCAATTCCAGGCAGCCTATTAAAAAAGACCTGTTCACTCCATAACCTCCCTTTCATGATGCAAGAGAACTTTTTTGATTTAAGCTGTGATTCCTGCACTAACCGAACTCATTCAATTTTTCACCACCTGGCCGAGGGGGAGCTTCACGAAATTATGTTAAATAAGATAACAGAAACACACAAAAGAGGCTCTATCATCTACAGAGAAGGAACCCGAATGAAAGGCTTTTGTTGTGTCCAGTCAGGCATCATAAAGATATATCAAACCGGATTTGACGGGAAAGAACAGATTATACGCTTTGCCAAACCCGGCGATATTATTGGATATCGTTCAGTGATAAGTAATGAACCCGCATGCACAACCACAGAAGTTATCAAAGAATGTGTCCTGTGTCATATACCAGCTGAAATTTTATTTAATCTTGTAAAAAATAACGGTGATTTTGCGTTGGAGCTTATGAAGCTCACCTGCAAGGAACTTGGAGAAGCCAACTCCTATATTACGGATATTGCACAAAAAACAGTGAAAGAGCGGCTGGCTGAAATACTGATCCATCTGGATGATGAGTTTAGTGAAGATTCTCAGGGAATTCTTAATATATCACTTACCCGGGAAGAATTATCCAATATCGTTGGCACTGCTACAGAATCTATTATCAGGCTATTATCGGAATTCAAATCCCGGGGCTATATAGAATTAAACGGCAGGAAAATAAAAATCCTGGACAAACCAGGATTGAAGCACATAGCCAATATTTAACCATTCAGATCAGTCAACCATTTTATTGATGACAATATGGGCCAGCAGACCTAAAACGATCAGTCCTAAACTAAGTGACAGTTGAGTATTGGTTTGTGTTCCGGTTAAAACCACAATACTCAAAATAATTACACCTAACAGTATAACCAAAAGTCCCGCATTCTTCAATAAATCTTTTAACATAACTGCATGTCTATTTGATTCTTCCCGCAGTAAACTGCGGGCTTTCATCTATTGATAATTCAATTCCCCACAAATATATACAAAATATCAAAATAAAAAGTTCTGACTATCTCTATATTTGCCAAGGTGTTCATATGCATTGCTTGTTACTTCTCTTCCCCTGGGTGTTCGTTTAATGTATCCCTCCTTAATTAAGAAGGGCTCATATACCTCTTCGATGGTTCCTGCTTCTTCTCCAACAGCCGTTGCTATTGTAGTTAAACCCACCGGTCCACCCGAAAACTTATCAATAATAGTGGCAAGAATCTTATTGTCCATTTCATCCAGCCCCGATTGATCAATATTTAAGGCATCCAGCCCATACCTGGTAATCTCCATATCTATGCTCCCGCTCCCCTTCACCTGGGCAAAATCCCGGATTCTTCTAAGCAAAGCATTGGCAATTCGAGGTGTACCGCGACTCCTGGAGGCTATTTCCATAGCTGCATCGTTACTAATATCCACTTTGAGTATGGTCGAAGATCTAAGCACTATACCGGTGAGTATATCAGCATCATAATACTCAAGTAAAGATTTAATTCCAAACCTGGCCCGAAGGGGGCCGGTTAACAAACCTGATCTTGTAGTGGCGCCAATCAGAGTAAAAGGCTGTAGTGTAAGTTGAACCGAGCGGGCTGCCGGCCCTTTATCAATCATAATATCAATAAAATAATCTTCCATGGCCGAATAAAGGTATTCTTCTACGATGGGCGAGAGCCTGTGAATTTCATCAATAAACAGCACATCCCCCTCTTCCAATCCGGTCAGCAATCCTGCAAGATCGCCGGGCTTATCAAGTACAGGTCCGGAAGTAATCTTAATACCTACCTCCATTTCGTTGGCAATAATGTGGGCCAAAGTGGTTTTTCCCAATCCGGGAGGACCGTGCAAGAGCACGTGATCCAGGGCTTCATCCCTTAACCTGGCCGCCTTCACAAAGATTTTTAGATTTTCTACGATCTTCTTCTGTCCATCAAAATCTGAAAAAATTTCTGGTCTTAAACGGGCTTCTATTTCCTGCTCCTTATCCGACAATGTCTTATCCCTGAATTCTAAATCTTCTTCCATGCTGCAATCAACGAATTAATTTAATATCATCTTCAGGTAGTTTAATTTTTACTCCATTAATCCTTATCTCCTCATTGTTCTTGTATGTAATGGTCAACACCAGATTTCCACTTTTATCATACTTTTTCCAATTCTTTTCCCTGATTCCCAATTCATAATACTTCTCCTCCTTTAGGGTACCATCCGGATAATAATATTTGTGCCTCTTGTCGGGATTCCCCTGTAAATAAGTACCCTCATACTTCAATTTGCCATTGGGATAATAATATTTCCAGTCCCCCTCACGCAAACCAATCTGATAGGACCCCCTTTCTTCATGATCACCAACCTGGTAAAGCCATTCTCCCTCTTTTTCACCACCAATATAATTTCCCCTGGTCAGAATCTTTCCTTCAGGGTCATATTCAACAAAGGTTCCGTCTTCCCGACCGTTAAAATAGCTCTCTTCCCGCCAGATATTTCCATTGGGATAGAACCAGTTCCAGATTCCACGGTATCTGTCTCTTTCGAATTTTCCTTTCTGCTCAATACCTCCATTAGGAAAAAAGTAGGTCCAGGTCCCCGATCTCTTGCTATTTACATAAGTGCCTTTTGCCCTGATTTTTCCACTTGGGTAAAAATCAGTCCACGATCCTTCTCGTTTACCCTGCTCATCAATAATACCCTCTGAAACTTTCTGACCCAGCTCATTATAGAGGTAGGCATTTTCAACCACTCCTGTTGTATCATAGAAACGATGAATCCCAACAGGAACTCCCTCCTTGTATCCTCCGGTAAAAATAAGCCTCCCCTGTTGATCATAAGTGCTTTTCATATCGAGCAACTCTTTCATATCCTCATCTATCTCCTCCATCATTTTACCACGTTCATAACGCATGGCCATTACCAGCTCTCCTTTCCCGTTAAACTCCCTGTAGTATCCATGAAGTTCATCATCCAGATAATGCTCTTCTTTTTTGATCTTCCCGTTCTCGTAATACTCCCTGTAAGTTCCCTGTCTTTTTCCTTCTTCATCCACCCTGTTAACACGCTCCTTGTCAATAACATAATTATCTTTATACTGGACTACAGTCACGAGGGTGCTGTCCTTTGAAAACTCCCTGGACAAACCTTGCTTCTTCCCATTTTTATAAAATACAATCAGTTTTAATTCGCCCGTTGGATGATAATAAAATGATTTCCCCTCCTTTTTTCCCATTATATATAACTCCCTGGAAATCAATGTGGCCTGTCCGGGATTTTGAGGATTATCAAAAATAAATGTATTAGCATACCCGCTTTTCACGCCAAGTTTATAACTGATTTGTTGAGTCAGCTCTCCGGCCTGATTGTAAAAATTCCATATACTATCCAATAAAAAGTTGGTACGCTTTCCTTCCGACTTGATGATTCCTGTAACATAATAGGTGCGCCAGTATGCATCAGGTTTTCCATCTATCATTATACCCTCGCTGGACACCTGGCCGTTTGGATAAAAAAACTGAACGAAAGTGCTATCCTTTGTTTGTTCCCGGCCAAACACCTGGATAGCATTCAATCCAAAAAACAGGACAAGTACTAAATTTCGTATACAATTCTGTAACATGAAGCTGTTTTATAATTTAAGCCTGTCAGATATTTCAAGCATTCTAAGGATCGAACCCCTTGCCTGATCCATCAAATCCTGTTCCAAAGTTATTTCAGGAAGCTCATACTTCAAAGTATTATAAATCTTTTTGAGAGTAATCATTTTCATATACTCACAATCATTGCAGGCACAAGTCGAATCATTAGGAGGAGCTGGAATAAAAAGTTTATCCGGGCTCTCCTTTTGCATCTGGTGTAAAATTCCTGATTCCGTTGCTACGATGAATTTTTTGCCTTCGTTCCTTACTGTGTAATTCAATAAGGAGGTAGTAGATCCTATATGATCTGCTACAATCAGAATTTGCTTCTCACATTCGGGATGTGCAATTATTTGAGCATCAGGATTTTGATTTTTCAGTTCAAGAATTCTCTCCAAACTGAATGCCTCATGCACATGGCATGCCCCATCCCATATAAGCATTTCCCTCCCTGTGACACTTTTAATGTAATTCCCCAGATTCCGGTCAGGTGCAAAAATGATCTTCTCATCTTCAGGTAAACTCTCAACTATCTGTAGCGCATTGGTTGAGGTACAAATAATGTCTGTCAAAGCCTTAATATCGGCAGTGGTATTTACATAAGAAATCACGGTATACCCAGGATGTTTCTTGATAAATGCAGCAAAATCATCGGGCGGACAGGAATCGGCAAGGGAACATCCTGCCTGCAGATCCGGAATCAAAACCTTCTTTTCTGGTGCAAGAATTTTCGCTGTTTCAGCCATAAAATGCACTCCGGCAAAAAGAATAATATCAGCTCCTGTTTTGGCCGCCTGTTGCGACAAACCCAGACTATCACCAACAAAATCAGCAATATCCTGTATACTGCCGTCCTGATAAAAATGAGCCAGGATAACTGCATTCTTCTCTTTTCGCATACGATTGATCTCTTCAATAATATCGAGAGACTTATCCACATCAATATCAATAAAACCTAAGCGCACAATTTCTGATTTATTCACAATATTCATTTTATATATATATTATAATATTAAAGACTAAATCTTTTAGATGATGATGATAGGCGGTTGATTCTGTTTTGAAAAAAGAGATGGTATCTTTGCATATTTGATTATTGAAAGATTTCACACATTTTATTAACAAGCGGTATGATTGTTATGTTTTGAATACGGGTATGTTATAATATAGTTTAACATCTGTTAACAGCGAGAGGTTTTAATAAAAACCTCTCCGGAACAAAGATAATGACTGTTGACAATCTGTTTATGATTCATGGTAAAGTTAGCGTATTTCCCGGGTTAGTCGGAAGAGGCCGGGCCGGAGTCTGTTTTTCAAATTAAATCAACAACAAATTAACCATTGGATTGTTAAAAAAGCAGAAAATGAAAGGAACCATTTCCATGCTACAGTAAAAAGATGTTATCAAATACCAGCAAATATGCTATCAGGGCGCTGATTTATCTAGAACTTTATTCAAATAAAAAAAATAGAGCGGGGATCAAAAAAGTTGCAGGAGAACTGAATATACCTGCTCCTTTTCTGGGAAAAATTTTGCAAATGCTTGTAAAACATCAATTACTGGACTCCACCAAAGGACCTCATGGTGGTTTTTGCCTGAATAAACCAGCTCTCGACATACCTTTAATGGAGGTCATAGAAATAATAGAAGGGAAAGAGATCTTTGACAATTGTGTAATAAGAACCACACACTGCGATGGCGATAAACCCTGTAGCATGCATCATAAACTGGCTCCCCTAAGAAGTGAAATAAAAAGGATTTTTGCTTCTGAAACAATAGCCGATCTGGTTTCCGAGTTCAGAGAGGGAAAGGAGAGGATCAGGATCTGAGGAAGCTGAAAATGCCGGAAGAACCAATCAAGCGGAACACCAGATAAGCTCCCACAAGACCGATAAAATTTGCCAGAAGATCATACCATTCTGCTCCCCGACTTTCCACAACCGTGGCCTGAAGGATTTCGATCAGGGCACTGAGAAGCAAGATGGCCACGAGAAGCAAGAAATGATATCCATAACACAAACCGCTGCAGCGGCTCTCTATCAGCGCCACAAAACCAAAAAGGGCATACATGGAAAAATGAGCGATTTTGTCAAAATGGGGGATATTAAAAAGAGATGAACCAGGCAGGCTGCTTCCGGGAAGAAGGCTCAAAAGAGCAATCATAATACCCAACAGGATAGAAAATTTATATTGGAAGGCGTACCTTAGCATAACTGGCCAGTCTTGTAAATCCAGCACAAAGATGATAAATATTTTGAAATGAAACTTGACTCATTACTTGCTTTACTGAATGAAGAGACAATTGAAACCTGGTTTGACCTGGGGCTCTTTTTAGATCGGTTTAGAGAAGAGCAGGAATATCCCGCCATACAATTTGACGGGACCTATGATGATTTTAAGGAGAGTTTAAGAACCGGGGGAGTAGCTTTCCTGACATTTCATTACATGGTGGATGGGGTAACAATCGAGGCAGATAAATATGCATCTCTGATCAGACGCAATGTGCCCGGCATTGCTGTTCACTATATTGCCGGGGAGATCAATACAAAAACAATCCCTTTTATTAATAAGGAGTATAAACAAAAGGTGATTCCCGAATTAGCAGGGTTTGACGATTGGGAGTTATACAAGGATTTATATTCAACAAAACTTGAAAGGGGAAGCTCGGTATATAATGAGTTAATCAAGAGATTATGGAGCCAGACACTTGTAATCGTTGAAAAACTGGGTGCTTATATTGAAGAACAGGGGATTAACCTGTTCTATGCTATCAACGTGTGCTCGAATCCGGGCAATGTGGCCTTTGCCCTTGCCTCTGTTTTGTTATCGGAAATGATGAAAATCCCGGTGATTAGTAACAACCATGATTTTTACTGGGAGGGCGGGATGTCGGCTTCCGACAGGAAAAAGGAAGGCAGCAGGACCGGCCCCCGGGATTTCTTTTTTACCAACAGTCACCTGGGAGAGGTGTTTTCTATTATTGAAATGCTCTACCCCTGGCAGTCTCGCTCATGGATCAATGTCAATATTAACAGGGCACAGAGCGAACACCTGGTTCGAACCAGGGGCCATAATCCGGCCAATGTGATGGAGATTGGAACAGCTGTGGATACATCACACTATACAAAAAGCGATAAGCGTAAAAACATTAATACCTTTCTCCAGCTGGAGAAAGCTTTTTCGGGATACAGAAAACAACTGATCTCTTATTCTGTTGAGGATGTAATCGGGGGCAACCTTGTGGCTGAGGACAATCACAGACCGATTCTTATAGGGGCAGGAACGGCTCCGGTAAAGTACTTTATCGGGGAGAATATTATTCTTCTACAGCCCACAAGAATTATTTCCAGGAAGCGAATTGAAACGTCTTTCAACCTCTTAATGAGGATGTTCCAGGAAGAGGAGATGGTTCTAAGGTTCAGGAAGACCCCGCATCTGAAAATGACCCTGCTTATCACCGGGCCCATAGCTGGCGGACATTACGGCTATTATAAAAAGCTGGTAGAACGATTCGGTGAGCTTTTGCAAGAGGCGCTCCCCGAACAAAGAGACCGGATTTTCCTGGGGCTCTTGTTTGGAGAGTTGGACCGGGACTCGTTTAAGGCCAGGTTTGATGCTCCTGTGGGCATCGCAGAACTGTATAATATATCCTCCCTGGTTCTATTGCCCAGTAAAACAGAAGGTCGCGGCTTGCCCATTATAGAGGCAACTGCCTGTGGAACCCCGATTTTCTGCAGAAGATATGAGCCGGAAAGGGTTTACTCTGAAGTGATAGGGGAGCACCTGAGCGAAAGGGATCGCTTAAAAGTACTTGAATTCAGGGGAAAGAAAATATCAGACCGACTGGTAAAGAGGATCATCGAAAGGATATTTTTTCCCCATCGTTTTACTGAAGAGATCAGACACAACCGGCGGGTAGTATATAAACGTTACAGCCTGGACGCCCTTAATGAAAATCTGGACCAGATTTTGCACCAGCTTTACAGTCAGCTGAGAGGAAACGAGAAAATTCTGAGGATTGTCCGAGAGAGTATGGACGATTACAAGGAGATGGTCTGTTTTTCCAATGAGCACCTGGAAGCCTTGCTGGACACCCGGCACAGACAGTATCTTCCCGGCTATTCTAAGCTCTCCTTTATGTTTATGTTGAAATCCCTTATTGATCCCAGTTTTTTCCGCATTGAACAACAGCGTATCCGGGGCATGGCCTTTCACTTTTCGCGCTCCATTATCAGCAATGATCCTGATTCTGGTTTTGTTCCTGAAAAGATAATTAACCAATTCTTTAATGCAGTGGAAACTCTTTTTGAATTTAAGGAGGGTGAACATGGCGTTCAGCACGACCACTCCATGTCGTACCGGCATCGCAACAGCTACCATTATCCTTATCAGGATTACACCTTCCAGGAGCTTACCGGTCTTATTAACCTGCTTTATATTAGTATTGTTCAACCTGTTCCATTGAATAAGGTGGACCTCAGTCCCCAGTTTTTTACCGACTGGAACCTGGCTCTCTTGCAGTTAACCGGAAGCTCCCACCTGGCCATTGATAACCGGAAGCGGCTCATTGAGCGGCTCAGGAATAATTTACCCATTGCTTATTTTCCCGGAGCCTACATTATGTATGAGTTGGATTTCTTTGCCGTGCAGAGTATTCGTTCCAGGATGAAACTTCCCCTGGAACAAATGATTACCAGGGAATTGTTGGAGGAGGAGGCCGAAAATCTTCAGCCGGTCTATATTTTTGCACAGGAAAAAAATCTAGGAAAACAGCTGAATAAGGATGAGATAACAGATTATATCATAAATGGCGTTTCCGAGGAGCTAAAACTGCTCTATGAGTTTAAGCTGATTCAGATCATACGGACAAAACAAGTATGCGTGGGGATCCACTTTCCCCAGCTGGGGGGCAGAGCTCTGAAGGTGTTAAGAATGATCAGGGATCAGCATGGATGTATCCTTACTAATCGCAGTAATGCCTCCATGATGACCGATATGGTTGATATGGACCGCTTTCATATTGGTAAGGTTCTCAATGAATTTACTGCCCATATGATGGGGATTCCCTTAAACAGTGGATATATACAATTTATTCCCGCAGGGGTAAGGGCAACACTTGCATATCCCTGTCCTGTTCAAACAGCAAAAGATTTCGACAGAGGATTGAAAAGCGATCTCTATAAGCGGGTAGCAAAAAAAATGGGAGAGAAGGCCTTAATGATGGCTCTGAAGGAAGATGCCTCAAAGAACGGAAGCCCGCTTAAACACGTTCTTGGCACTCTGGATGAAAAGGCAAAAACATCAGGGCCGGTTTCTTATCATTTCCTGAGCGGCATATATAAAGATGGGATGCCCTACAATGGTGCCATTGCCAGGCTCAATTACAAAAAAGAGATTTGGGATTTTGCTACCGTTTCAGCTACAGGCAGGCCCATTACGGTTGGTCAGTTTGTAAGAGAATTTAAAAGAAAAAGGGGCATATCTGCGCAAATTGCCTGGAATGGAGGATATATCCTGAATCCTGAACTGGTCGGAAAACTTGGTTTGCCCGAAACCTATATCGGTTCACCGCTGGGATTATTGATCACAGAAGGCCAGATGAGCGCTGCTCCCCTTTTTAATAAGCCGGCCCTGTTGCTGTATAGAAACGGTTCGGTTGATATTCAAAGAGTAAATTGCAGCGGGGGACTGAGGATATCATGGAAAGAGCATGTGATTGAGATGGATAACTCCCAATATAACAAGAAAGATGCCGGGGCTTCCACAGCTTATTATGATCTGCTTTATCCATCGAATTATATACAGGGAAACGGGAGAACTATTATTCGTTTATCGGGAAATGTGGTAAAGGAAGTGTTGAATACCGGAGAGGAAGAACGGGTGCCGGTAGTGCCGGTGGGTCTTACATTGGCCCTGAATGAGAGAGACATGCCCGGAGAAATAAAAGCAGGAGATCAACTGGGCCTTGAAGTGCCTGGACTGGAAGAGGTTTTACATGCTGTTGAGGCAGGACCACTCCTGCTGGATGGAGGGAAATGTGTGATTGATATGGAAATAGAGGGTTGGCTTAGTGAGAATTCAATTCGTACGCAGGCTGCCCGGCTCGATTATACTGAAATGCGAGGGCCAAAAATTGCCGTGGGAATTAACAGGAAGAATGAAATGGTTGTACTCACCATCAATGGAAGGATAAGGGAGTCGGTGGGGGCCACCCATGGGGACATGGCCGGGATCCTGATCAATCAGGGAATGGAACGGGCCATGGGTTTTGATCCGGGAGGAAGCAGCACCCTGGTGGTGGGGGGCGAGACCTTGAATATATCTCCTTATAACAGCAGTTATGACAGGGATATTTATGCCCTTCCCCCTGAACCAAGAGCCGTTTCCAATGCGATTATCGGATTCATCAGGAAGTTAGAATGAGTGGTATTTATATCCATATACCTTTTTGCCGGAAGGCCTGCAGGTATTGCGATTTTTATTTTTCGGTGAGCCTGCAGTACAGGGATGAATTTGTAAACCGGCTGGTGGAGGAGATCAGAATCAAAGGAGCTCTGAATCCGGGCGTGTCCCTGGATACCCTTTACCTGGGGGGAGGAACTCCTTCTGTATTAACTATTTCACACCTGGAGAAAATCCTTGAAGCAATTAACCGGTACTACAGTTTTCGGGATAATCCTGAATGGACCATGGAGTGTAATCCGGACGACCTGGATTACAACACAGTTAAAAAACTGAAACAAATTGGGTTTAATCGTTTAAGTATAGGGATACAATCCTTTCAGGAAAAAGACCTGAAAATAATGCGCCGGTCTCATGATGCAAACCAGGCAGAAGCCTCGGTCAGGCTGGCGGCCGAGGCTGGATTTAGTAACATAAGCATAGATTTGATTTACGGTATTCCGGAACAAACTACCCGGGAATGGAAGCAAAATATTGAGAGGACCCTTCTATTGCCGATCTCTCATATTTCAGCCTATCACCTCACTTTTGAACCAGGAACGGTGTTTGATCACTGGAGAAAGAGGGGAAGACTCACTCCCGTGACGGAGGATGAAAGTGTGGAAAAGTACCGGATTCTGAGGAAGGCTCTGCTTTCTGCCGGATTTGAACATTATGAATTGTCTAATTTTGCACGCGAGGGAAGGGTGTCAGAGCATAATATGCTCTATTGGTCAGGCTTTCCCTATCTGGCATTTGGGCCATCGGCTCACTCTTTTGACGGGGAGAAAAGAAGCTGGAACATCTCCTCCCTGAAGGCTTATATGGAAGGTGTGGCTGCAGGAAAAAACTTTAGCGAAAGCGAAAAGCTCTCCATCCGGGAACAATATCACGACTATCTGATTACTTCATTAAGAACCAGGTGGGGGTGCGATCCTGTATTTATGGAGAAGCAGTTTGGGCCAGAATTTAGTGGGCATTTTGAAAAGGAGGCTCGCTCATATATTGAGATCGGCAGTATGTACAGATCTGGCGGGAGGGTAGCCATCGATCCCAATCATTGGTTGATTACCGATCATATACTGAGGGCTCTGTTTATGGATTAGGTTCCGGCTGCAGTTTTGGCCAGGTCGATCAACACTTCCAGTTTTTCCCGAAGGGTGTCAAAACTGAAATATTTTTTACCCAGGCCGAAATTGTATTCGGCGATTTCCGAAGCCTGTGCAGGATCATAGATGATTTCCGCCATGGCGCTAACTGCATCATCGGTAAGTTCTCCGTTTTCGATCATGACCGTTCGAAATCCTTTGCTCCCGATGTCGGGCAAATAGACGGGTCGATAATTGTTAACAAATATGGGTCGTCTGGCCAGAACCGCTTCCACAAAAGCATTTCCAAAACCTTCATAGGTGCTGAAATAAGTACAGGCTGTTGCCTGGGCATAGGCATCTGATAAAGAGAATCGAACTTCTCCATTCCCGTTGGAAAGGCCCTTATTGTGAAAGAGGTGATGTGCAAAGCGAATCTGATTGCCCAGCTTCAACTCATGAATCTGATTTACCAGTTCATTATAGTAAGCGCTTCCGGCATCATCTGCATAGTTGCCGGTAATAATAAGTTTCACTTTTTTGTCATTCAGCTTATGAATCAGCCGGATGGCCGATTCGATACCTTTGCGCCTTACAATACGGGTGATCTGAAACAGGAAGAGATCGGTTTTGTTGAAGCCCATATGTTCGGCCAGATTTTCGTTCTTTTGATTCCGGCTTCCGAAGGTCTGATTGAAGTCCATCACATTGGGAACATTCACTGCTTCGCGGCCAAATCGCTCATTTAATGTGCTGGCAGCGTGACTGTTAATTACTGCGTGTACCGAATTGGGAGCCCTCAGGGGGAACACTTCTGAAACAAAATCATTGATCTCCTTATGGGGGGAGAGATAGCGATCGCCCCGCTCCCAGGCAAAATCGTGGTCATGAGTAATGGTGGGCAAACCGGTTTTATGTACTGCTTTATTGATAGCCATTCCCATTTCCAGGTGGGAAGGAAGGGCCGAGGCGTTTTCCGAGATAAGCAATTCGATTTTACGTTCCTGAATCCACCGCATGATTTTTTTATAGATCACCTTAGAATAGAGATTCAGGTGTTCAATCAGCTCTTCCGGGTTGGTTTCTGGATAGAAAAAAGCCTTTTTCTGACTCCAGAAACTTTCGGGAGAAAAGAAAGACATTTCAGGAACAAGATTTTCATAGGTGGGGTTCATGGGACGCTCCTGGAACTGGCCCGATAAGGTAAAGACCTGGTGTCCCATGAGCTTCAGGACATCGATCCATTTTTCGGTTTCCAGAGCTACCCCGTCAACGCCACCAATTCGCCCGATAATAATCCCGATGTTCATGCAGCACAGAAAAGTTTATTTGAGGACGAAAGATGCTGTTCCTATGGATTTATTTTCCGAATAAAGCTCTACGGTATGCTCGCCGGGAACAATTTCACCATCGTTGGTCCAGAAGATGGAGACTGGGAGATCTTCATTTTCATAGTTAATAACCCGGGAAGCAGAAATTGGAATTTGTTCATCGTTAATTAGAATGGTTTCCAAATCGGGAGAGCCCAGAACTATCTGGTCGGGCCTGATAATCCGCATGGAAATCTTTTTCTCTCCCGCGGTGGCAACTTTGTTGGCCCGAATTACAAAATCGACTCTTACTTTGACAGCTGACCTGATTTTGGACGATACTTTATCTCTTTTGTTTATTAATACCAGCTTGATCTGGGAGGCATGTAGGGTGGTGGCCAGGCTCTTGATTTCTTCCAGCTCTGTTTTATCTTTCTGAAGCTGTTCTTTCTCGGTACTCAGGCGCAATTCGGTGTTCCGCAACTGCTTATTTTCGGCCATCAGCTCCTGATTTTTCATGTTCAGGGAATCGATTTGGACGATATAACTCCGTAATACGGTGCGCAAGGTTTCCATTTCCTTTCGGTACATTCTGATTTTGTAGGCATCTTCCGCCTGTACTGAAATAAGCTTGTCAATTTTCTCCTGTTGCTGTTTCATCTCCACCTGGAGCTCAATGTTGTTAGTTTCAAGCGTATCGTACCTGAAATAGATATCGCGTAGTTCTCCCTCCAGGGAATCCTTTTCAACACGGAAAAATTCTGTTTTTTCAGCCAGATCGGCAGAAACCAGGTCCAGGTTTTTCCGGGTATCAAGTAACATGTAAATGGCAACAGCCAGTATAATAACCAGCAAGCCCAGGACTCCGTACAGTGAGTTTACATTGGTTTTCTTTTCAGCCATATTAATGGTTTAATTTTTTACAAATATAAACATTAAGCTTAAGGTAATGAACTGACTTCTTCAATGGTGATAATGTTATTTACAATAGCATAAATGGTTAGTCCGGATACAGATTTAATTCCCAGCTTGCTGTTGATGTTTTTACGGTGCGTCATCACGGTATGGGCGGAGAGAAACAGTTTTTCTGCGATTTGACGGTTTGTTAACCCCATAGAAACCAGCCTGACAATAGTTGTTTCCCGAGGAGAAAGATCTTCAGAAGAATTCTTTGTGGATAAATCATCCCGATGCTGCAGCAGGTTTTGGAGCGTTTGAACGATGGTTTCCTTTTCATCTGTCAAGTAGAGGGTGGCAGGGACATCACCTCGCAGCACACCCTTGTTAAGATCTTTCAGAGAAGAATCTTTAAGCAGGATGGTAAGCTCAAGAAGTTCAGGTTTTGATATATAAAGATTCACCAGGCGGTCAAATCCTGCCTGGTCGATGATGATATAATCCACCGGATGATTTTCCAGGAAGCTTATAAAAGATTCGTTTGCCTTAAACTCCTTCAGAACGCGCACACCCTGAAGACGATTCAGGATGGAAACAAGCCCTAAACGAATTATGAAGGAATCAATATGCAGTATGAATGTGGCTATCCTCATACGGTAGACGTTCTGCTTAATACTAAGGCTTCCAGGTCAGCAACCCGTGGAACCAGGACCTTGTCCTCAACATCGGCATGATCCACCAGATCTTTCATCAGGGCCGCCAGGTCGTTGAGAACCTGGTGACACAGTTGAAGATCTTCAAATGGTGGCAGGTATTTGATAATGAGCTCATAGAGATGCTTCAGGCTGGTTTCCAAACGATCGTGTTCTTTTTCAAATTCATGAATGGAATAGGTCTGAAGTTTCTGAATAAACTCCGGATCGGGCAGGTCCTGGGCCGACTGTCGTTCCAGTTCAAGCACATAGGGCAGTATATTCTCTTCTTCCTGGGACAGGTGAGCCATGAAATCCTTCTTGTAGTCATTGAAAAAATTGGTGACCAGGCTGATCTCTTTTTTTGAAAGGGCAGAGCGACTCATCAGCCGATTTATTTTTTCTTCCACCATGGGAAGGGCAATATCAATGTAGTATTTGTGTGTTGACTTGATATAGCTTACCATGGTGCTCAGGGAAAAAAGGGAGAGCCCTTCACCGGGGACATATAATTCATCAAGGTAGGCATTGGCAATTTCCAGGAAAAAATCTGTATTGACACCATGATTTCGACACACTTCATCCACACTAAGTTCACCAAAGCCCATTTTCAGATTAAAACGGGGCAGAAGAGGCAAGAGCTGGTGATTCTCAAGTATCACCCTGTACATGGGCCACTCTCTGTTGATCATTTCTTTTTGTTTTGTTGGTTAATTTCTGTTTCAGTAATGCCATATTTTTCATCCTCCTCTAAGTTGCCCAGAGGTTCAATATGAACCATGACGTCATAGATATTCCGAAGATTGGATTTAATGCTGTTTTCCACATTTTTTGCAATATCATGTGCTTCTTTTACAGAGAGGTCTGGATCAACCTCAATATCGAGGTTAATCATATAGTAATGTCCGATTTTCCGGGCTCTGACCCGGTGCGGGTTATGGGCCCCCTCTATCGAATGAACGGATTCAAACAGGTGGTTGTAAACCTCCGTGTTATCAATGCCGTCCATCAGATCGATATTGGATTTCATAAAAATCCGGAATCCTTCATACATGATGAAAAAGCTGATCAGAAAAGCAATAATGTGATCGATCATGGGCTCGTTCAGAATCATAGTAAAGATAAGGCTGGTCAGCACACTCAGTGAAAGCAGGATATCATTTCGCATATTCCTTGCATTGGCAATGAGCATAGTGCTCTCCACCTTTTTTCCTGTTCTGTTTAATAGAAGGGCAAGGAATAGCTTCCCCACAATCGAAACCAAGGTGACCCAGATGGCAATACGGCCCGGGATCTCCACGCTCCCTCCGGCCAAAAGGATCCGTATGGTGGATAAAGCCAGCTGGGCACCGGCAAAGAAGATCATAAAGGAAAGAACCTTGGTGGCAATGGTATCGGCCTTTTTATATCCATAGGAAAACTTGATGTTGGGGGGCCTGGCTATGATCCTGGCGGCCACCAGAACCACCACCGAAGAAACGATATCAGACACGGAGTCTATTCCATCTGCAATCACCGCAAAACTTCCTGATATGAAACCAACCACAAGCTTTAGAAAAGCCAGTAGTGCGTTGCCCCCAATGGACCACCAGGAAGCTCTAATAATTTTTTGTTCTCTTTGCATCTACCTCGATTTTATATGTATCAGGCTGGGATCATGGCCCGTTTCGAATTCAAACTGCAGGGTGATATGCCTGATTCCGAAATCCTTCCTTAGGAGTTTTTCCATTTCCTCTTGTATCAGTTTCACCTGGCTAAGTTTCTGATCACTCTTCAGTTCTATATGGGCCTCCATATGAATTTCCTGGTCGGCAAGCATCCAGGCGTGGAGATGATGGATATTTAACACTTCTTTTTGTTGTTCAACCGTTTTTTTGATGGCGGAAAGGTCGAGCCGATCAGGGGTCGATTGCATCAGTATATTTACTGCTTCTTGCAAGATGAGGAAGCCAGACCGGATAATGTAAATGGAAATAATTACTGTAATCACCGGATCGATCCAATCGATATTAAAAAGCCGAATCAACACCCCACCCACAATAACTACCACAGAGGAAAGGCTGTCTCCGATCAGGTGTACATAGGCGGCTTTCACATTTATACTTTTGCGGGCATCTTTTCTAAGGATGATCATCGCATACACGTTAGCAAGCAAGCCGATCATTCCCACAATCAGCATGATAATGGAGTTTATGGGGGCAGGATTGTGTATTCTGTGCCAGGCCTCTTTCATCAGAAAAACGCTTATTACAATCAGGATAACCGCATTGGTCAAAGCCGCCAGAATTTCCAGACGCTTGTAACCAAAGGTCTTTTTCTGATTGGCCTCACGTTTTCCAATAATGGTAGCGAGGTAAGCAATGAAGGTGGCAAAAGTGTCGCTCAGATTATGAAGGGCATCCGAGAGAAGAGCTAAACTGCCCGAAAGCATTCCGCCGGCAATCTCCACAATGGTAATAACCAGGTTTAGAAGGCTTGCTCCCAGAAGGTTTTTTTCGTTAACAGCATGGTGATGTGTGCTGTTTCGTTTATGTTTTTTTTCAGGCATTTAGATAAACAATAACAGGCTTAGTGCCATAACAGCCATGCCGGCCAAAAACCCATATACGGCATGATGAGGTAAGCCATATTCCCGGGCGGTGGGAAGAAGCTCGTCTATGGAGATAAAGACCATGATGCCAGCCACTCCTGCAAATATGAAACCAAAGAGATTATCAGTCAGAAAGGGCATAAGGATGAGCCAGGCCAGCAGGGCACCTACCGGTTCGGCCAGGCCCGACAGAAACGAGAGTAAAAAGCCT
The DNA here is from genome assembly GCA_029931975.1 of Bacteroidales bacterium. GTDB lineage: Bacteria > Bacteroidota > Bacteroidia > Bacteroidales. The sequence continues at coordinate 31,413 of JAOZQY010000009.1, read as the reverse complement.
CTTTTTTTACTTCCGGTACCGTAGGAAATGGGAATCGATACAGCAATTCCTTCGGGAATGTTATGTATGGCAATGGCTATAGCAATAGGAATGGCGAGGGTGGGGTCGCTTAGTCCGGCCATAAAAGTAGCGATGCCCTCCGGGAAGTTGTGTATGCCAATGGCCAGTGCAGTAAAGAGGCCCATTCGCACCAGCTTGGGGTCCCGGTTGTTTTTTTTGGCCATATCTTCTACTCGCTTGATATCGTGTGGATTTTCCTGAGAAGGAATCAGTTTGTCGATGAGGGCAATAATCAGGATGCCGGCAAAAAAGGCAAGTACAGCGTACCAGGATGCCAGTTTCTCACCATATCCGGGAATAAGAGACAGACGTGCTTTTTGAAGGATTTCAACAAAAGAGACATAGACCATAACGCCAGCAGAAAATCCCAGGCTTACCGAAAGAAAGCGGGTGTTGGTACTCTTTGTGAAAAATGCCAGAGCACTTCCAATACCGGTGGATAAGCCGGCGAAAAGTGTAAGCCCAAAGGCAAACCAGAAATTACCTGTCTCCATATTGGAACTGTTTAACTGGCTTTTCTCCCTTTTTTCGGGGCCTTGGGAATGGGCTCCTGTGAGAAATAGCGGGGTCGTTTTTGAGTCCAGAGAATCATCACCACACCAGCCAGAATAAAGGGAAGACTCAACAGTTGTCCCATGTTGAGCTGCATTCCTGACTCAAAAGCTACCTGGTCGTTTTTCACGAATTCAATAAAAAAGCGGGCCGAAAAGAGGAGAATCATAAAGACACCAAAGAGATATCCGTCACGTACTTTCATATGCCGCTTGCGGTAAAAGAGAAACAGCACCACGAAAATCAGGATATAACTAAACGCTTCATAGAGCTGGGTCGGGTGTCTGGCTACGGTGGGAAGCAGGGCTCCGGTATTGGAATCATAAAGGCGGTCCCTGACAAATTCAAAGCCCCAGGGAAGACTGGTTGGGCGGCCATAAATCTCAGAGTTAAACAGGTTTCCCAGACGAATAAAGGCCCCGCCCAGAGCTACAACAATTACAATGCGGTCGATCAACCAGAGAAAAGAAAGCTTGTGTTTTCGAATATACAACCAGAGCGAAAGCAGGATGCCTATGGCCGCTCCATGACTGGCAAGGCCACCCTTCCAGATTTTCAGGATCTCTAATGGGTTTTTCAGGAAGTAGTCCGGTTCATAAAAGAAGCAATGTCCCAGCCTTGCCCCTAAAACGGTACCCACAGCAATGTATATCAGCAATTGGTCCAGCATTTCAGAGGTGAGCCTGTCGGTGGCAAGGAAGCGGGTAAAAACTATATATCCAGAAAGGAAGGCTGAGGCAAACATCAAACCATACCATCGGATACTCAATTGTCCAATGCTGAATATTTCGGGATCTACATTCCAGGTGATGGCATCAAAGATCATAGCTATTTGTTAGTTTATTGTTAAAGCTACAAATATAATAACATTCGGGGGTTTCCCCTGAAGCTTATATCTTTGTATGTTTGCACTAAACTGATTGAGCCGTGTTTTTTAAATATACCTGGTTTTTCGCTGTAATTCTATTTTGCTGGAGCTGCGCCCAGCAGGGATCCCCTTCAGGCGGTCCGCGCGATCTGGATCCTCCCGTGCCCATTGAGACCAATCCCCCCAACTACTCCACTCGATTTGAGGCGAAAAAGATTTACATCACCTTTGATGAATACATTGTCCTTGACAATGTAAACCAGCAATTGATAGTCTCTCCCCCCATGGAAGAGAAACCGGAAGTCAAACTGAAGAAAAAGACCCTGATTATTGAGTTTGAGGAGACCTTAAAGACAAACACTACCTATACATTTAATTTTGGAGACGCTATTAAAGATCTTCATGAAGGAAATAAGCTTCAGAATTATGAATATGTCTTTTCAACCGGAGATGTGCTCGATTCCCTTTCAGTAAGGGGAATCCTGAAATATGCGGAAAATCTGGAACCCCCCGATGAGCCTCTTTCCATCATGCTTTACTCTGACCTGAGAGACTCGGTACCTCTGACCGATATACCCCTCTATATTGGGAGATCCAACGACAGCGGTGTTTTCTGCGTGAACAATCTGCGCCCCGATATATATAAGGTATTTGCTCTAAAAGATGCGAATAACAACTTTCTGTTTGATCTTCCCACGGAAGAGATCGCCTTTCTTGACTCCAGTCTGATCGTCAATGCTGCTTTTGCCCGGCGCTTGCTGGGAGACACCATTGTTCCTGTTGTTGTACCTGACAGCATTTTGGTTGATTCCACTGGCATGCCCGCTGACTCCGTTGTCGAAAAGGGTCCTGATCTCAACGCCATTTATATAGATCTGCTGCTTTTTACCGAGGAGTCGGAAATACAGTATTTGACAGATTATGCAAGGGAGGATCGACGAAAATTGCAACTTACTTTTGCCCGGTCCCTTACCGATACATTTTCATATCATTTCCTGCAGGAGAAAAATGAATCGGACCCAACTGTACTGGATCATTTTTCATCAACCAGGGATAGCCTGACGCTTTGGGTGAAGGATTCGCTCCATTATCTGAAAGACAGTCTTTTTGTGGCAGCGAGCTATACAGTAAAGGATACTTCCGAGCAATACGTGCTCCGAATGGATACCCTGTTGTTTTCATACAAGGAGAAAAGCAGCAGGAACAAAAAGGGACAGGCCGAAGAAAAAAAGGAAGAGAAACTGGCAATTCATACAATCAGGAATAATGCGAACCAGGAACTGAATCAGTCACTTCCCCTGGTCATTGATTTTCCGGTGGACAGGATCCAGGATACACTCATATCCCTGTATCATATTCCCGATTCGCTGGAGATATCGGTTCCCTTTGTAGTGAAAATCGATAGCACGGTCTTCGGAAGGGCCCGACTAAGCGCTTCATGGAAGTCTGCGGCCAGTTACCGATTGGTGGCACTTCCCGGAGCCATAAGCAGCATTTACCCACTGGAACACGATACAATTGATGTAAAATTTACCACCCGCGACCTGGAATATTACGGACAGATTCTACTCTCACTTGAAAACGTAAAAAACCGGGTGGTGGTTCAGCTTTTCAGTGGTGATAAAATGCTGAGAGAAAGAACTATTGTGGAAGATGGCCAGTATGCATTTCCCTTCCTGGCGCCTAAAGAGTATTCTTTTAAGTTTATTCATGATCTCAACGGAAATGGCAGGTGGGATACGGGTAATTACATGGAAAAATTACAACCCGAACCGGTTGAATTGCTCCCGGTGAAAATAGAGGTTCGATCCAATTGGGATCATGATGTTACCATGAAACTGGAAAAATAGTTCAATAATTCCCGGTTTTTTTATCCAGACGTTTCCAGATCAGTGCAGCTGCTCCGAGGACGGCAATATTCTTTTTCAAAAGAGCAGAGGGAACAATATCAATTTTGTCACGATAGATGGGCAACAGGTGCTCTTCCATACTACGTTTGGCAGGATCAATAATCCATTTCCCCGCCTTGGCCAGTCCCCCGAACAGAAAAATACGAGCCGGACTGATATGAGCCACCGTATCGGCCAGGGCGCGCCCCAGCAGATAACCCGTTTTTTCAAAGGCTTTAATAGCAATAGGATCTCCAGCTTCGGCCAGAGCAGAAATCATTTTGGGTTTAAGTTTTGAGAAGGGTATTTTTCGAAAGTCACTTTCGATATTCTCCTCCGCCAGTAATTCAAAAACGGTTCGTTTGATTCCTGTGGCTGAAACGTAGGCTTCAAGACAACCCCTTTTACCGCAACCACACTGACGGCCATGGTCATATACCAGTACATGTCCAAGCTCCCCGGCAAAACCATCATTTCCATAAATAAGATCGCCGTTGACAACCAGGCCGCTCCCAAGACCGGTTCCCAGGGTGATCATCACAAAATTTTTCAAATCTCCGGCACCCCCAAAAAGCATTTCACCCAGGGCCGCCGCATTGGCATCATTGGTGACCAGGATGGGAAGGTGAAACTGATTTTCCATCAGCTTAACAAATTCTATTTTTCCTTTCCAGGCCAGGTTTGGAGCGTTCTCAATGGTCCCTTCATAGTAATTACCGTTAGGGGCGCCGACACCGATACCCAACAAGAGGAAGGAGGTTTCGATCTGTTCGATACTCTGCATAACATGTGCATGAAGGGCATGGATAAATTCTTCAACAGTATCGTATCCCCGGGTACTGATTTCAGCCTCGAAATGGATAGATCCGGAATGGTCAACCAGTCCGATTTTCGTATACGTTCCTCCTATATCTATTCCAAGTACAACTTCCAGAGCCATCAGATTTGGTGTATTGATTAATACCTGACAAAAGTAATAAATCTCATCTGATTTGGTTAAATTAGCCAACATATCTAAATCACAAGTCATGACCAATTTCATAGTACCAATCGATTTTTCTGTTGAGTCGCTGAAAGGGCTTGAATGGGCGATTCTGTTTTCACAAAAAAAAACCATTAATATTCAGATGGTTTATGTATTATCAAATAGTTCTAACTTCCAGCCCAGTGTAGTGGAAGAGGAACATAGATATGCAGATGAAAAGTTTAAAAAACTGGTGGTGGATTATGGGAGGCGACTGGGAAAACAATCCAAACTCAGGTATATTATCAAAAAGGGAAAAATATACAGAGAAGTTGTGAACCAGGTGAACTCTTATAAAAATGCAGTAGTTTCTGCTTCCACACACGGAGCTTCAGGTTTTGAAGAGCTGTTTATCGGAAGCAATGCCTTAAAGATCATGGCGGCCACCGAACTGCCTGTTTTTACTATTCGAACCGGCATGCCGGAGGAGGTTAAGAAAATTGTAGTGCCCATAAAGTTGCATCTCGACACAAGACAAAAAGCTCTCGTGGCAGCTGATCTGGCCGAATTGTTTGGAGCGGAGCTGCATGTGGTTTCCATTTCAACCCGTAGAAACAAGCGGGATCTGGCAAGGCTGGAATCCTATTCGAAGCAGGTTCTCAATTATTTTAATGCAAGGAAATTGAAAACGGTTTCTAAAACACTGGTGGGAGAGAGTCTGCCGAGTCTTACAAATAACTATGCAGAAGCAGTGGATGCAGATCTGATTACCATCATGTCGGGCGCCATTGATAAATGGAACGTTTTCCTGGGCAGTTATGCTCAACAAATGGTAAAGAGCGCCACCGCACCCTTGCTTAGCATTACACCAAAAGAGAAACAGATTCCCGCTGGATTCAGCACATTTGGAGGATAGATAATAGCAAAAAAGAGAGCACATACGGATAAAAGCACGGAATCGCAGCTAAAGGCTTTGATGGAATCCCTGCCATTCGCCAGCTGGTTTAAGGATGAGAATGGAATTTTCAGCCATGTCAATACTTTGTTATTGAGCACTCTGGACAAAAAACCAGAGCAAGTAATAGGAAAAGGGAACCAGGAGGTCTTTGAGGCTGACGATGCCAGGCAAAACGAAGAAGGTGAGCAGGATGTTTTTGCAAGCGGGAAGATAAGAGAATACACTTATTCCCGGGGTAAGAGAATTATTAAGACCGTTCAGTTCCCGGTAAAGAATGAGGAGGGAACGATTACCGGAACAGGAGGTTACCAGGAAGACATCACCAGCTTAACAGCGTCTCTGCAAATGCTTCACAGGGACAGAGAAACCCTGGAAGTGCTCCTTGAGAGCATGCCTTTTTGCATTTTTTTTACAGACAGGCACTATCGTTATACCCGGGTTAACCGGATGATGGCAAAACTGCTTCGTGTTTCGGGTCCCGAGCAGGCAATTGGCAAGACCAATAAGATGTTCTTTACCAAGCGGGTGGCCCGAAAAATGAAGGAGGAGGACCGGGCCATTCTCGAAACAGGCGAGCCCCTTGTAAATAAGATCCTATATTTTGAAGATGATGGAGTGGAAGGTTTCTGGATGGAGAAGAATAAGATTCCCATCCGTGATGAGCGAGGAGTGATCACTATGATTATGGGGATCTTCAAGGATGTTTCTGATCTCATGAGAATTGAAAATGAATTGAAAGAAGCGCGGGACAGGGCTGAAGAATCAGACCGCTTGAAGACCTCCTTTCTTGCCAATATGTCGCATGAAATCAGGACCCCCATGAATGGTATTATTGGTTTTGCTAATCTGTTGAGAGATGCCGGATTGAATGAGGAGGAAAAAGACCTGTATCTGAAGCATATCGATCGTTCTTCCAAGCAGTTGTTAAATATCATCGATGATATCATTGATATTTCCAAGATTGAATCGGGACAGCTAAAAATTTCCAACAAGCCGGTACGTATCAATGAAATCCTTGAGGAGATTTATTCGCAGTTTTTTCATCGTATCCGGGGTAATGCGCCCGGAGAAAAGCGTGTTGATTTTAAGTTGGAGAAGGGGAATGATTCCAATGATTTCACCATTGTATGCGATGATTTCAGGCTGAGCCAGATTCTTAATAATCTCATTGTAAACGCTCTTAAGTTTACCGAGGAGGGCCAGATTTCTTTCGGTTATACCCTGGAAAACCAGAGGTATGTGAAGTTTTTTGTGCGCGACACCGGAATCGGCATCCCCAATAACAAGATCAGGATGATTTTTGACAGGTTCGGCCAGGTGGATCAGAAGCAAACGCTTCAAGTTTCAGGAACCGGGCTTGGATTACCCATCTCCAAGAGCCTGGTAAATTTGATGGGTGGCGAGATGTGGGTGGAGTCGGATCTTGGTAAAGGCACTATCTTCTTTTTTACCCTTCCCCTTGTGCTTGAGCAGCCGGTTCAGGAGAAAAGAATTCTCATATCCAATAAGACTTATAATTGGAGTAATAAAAAGATACTGGTGGCCGAAGACGAGGAATTAAACTGGTTTTTTGTTCATGAGATGTTGAGACAAACCGGGGCAACGATTCACCGTGCTCGTGATGGCCGGGAGGTTGTGGTCCTGACTCGAGAACTTTCTCCGGATGCCATTTTAATGGATATTAAAATGCCCGAAATGAATGGCATTGAAGCGGCCCGGAAAATCAGGGAGTTCAATGATACAATTCCCATTATTGCACAAACAGCCAATGTGATGACCGCAGAAAAAGAGGAAAGCCTCCTTGCAGGTTGCAATCACTTTGTTACTAAACCACTCGATCGGACCACCATTATGGAGCTGATTGATAGTTATTTCAGATGAAAAGGGCGGTGATTATTGTAGCTGCTGGATCGGGCAGCAGAATGGGAGGAGAGATCCCCAAACAGTTTCTCGACCTGGCGGGCAAACCCATAATTGTCCATACCCTGGAGAGATTTTTTCTCTTTGATCCGGAGATGAAGCTTGTGGTGGTTCTGGCCCCGAACCAGAGATATTTATGGGAGCAGGCGACCCGTTCTTATCAGGTGGCAGAAGGTGTAATGCTGGCAGACGGTGGAGCCAATCGCTTCGATTCTGTAAAAAGCGGGCTGGCTTACCTGGAGAAGGGGTTTATTACCGGTATTCATGATGCTGTAAGGCCCCTGGTCAGTCAGGCCACCCTGAAGCGCACCTATGATGTTGCCTTTCGTGAGGGTAGCGCAATTCCGGTGTTAAAAATGAGTGAATCAGTTAGAATGATTGAGTCTCCGGGAAGATCGACGCCCATGGATCGGTCTTTACTGAGACGGGTGCAGACCCCACAGGTATTCAGATCTGAACTGATAAAACAGGCCTATCAGCAGGTTTATGATCCTGCATTTACTGATGATGGATCGGTTTATGAGTCGGTGTTCGGACAGCTTACCCTGGTGGAGGGCAACGGGGAAAACATAAAGATTACCACACCCGTTGATATGCAACTGGCATCGCTGCTTATTAATTCTGTTGAGTAAATTTCATTCATAGAATCCAAATCGAATTTCAAGATCATGGAATCGGAACGCACCAGGGTCTCATGGATATTCCCGGATATGCTGCTGATCACCCTCATAAGGGGCCTTTTGTCTGCAAAAAACGTTTAAATATTTTACTACCTTGCAGCCCTGAGCGTGTTGCAAATGGCAAAGGCAATTAAAATGTTATTGGTTTGTTTTCTGCTGGGCCATGCAACAGAGTTCCTGGCGCAGGAAACTTTAGGCCTGGCTGATGACAAATTGCTTGTTCACGATATCCTTATCAGCGGGAACGATGTTACCCATAAGGATGTCATTCTGAGAGAGCTGGTACTTTCTAAAGGTGACACCGTATTAAAGATGGAGCTGCTACCTGCTTTGCAGCGAAGCAAAGAAAATCTGCTGAATCTCGCCCTTTTCAACTTCGTCTACATTGGTGTTAAACACTTGGAAAACAACCAGATAGATTTTATTATAAGCCTTACCGAAAGGTGGTATATCTGGCCGGTTCCAATTCTGGAGTATGCCGACAGGAACTTCAGCACCTTTATTAAAAACAGAGACTGGGATAAGATTAACTATGGGGCCTGGTTGAAATGGAATAATTTCAGGGGTAGAAATGAGTTGCTTACTGGAAAAATCAGACAGGGATATGTGAAGGAATACTCCCTGGCCTACACAAAGCCAAACCTGGGGAAAAATCAGACCCACGGGATTTCGGCCGGATTCAATATTAATCATCAGAATGAGGTGTATATTGCCACGGTGAGAAACAGGCCGGTGGAATACAAACCGGAAGACAGACCTGCTCAGATCAGATTCAACGCTTTTACAAAATATACCTACAGGAGAAAATATTATACAAAACACTCTCTCCGGTTTGAGTATTATGATTACCTGGTATCAGATTCTGTGGCTGTATTGAATACAAACTACCTGGGAGGAGGAGACGACAGGCGGAACTATTTCATGTGCAGTTATATATTCGATTACGATATTCGGGACTCTAAAATTTATCCCCTGGAAGGTTTTCATGTCACAATAAAAGCGGAGCAGATAGGCCTGGGTATAATTGAGCATTTCGATTATTCTACTTTTCGTCTTACCGGCGTTATGATGTTTCACCAGAAGCTGGCTAACCGGCTCTATCTTCATAATGCTACTAAAGGGCGATACTCTTCTGAAAAGGTCACACCCCATTTTTTGAATAAGGCATTGGGGTACAATGAGTATCTAAGTGGCTATGAACCCTACGTGATAGATGGATCTGATTATGTGATTTCCATGTATAATCTGAAGTTTCAGGTGGTTAAGCCAAAGACCTATACCATACCTTTTATTGGGATGGAACAATTCAATAAGATACATTATGCTCTATATTTTAATGTTTTTACCGACGCGGGTTATGTGAATTCCGTTTTTCCGGACCCAACCAATACCATGGTTAATACCTGGCAGTTTTCAGCAGGGGCCGGAATTGACCTTGTAACCTATTATGACCAGGTTTTTAGAATTGATTATGTGATCAACCGTTATGGGGAACATGGATTTTTCTTTCATGTGGAAACCCCCTTTTCAAGATGGTAAAAAGTTCTCAAAATGAAAAGCGCAAAAATCTATGCTTTAGTTATTTCCCTTGTGGTTTTCTTTTTAGTGTCGCTGGTTCTGACAATCAATGAGCTTGCCGGTTTCCGACATACCCTGCTGGATTATCTGGTGCTGGGCACGGTGGTTTTAGTGGGTACTTTTTTAATTGTCCGCCTCTTTTTCATCCGCTATGTGGAAAGCAAAATCGATCCTCTATACAAGACCATTCAAAGCTACAGCATGTCCTCAAAGTCGATCCGGAATAAAATTGATAGAGGAGATGTGATCGATGACCTGGATCGGGAAGTGAAGGTGTGGGCAGATACCCAGTCTGAAGAAATCAGGAAACTGAGGAAGCTGGAAAAGTACAGGAAAGATTTCCTGGGAAATGTTAGCCATGAGTTGAAAACTCCCATCTTCAATATTCAGGGATATATTCTGACTCTGCTGGATGGTGGCTTGGCAGATCCCAGCATCAACACTCTTTACTTAAAACGAGCCGAACGAAGCACCAACAGAATGATTAATATTGTGGAGGATCTTGACTCCATTGCCCGCCTGGAGTCGGGAGAGTTTCAGCTAAAACTTGAGACCTTTAATGTGATAAAACTGGCAGAAGAGGTCCTTGAATTGCTGGAGATGTTTGCCCACCAGAAGAATATCAAAATTGGATTTGACAAGAATTATAACAGAGCCATCAAGGTAAGAGCTGACAGGAAGCGTATCATGGAGGTGCTCAATAATCTTATTGGAAACTCTGTCAAATACGGAAAAGAGGGAGGAAAAACCACCATAGGGTTTACAGATACGGGAACCAGTGTACTGGTAGATATAAGTGATAACGGCATTGGAATCGAGGAGAAGAAACTTCCCCGGATCTTTGAGCGGTTTTACCGGGTCGATAAGAGCCGCTCACGCGAATCGGGAGGAACCGGACTGGGGCTCTCCATTGTGAAACACACTATTCAGGCTCATAATCAAACCATCACCGTTAGAAGCAGGGTGGACCATGGAACCACCTTCATCTTCTCCCTGGATAAAGCCTGATGATTAAAGACGTAGAGGTTCAGGGGTCGACCCAGTCACCTTCCTGTTTGACCAGCTTGATGAAAGCTGCCAGCGCTTCCTTTTCGGGAATATTACGGAGCACGGGCTCTTTGCCCTTGTAGATGGTCACCCGGCCCGGTCTCGCTCCCACATATCCATAATCAGCATCGGCCATTTCACCGGGACCGTTGACAATGCAGCCCATTACCCCGATCTTTAGGGTAGTGAGATGAGAAGTAGCTTTCCGAATTTCTTTCAACCTAGAGAGAATATCGAAATGAGTTCGTCCGCAAGAGGGACAGGCAATATATTCAGTTCTGGAGATACGCGCCCGGGCTGCTTGCAGGATATTCAGCACAGTGTCGTTTATCATGGAGGCACTCATATGAGGATTTTCCACCCACACGCCATCAAGAATTCCGTCGACCAGCAGGGCCCCCAGCTCTCCGGCCAGTTGAATGCGGTAACTGTAAGGATCTAAGGTGCGGGAAGAGCTTTTATACAGAATAGGGGCAGAACTGTTGATGGAGCAGAAAAAATTAAGCCGGGCTTTCAGTTCCTGTATGCTGCTTTCCCCTTTTTCAAGGAGCAATATAAGCTTACCCGATGTTTGTTCCTGAGAGTTTTTCATCCACGGGTCATACCCGATTGTAAATCCCAGGAGATCCTCGGGTTTCAGATCGAATTTTGGATCAGGTGGATTGGCGCTGATGATTTTAATCCGGGATCCGTTTCCGAGCCCTTTGACGGAGCCGGCTTTTCTTCGCGAAAAACTGAAAGGATCCCATGCCAGTTTTCCAAGGGGATCATAGGGCAGCTGTGCGGGTTTTGGGAATAGACGTACAATTTGTGAAGCTACCGGCAATTCCGCTTCCGGCTCCTCAGTCAGCGAAACTCTGATAGTATCGCCCATTCCTTCCAGAAGAAGAGGAGCCATACCAACAACAGATTTGATTCGCCCTTCCTGGCCATCTCCCGCTTCGGTGAGCCCCAGGTGCAGGGGATAAGCCATCCCCTCCTGTTTCATCCGAAGCACCAGCATGCGTACCGATTGTATCATCACCCTTGTATTGCTCGATTTCATGGAGACAAGCACATTATCAAAAGATTCCGCTTTACAAACACGGAGAAAGATCATGGCAGATTCTACCATTCCTTCGGGAGTATCTCCATACTGGTTTACAATTGCTTCGTCCAGGGAGCCGTGGTTTACTCCGATACGAATGGCGGTACCATTTTCTTTGCACCTGAGGAGCAATTCAGGAAGAAGCGTTTCTGCCGATTTACCTCTCAGGTAATTTCCCGGGTTGATCCTTATCTTATCAGTAAACGAAACAGCCTCCAGGGCCAGCTCTGGTTTGAAATGAATATCAGCCACAAGCGGGACCCTGTATCCTGCATTTTGAAGTTCCTTTCGAATGATACCCAGGCTTTCCACCTCTCTTTTACCCTGGGTCGTGAGCCGAACCAGTTCTGCCCCCGCGTCAATCATCCGGATGCATTGAGCGACCGATGCCTTGATATCATTGGTGTCGGTATTGGTCATGGATTGAATCCTGACCGGATTATCGCTCCCCAGCTTAAGGGAAGCAATGTCAATGCTGCGTGACCGGTAAGCTTTCATCCCCTTAATTTATCTCCCAGTCGGCACCATCTTTCCGGTCCTTCACGGTGATCCCCATATTCGTGAGCTCCTTACGAATACGATCTGCAGTTTCAAAGTCTCGACTCGATTTCGCATCGTTTCTTAAGTTCAGAATCATAGTGATCAGATCGCCGGTAATCTCGTTTGCCTTTCCCGATTCTTCCGGCTGCTCCAAACCAAGCACAGAGTAGACCCAGGAGAAGTAAATGTTTTTAAGTTTTTCCAGTTCTTTTTCTGCAATGCTCTCTTTTCCTTCTGCCAGTTTATGGATGATGTTTACACCTCCCAGAAGGAGACCGATCAATTTGGCCGTATTCATATCGTCCTCCATAGCTTGGCTGCATCGTTCTTCCAGGGTGGCCACATCAACAGAGGAAGTATCCGATGTTTTAATGCTGTCCAGTGTTGCCACAGCATTAAGCAGACGAATCAAGCCCTTCTCCGATGCCTTAAGAGCCTCGTTGGAAAAATCGAGGGTGCTGCGATAGTGGGCCTGCAGGATGAAGAAGCGAATGGTCATGGGTCCGTATGCCTGCTCCAGCAAAGCGTGATCACCCTCAAAGAGCTGGTCCAGCGTTATGAAGTTGCCAAATGAACGACCCATTTTCTGACCACCAATAGTGATCATATTGTTGTGCATCCAGTAGCGTACGGCGGCTTTTCCATAGCCTGCAACATTCTGTGCAATTTCACATTCATGGTGGGGAAAGAGCAGGTCAATGCCGCCTCCGTGGATATCGAACTGCTCGCCCAGGTACTTGGTGCTCATGGCCGAGCATTCCAGGTGCCAGCCGGGATATCCATCGCTCCATTTTGAGGGCCATTGCATAATATGAAGGGGATCGGCTTTTTTCCACAGTGCAAAATCAAGCCCGCTTTTCTTCTCCGATTGTCCGTCCAGGGCCCGTGTGTTGGAAAGCAAATCTTCAACCTTCCTGCCGGAAAGCTGCCCATAAGGGTGAGTTTCATTGTAAGCGTTTACATCAAAATAAACAGAGCCGTTGACTTCGTAAGCATAGCCGGCATCCATAATTTTTACAATCAGCTCCTGCTGCTCGATAATATGTCCGCTTGCCCGGGGCTCAATACTGGGACGAAGCACATTGAGAGCATCCATATTCATATGGTAGCGATTCATATAATGCTGTACTACCTCCATGGGCTCCAGTGATTCGAGCCTTGCCTTCACCTGGATTTTATCCTCGCCTTCATCGGCATCGTTTTCGAGGTGACCCACATCGGTGATGTTTCGCACATACCTCACTTTATAGCCGAGGTGTTGCAGATACCTGAAAAGTATATCGAAAGTGATGGCTTGGCGGGCATGCCCCAGGTGGGCATCACCATATACCGTGGGGCCGCAGGCATAAAGACCAACCTTAGGAGGATTAAGAGCTTCGAACGGCTCTTTTTTCCTGGTCAGAGTATTGTAAATATGGAAATTATTTATCATAACTATTCCGGGATATTTTACATGATGCACACAAAATTAGTAAATTTAAACCGTACCGAAAATGCAGGAATTATGGGAAGAGGTAAAAGACCCGGCAAAGACAAATTCTCAGGCGAACAGGCTGCCACATTGATCATGGGGATATTTGGAAGAAGTCCCAGGCAGATCTATAACTATAAGCAGATCTCGAAGCTGCTTTTTATTAATGATAAACAGCGCAGGGCCATTGTGAACAAAACGCTGGATGAGTTGGTTACCAGGAAACAGCTGGAGCAATTGGGACCGGGGAGGTACCGCCTTCTGAGCCGGGCCGGGTACAGGACCGGTTCGCTGGATATGACACAGCATGGATATGCTTTCCTGGTATCGGAAGGTTCAGAAGATGATGTATTTATTGCCCGAAACAACCTGAAAACGGCCCTGGACGGCGATCTGGTCAAAGTAATTGTCTATCCGAAACGCAAGCAAAGCTCTCGTATCGAGGGTGAGGTGGTAGATATCCTTGAGCGTGCCCGAGACACCTTTGTGGGAACCGTGGAGATTTCCCGAAATTATGCCTTTCTGCTTCCCGATAGTCGCAAAATGCCCTTTGATATATTTATTCCACTGGAGAAGTTGAAGGGAGTGGAGCATGGCCAGAAAGCCATTGCCCGCATTATCGATTGGCCCGAAAAGGTAAAAAACCCATTCGGAGAGATCGTGGATATCCTGGGTTATCCGGGGGAGAACGATACGGAGATGCATTCCATACTGGCCGAATTTGAACTCCCCATCAAATTTTCAGCAGAGGTGGAGGCTTATGCTGAAAATATTCCGGACGGGATCACGGCTGAAGAGATAAATAAGCGGAGAGATTTTCGAAAGGTAAACACCTTTACCATTGATCCGGCCGATGCCAAAGACTTTGACGATGCACTTTCACTTCAGCCTCTTGAGGGTGGATTGTGGGAGGTGGGGGTCCATATTGCGGATGTATCACACTATGTAAAAACCAAGACCATTCTGGATACCGAAGCCTATGAACGTGCCACATCGGTATACCTGGTCGACCGCGTTGTTCCCATGTTGCCTGAAAAGCTTTCAAACGGCGTTTGTTCTCTTCGTCCCAATGAAGATAAACTTACCTTTTCGGCTGTTTTTAAGATGAATGAACAGGGCGAAGTGCTGGATGAGTGGTTCGGTCGCACTGTGATTCATTCTGCCAGACGATTCAGCTATGAAGAGGCCCAGCAGATTATTGAAACAGGAGAAGGTGATTTGAAACTGGAGATATTGAAACTCTATGAGATTTCAAAAATATTGAAAGAGAAACGCTTCAAAAACGGCTCGGTGAATTTCGAAAGAGAAGAAGTCAAGTTCCACCTGGCCGAGGATGGAACTCCTACCGGGGTCTATTTCAAGGTACAGAAAGAGGCCAACTGGCTTATCGAAGAATTTATGCTGTTGGCCAATAAAAGAGTAGCCGCCTTTGCCAGCCGCGGCGGAAGGTATGAAAAAGAGGTGAACCCGGTCGAGGCCAAGGGAAAAAAACAGGTGGGGAAAACCTTTGTTTACCGCATCCACGACGTGCCTGATCCAGAAAAAATGGACTCCTTCACCCGTTTTATAGGCAAGTTTGGACATACACTGAACCCCCAGCAATCGGGCCGTCGCCTCTCCATAGCGCTGAATAAATTACTGGACCAGGTGCAAGGGAAGAAGGAACAAAATGTGGTGGAAATGATGGCGCTTCGCTCCATGGCCAAGGCGCGCTATTCCACCAATAACATTGGTCATTATGGTCTGGCCTTCAAGGATTATGCCCATTTCACCTCTCCCATCAGGCGCTATCCTGACCTGATGGTGCACCGTTTACTGGCCCACTACCTGGAAAAAGGCGAATCGAAAAATGCTGAAACCTATGAAAAGCGTTGTGAGCATGCTTCAGAAATGGAGCGTCGGTCAGTAAATGCCGAAAGGGCATCCACCAAATACAAACAGGTGGAATTTATGCAGGACAAGATTGGAAAGATTTTCCCGGGAATAGTTTCGGGTCTTACCGATTGGGGAATCTATGTGGAGATCGTGGAAAATAAGTGCGAAGGAATGGTCTCCATTAAAAGCATTGCGGATGATTTTTATGAATTCAACGAAGAGGAGTATATGATTATTGGTCGTCAGTCGGGCAAGAAATTTGAGATTGGTGATGAAGTGAATATCGAAGTGATGACTGCCAACTTATCCCGGAGGCAACTCGATTACAGACTTGTGGAACCGGAAGAAGAGTTTTAAATTTGGGGAGTGAACGAATAGTTGACCTATGGTTGTTGTCAAAAAGGAGGTCAGATCTTTTATTGTTGGAATAGCCCGCAGAATTTTCACCAGGAATGGTTTCAAAAGGACCACCATGGAGGAGATTGCCAAGGCCTCCAAAAAGGGGAAAAGCTCGATCTATTACTATTTTGAGAGTAAAGAAAAAATTTTCCAGGCAGTTGTAGAATATGAAGCCGGAGTGCTGAAAGAAAGACTCAGGCGGGTCATCAAAAAAAGCGATACACCTACAGACCGCTTAAAGGCCTATATCCTCTTCAGGCTTCACTATGTAAGAACCCTGGAGAATTTCTATGCAGCACTGAATGAAGAATCACTCTCCCATCTGGGGTTCATTCTGGACATCAGGCACAAATTTGAGATAGAGGAGCAGCAGTTGGTTTGCACGATCCTTGGGGAGGGAATGGAGCAAGGGGCCTTTCAACTAGGCTCTTCAAAAATAGGCGCCATTGCCATTTCTACCATGATGAAGGGCCTGGAACTGCCCCTCTTGCTGAGCGAGGGCCATAGAACCGATCGGGAAGAACTGATGGATGATCTGATCCGTGTTCTCTTTTATGGCATCCTGAAAAGGTAAGAGTTCCCACCAAATATAATTCGATTGTTCTTATTCACCCTTTGCCAGTTCGGCCATTTTGTTGTGGATCGCTGTATTCTGGTAGATGCCTTTAAACTTCTCAGCACCGGGGCCATAAGCAAATACGGGAATCAGTGTGGCTGAGTGTTGACCCGTTGCAAAAACAGGACTTATATCGGAATAGTCTGAATAACCGGCCTCATTGGTTTCTCCTGTCAGGGGGCCCAGGGTGAACCCCCCGGTCTCATGATCGGCAGTAACTACCACCAGTGTATTTCCGTCTTTCTCGGCAAAGTCCAGAGCGGCGGCGATTACTTTTTCAAAGTCGAGCATTTCGCTCACAAGATACTCAGAGTTGTTGGAGTGACCAGCCCAGTCGATCTGTGAACCCTCAACCATCAGGAAGAATCCTTCCTGGTTTTGTGAAAGGTAGGAGATGGCCAGGGTGGTGGCATCGGGCAAAAAATTTCCTCTTCCATGGATCATGGAGGGCATGGCTCCAGCCTGCAGCAGGAATCCGTATTTCTGATCAGCACTCAGAGTACCCGGAGCTGCCAGAGCGCTTGTATCAATAATAAAACCTTTCTCTGCAGCAAGCGGAAGAAGGTTGGTGCTGTCTGCGCGCTTGTTGAATTTGGCCCGACCACCACCTGCAAAGAAATCGATTTCAGAATTCAGCAGCTGGACAGCAATCTCCTCTTCCATAGCGCGTAATTCCACATGCGCATAGAAGGAGGCTGGTGTGGCGTGTGAAATAGTGGATGTGGCCACTACACCGGTACTCCAACCCAGAGAGGCCACCAGTTCAGCAATACTCTGATGCGCCACTTTGCTGGTATCAATGCCTATGGCTCCATTATAGGTTTTTGTTCCTGTTGCCAGGGCGGTGCCGCTGGCAGCAGAATCGGTTACCTTATGGGTGGCCGAAGAAGTTTGCTGCAAACCGATCTCGTTAAAACGGTTAAAAACAGAAGGCTGATCGCCAAAATAAAAACCGGTGGAGACTGCTGAGAGCCCCATTCCATCACCAATCAGGAAAACAATATTAGTAGGTTTTTTTGCTTCGGCTTTTTGAGGTTCAGAAGCGGTGCAGGCCAGGGTAAGTACAGCCAGCAAAAGGAGCATTATATGTTTCATTTTCTTTTTAGTATAAGGAGAACACAAAGTAAACAATTCTTTCTGAGAATAGGTTTAAATCTCTGTTTGCAAAGAGACTTTTAACCAGGCCGGCCGGTCCGTTGTGATAGCCGTAACCCCCAGTTCCCTCATCTTCCGGGCGGTCTCCGGATCGTTGACCGTCCAGCACCACACATCCAGACCGGAGGCCTTGCATCGTTCCATTAGCTTTGCATCAATAATGGTATACCGGAGGTCTACCCCGTCGAGTTTCGCTTCCAGAATGGTGTCCATGTGCTTATTAAGATCAGCTCTGAATGAGGAGAGGTAGTAACAGGGAACATCCGGGTAAAGAGTTTTAGTTTGTCTGATGGTTTCGAAGTTGAAGGCGATAAAACTGATGTTTCCTCTTTTCCAGTGCTTTTCGATCACTTTTTGCAGAAAAGGAAGAATTTCCGGCCCTGTTTTAATCTCGATGACCAGCATGCGATCTTCGGGTATGGTGGCAAGCAGATCTTCCAGAAGGGGAATGGTTTGCTTGCTATACTCCGGTCGGTTGGTCTCCCGCGGAATAATAACAAGGGTCTTAAGCTGTTCCCAGGGGGTGTCTTTTATTGTATAGTTTTCGCCCGTTAGTTTTTTGGTGTTCTTATCATGAAATACCACTACCTTCTGATCGGCGGTCAACATCACATCGCATTCGGCACCATCGGCCCCCAGTTCCCAGGCAAGTTGTATGGAGGCCAATGTGTTTTCTGGTGCGAGGTAAGAGGCTCCGCGATGACCCACATAGGAAAGTGGTTTTTCGGTGACGGTTTCCTGTGCATGCAATACCGGTGAAAGGAGCACAATAAGGAATATTATTGGCGGAGTTCTCATATCTTGGTTAATTTTACATTGAATATAATACTTCGTACCATGCAAATCAATTTTTTCAAGCGTATTCGGACTTTTCTTCGCACCACCCTGATCGGGGGTGTGGTAGCCCTGGCTCCCCTGACCCTGATAATTCTTTTGTTCAGGTGGGTAATTAATCTGATTGGCCGCACTCTTACTCCCCTGGTGAATACAATCATACAGAATCCCGACCCCAATCCTTATTATAAATTTGCGCTCTATCTGATTTCATTTATTGCCATTTTGCTCTTCTTTTTTATTATCGGCCTTATTATCCGATCCAGGTTATTCCGCTTTCTGAACAGGGCGGAAGATCGTTACCTCCTGAAGATACCTGGGTACAAACTTGCCAAAGAAACAGTGCAGCAATTTTTTGGAAAAAACCGCTCATTTTTCAAGGAGGTGGTACTGGTGGATATTTTTAATTCGGGGGTATTGATGACCGGATTTATTACCGATGATCAGGGCGATATCATTTCGGTATTCGTACCCACGGGTCCCAATCCTACTTCGGGAAACATATACCATCTTGAAAAAGAAAGGGTTACCAGGACGGGAGCTCCTGTGGATCTGGGAATGAAAACAATTATAAGCTGTGGAGCTGGCTCTGCAGAGGTGTTTGCTTCAGCTGAAAAAAAATAAATCAGGATTTATTCTCGACGTGTTTGAAGAATTTTTTCTGCTGGAACAGAATAATGGCAACAGCTACAGAAATGCTGGAATCGGCAATATTAAAAACGGGTCTGAAGAAGATAAAATTAGACCCTCCACGAAACCAGGAGGGGTAGTTCCCTTTGATTAGGGGAAAGTAAAACATATCCACCACCTTACCCTGCATCAGGGGTGCATATCCACCACCTTCGGGGAACATGCTTGCAGCCTGAACCGGGCTGCTGCTGCTGAAAAGCATCCCATAAAAAACCGAATCAATAATATTACCGAGGGCTCCGGCCAGGACCATAGAAAGGGCGATTACAAGACCCGCATGTGCCTTGACCCTAATCAGGTGGCGCAAATAAAAACCGATGGCCACCGAGGCAAGTAAGCGGAAGGAGGTAAGCAGAATTTTACCAAGGCTTCCCGGCAGGGCCATTCCAAAAGCCATGCCGTTGTTTTCAACAAAATGCAGAATACCCCAGTTTCCAAATATAGGGATCTGTTGATAGAGCGTCATATTGGTTTTGACCAATATCTTCAGGGTCTGATCGGCCATGAGGATAAGCAGGACAATCAGTATGGATTTCCTGGTAAGGGACATTGTTGTATTTTGAGATATTAATGGACTATTGTCTTGATTTTGCTTCCATGGAGAGCGTGGCATGAGGTACAGCCCTTAGTCGCTCTTTGGAAATAAGTTTACCGGTCTCCCTGCAGATACCATAGGTCTTATTCTCTATTCTTATCAGGGCTCCTTGCAAATGCTGAATAAATTTTGCCTGGCGGGTAGCCAGCCTTCCGGCTTCTTCTTTGGAGAGCGTGGCAGCTCCTTCCTCAAGTACTTTGAAGGTGGGTGAAGTATCCTGTGTATCGTTACTTTCACTCTGGGTAATAGTAGATTTTAAAATCTCATAATCTTCTCTGGCCTTATCAAGTTTCTGCTGTATCAGCTCTTTGAACTCCTGCAGCTCCGCATCTGTATATCTGTTCTTATCAGCCATGATGGTTTTTTCTTTAGTTTGCTAAATATACAATATTTATTGATTTACTAGCTTGTTTTATATGCGGGTCACACGGATATTTATGTAGGTATCTTCATCAATATCTATGCGTTTACTTCCGCTATTTTCGAGAGAGTCTGTCAGCTGGACAGATTCTGCAAGTGTTTGTGCACCAATATATTTACCATGTAATTCAACGGCGTCGTTAATGAGTTCGTGCCTTTCTATCAGCACTTCAATTTTGTCTGTCACATCAAACCCACTCTCCTTTCGGATATTCTGAATACGGTTGACCAGTTCACGGGAAATACCCTCCTGTCGAAGCTTCTCAGTTACATGAATATCGAGAGCGACAGTGATGGCCCCTTCGTTGGCTACCAACCAGCCCGGAATGTCTTCTGAGATAATCTCCACATCATCCAGAGTAAGCCGAAGGCTTGCTCCGCCCGCGTCAATTTCGCAGGTCTGGTCTTTTTCAAAGCGGGCAATCTGTTCCTGGTCCATGCTGGTAATGGCTCCACTCACTTCTTTCATCAGCTTGCCATATCTTGGCCCCAGTGTCTTGAAATTGGGTTTGATACGCTTGACCAGTATGCCGGTGGTATCGGTGATATATTCAATCTCCTTTATATTGACTTCGTTAAGTATCAGGGGTTTTACGGCCTCCACCTGCTTTTGGAAGCCTGGACCGGAAACGGGCAACATAATTTTATTCAAGGGCTGACGAACCTTAATATTCACTTTTCGACGCAGACCAAGGACCATGGAAGAGAGCTTCTGTGCTACATCCATTCGTTTTTCGAGGGCAGTATCAATCAGCGATTCATTGTATTCAGGAAAAGAGGAAAGATGCACAGATTCTGCTTTATGACGGCCTGTAATAGCATTCAGGTCATTGAACAGTTTGTCCATATAGAAGGGGGCAATCGGAGCTGCCAGCATGGAGACAGTTTCCAGGCAGGTATAAAGGGTCTGGTAGGCTGCCCGTTTATCGGAATCAAATTCACCACCCCAGTATCTTTTCCTGTTTAGACGCACATACCAGTTACTGAGGTTTTCAGTAACAAAATCCTGAATCAATCGTGCAGCCCGAGTCGGTTCATAATCTTCATACTGCTCGCCCACGTCTTTGATCAACGTGTTCAGCAGGGAGATGATCCAGCGATCAATTTCTGGCCGCTCCTCCACCGCGACCTCTCCTGCTCCATAGGTAAAACCATCAACATTGGCATAGAGAGCAAAGAAGGAGTACGTGTTATAGAGTGTACCAAAAAATTTCCGTTTTACCTCATCCACTCCGGAAATATCAAATTTCAGATTGTCCCAGGGCTGGGAATTGGTGATCATATACCAGCGCAGGGGATCTGATCCGTATTTTTCAATGGCCCCGAAAGGATCCACCCCATTGCCCAGTCGCTTCGACATTTTGTTTCCATTCTTATCCAGCACCAGTCCGTTCGAAATAATATTCTTAAAAGCAACGCTATCGAAAAGAGTGGTGGCGATGGCGTGAAGGGTAAAGAACCACCCGCGGGTCTGGTCGACCCCTTCGGCAATAAAATCGGCAGGGAAGAGCTGGTCAAAATCATCTTTATGTTCAAAGGGGTAGTGGTATTGTGCATAGGGCATGGAGCCGGAATCGAACCAAACATCGATCAGAACCGGTTCACGGAACATAGCCTGTCCCGATGCACTTACCAAAACCAGGTCATCCACGAAGGGTCGGTGCAGATCAAAAACATTGTAGTTTTCCTTTGAGTTATCCCCTTCAGTAAAATCGGCCAGTGGATTGGAGGACATAAGACCTGCAGCCACCGCTTTCTCCACCTCAAGTTTCAGTTCGGCCACCGAACCAATGCATATCTGTTCCTTCTTGTCCTCTGTCACCCAGATGGGTAGTGGGGTTCCCCAGAAACGCGACCGGCTAAGGTTCCAGTCAACCAGGTTCTCCAACCATTTTCCAAAACGGCCCGTTCCGGTCGATTCTGGTTTCCAGTTAATGGTTTTATTCAACTCCATCATTCGCTCCTTCATGGCCGTGGTACGCACAAACCAGCTATCGAGAGGGTAATATAGGACAGGTTTATCGGTACGCCAGCAGTGGGGGTAGTTGTGTACATGCTTTTCAATGCGAAAGGCTTTGTTATCCAGCTTCAGCTGCACGGCGATATCCACATCAATGGTGGGATCCTTTTCTCCCTTGCTTTCGTCGTATTCGTTCTTTACATACTTTCCCTCATAGGGGCCATAAGATTTCAGGTTAACATGCTCCCGAACAAAAGTTTCATCCAGATCACTGAGTTTGAAAAAACGACCTTTTCGGTCCACCAGAGGTTGAATATTGCCTGCTTTATCCAGCACTGTCAGAGCTGAAATATTATTTGTCATAGCCACACGGAAGTCATCCGCCCC
This sequence comes from Bacteroidales bacterium, assembly GCA_029931975.1. Lineage (GTDB taxonomy): Bacteria > Bacteroidota > Bacteroidia > Bacteroidales. Next base: position 8,868 of record JAOZQY010000009.1, on the reverse strand, counting down.
AAAGGTGGGTGCTGTATGTACTATTCCGGTACCATCCTCGGTGGTCACAAAATCGCCCGTTACCACCTTGAAGGCTTTACCTTCAGGTTTTACCCAGTCAAGCAATTGCTCATAGGAGAGCCCTTTCAGTTCGCTACCCTTCAGGCTCTTCACAACTTTGTAGGGAACAAGCTTGTTGCCTGTTTCATATTCATCCAGGGGTAATTCTGCATTTGTTTCAGGGAAGAATCGTTCCATCAATTCTTTGGCAAGCACCACGGTAATGGGGATGCCTGTATATGGATTAAAGGTGCGTACCAGCACATATTCTATTTTTGCTCCCACCGTGAGCGCAGTATTGGAAGGAAGGGTCCATGGTGTGGTGGTCCATGCCATGATATAGAGATCGGTATCGATGGCTTCAAACAGCGGTGCCGAAATATCGTCACGGATCACCTTAAATTGTGCTACTACAGTGGTGTCTTTTATATCGCGGTAACAGCCTGGCTGGTTTAATTCATGTGTGCTGAGTCCGGAGCCGGCAGCTGGAGAAAAAGGCTGGATGGAGTAACCTTTATAAAGCAGGTCTTTCTTGTGGAGTTCTTTGAGCAGGTACCATACGGTTTCGATGTACTTATTATCGTAGGTGATATAAGGATCCTCCATATTGATCCAGTAGCCCATCTTTTCGGTGAGCTCCTCCCACATACTGGTGTATTTCATTACATCTTTACGGCAGGCAGCATTGAACTCTTTGATGGAAATTTTTGTCCCGACATCCTCCTTGGTGATACCCATGGCACCTTCAACGGCCAGTTCCACAGGCAATCCGTGTGTATCCCAACCAGCTTTTCGTTGTACATGAAATCCCTGCTGGGTTTTGTAACGGCAGAAAACATCCTTGATGGTCCGGGCCATCACATGATGGATGCCCGGTTTTCCATTGGCCGACGGGGGGCCTTCGTTAAAGACAAAGGTTGCCTGGTCCTTCCTGCTTTCAATAGATTTTTCGAAGATGTTCTGCTCCTTCCAGCTTGCATTGATCTCCTTGTTGATTTCTGAAAGGTCAAACTTCTTATACTCAGGGAATTTCTTGCTCATCAAATCGCCTCCGTTTGCGGGAAATATTAAAATTGCACAAAGATAGATGAGCGGGAGCTAATATGCAAGAACTCAGGAAAAAACAGTAGAGTCCGCTATTCCTTCACCACTTTTACATATTCGGGGGCCTCTTTCCGACACCGGCGACTCAGGATATAGAGGCCCGGCCTTAGTGACGACAGATCCACTTGATCCTGATTTCCCTTCATTTCTAAGAGTCTAACTACTTTGCCGGTACAATTGAGGACCGTCAGAATGGAATTCTCGGCAAGGGGATCCACAAAATCTTTTGTGTGCTGACTCTCATGGTTGAAATCGTATCCCCAGGAGTAAGCCTGGTTGGGCGAATCCACATTGTACCAGGGGCGACTGACCGTAGGAGTGATTCAGAACCATGTCGATAATGACTGCAATGCCCCTCCCGTGACAGGAGTCAATAAAAACCTTCAGATCGCCGGCCGGACCATAATATTTATCGGTAGCAAAATAAAAAGAAGGATTGTAACCCCAGCTTTTCTGAATCCGGTGTTTCAAATCCGGTGTTGTCCCAGACATAGGGTTCTTTTCCAGGCTGCAGCACAGAGGTAATTCCTGTGGTATATCCGTCAGGATAAGGCTTCAAGCCTGGATAAGTGGACTCGTCTATCCACTTGTCATTGGGATCGAGGGTCATCATCGGCTACCGTTTCCCCATCCGCATCGGCGGTGACCCGTATCCAGTAATCGCCCGGGCTGGCAAAGGGAAAGGTATGACTGATGCTTTCATCTGATGCAGCAGCTTCAATAAGCACACTGCTGCCAGGATCCACGATGGTGTTCCTGTCGGGATTGATAATGGATATGGAAAGTCCCTCCTGGAACACCTCCACAAAAATATCACCTTCCCCCTCATCTTTGCCCTGCAGGCTGGAGTTTGAGCTTCTGAAAACAAAGGCCATATGGGTAATGGTCTCTGACTCCGCGACCCCGTAATATTCACGAATAGAAGGACTAATATCCAGGGAGTATTGATCTTCAGAAACCCGACTCAGCTTGGTCAGCACACCTGTATGTGCATATACATCTCCCGTATATCCTTCAAGTCCGCCTGTTCCCAGGGTGGCATCGAAATTTATAATGACAGCCTCTGTGGCCAGAGGGAGGGCTGGGTTGGTGGTGATGATCTGTGCATTCGAAAGTAGCGTGCCAATCAGGATAAAAATGCTAAGCAGGATTCTGTGTGGAGCTTTCATAGCGTGTAAAATAAAGTTTTTTGCTGAAAAGCAGATAGTGGCCTTGGTTTTTAATATTTTAGTTCTCTACTATTAACTGGACTATAAAGAAATGAAAAAACCAAAACTAAGCTTCTGGCAAATATGGAACATGAGTTTCGGCTTCCTCGGGATTCAGTTCGGATTTGCGCTACAAAATGGAAATGTCAGCCGGATTTTTCAGACCCTGGGTGCAGATATAGACCAGATACCCATACTGTGGATCGCGGCTCCGGTTACCGGCTTGATCATCCAGCCCATTATCGGGTATTTGAGTGATAAAACCTGGGGAAGGCTGGGACGCAGACGTCCCTTCTTTCTGGTGGGCGCCATCCTGGCTTCCATCGCCCTTTTCCTGATGCCCAACTCGCCCGGACTCTGGATTGCTGTGGGAATGCTATGGATCATGGACGCTTCCATTAATATCACCATGGAACCTTTCCGGGCCTTTGTTGGCGATATGTTGCCGGACGAACAGCGCACAAAGGGTTTTACCATGCAAAGTTTTTTCATTGGTATTGGTGCATTTGTTGCCTCCTGGATGCCCTATGCCCTGTCGGAGTGGTTCAATATTTCCAATACTGCTCCCGAAGGACAGATTCCTATGACCGTACGACTCTCCTTCTATCTGGGTGGAAGTGTATTCTTGCTGGCGGTTCTGTGGACCGTATTCAGGACCAAAGAATATAGTCCTGAAGAATTGAAGAGTTTTGCGGAAAGCAATGAGTCCGGCGCAGAAGAACATGATGACACACCCGATCCTGTGGGGAAATATTTACGCAGGGGCATTATCTGGACCCTGGTGGGTGTTGCGTTTGCTTTGCCAGTATACTTCCTGAAGCTGGAGAAGGAGCTCTATATACTGGCAGGTGGTCTGGGTATATTCGGCATCCTGCAGCTGGCCAGTTCGGCCATGATCAACAGTAAAAAGGAAAAGAACGGACTGGTAAGTATTATTACAGACCTGTATCATATGCCTCTGACCATGAAACAGCTTGCCATTGTGCAGTTTTTCTCATGGTTCGCACTATTCAGCATGTGGATCTATACCACTCCTGCAGTGACCCAGACCATGTACCATACTGTCGATACCACCACCGAAGCTTATAATGAAGGAGCCAACCTGGTAAGTGGAATGTTTGGATGGTACAACTTGTTTGCAGCAGCCTTTGGCCTGGTATTATTACCCTTCCTGGCCAAACTAACCAACCGTAAAATCACCCATGCTATTGCCCTGGTGGTTGGGGGTTTGGGACTTGCTTCTATCATGATCCTGAACAATCCCCAGCAAATGATCTTTTCCATGGTAGGAATCGGCATGGCCTGGGCCAGTATTCTGGCCATGCCCTACGCGATCCTGACAGGTTCGCTTCCTTCCCATAAAATGGGGGTCTATATGGGGATCTTTAATTTTTTCATTGTGATTCCACAGATCCTGGCCGCGACCATTCTTGGATTTATGGTGAAAACGATGTTTGGAGGAGATAGTATTTACGCTCTTCTCACGGGTGGTATATCTATGCTGGTGGCCGCTGTGCTTATTTTATTTGTGAAGGATAGCAATCCCAAATAAGAAAGAGAAATGAAAGGATATTATAAAGCTGATCCCTGGAGCATTGTTGAGGAAGGATTTGATCCCGCTATGCAGGAGGCTTCAGAAAGCATTTTCAGCCTGGGGAACGGCAGGATGGGCCATCGTGCCAATTTCGAAGAACATTACTCTGGCAAAACACTACAGGGGACCTACCTGGCCGGAGTATACTATCCCGACAAAACCAGGGTAGGATGGTGGAAGAATGGCTATCCGGAGTATTTTGCCAAAGTGTTGAACGCTCCCAACTGGATCGGGATTGATGTGGAAATCAATGGAGAACAGCTGGATCTGCACAAGAACAAACCTATTGAATTCAGGCGTGAACTGAATATGCAGCAAGGCTACCTGGAGCGGTCCTTTGCCCTTTATGTGGGAGAAGGCAGGGTTGAAATTGCTGTGCGTCGCTTTCTGAGCATGAAGCGCGACGAGATCGGGGCGATCCGTTATGCCATTCGTTCGGTGGATTTCACAGGGAAGATTGCTTTTACCCCCTATATAGACGGCAATGTGGTTAACCAGGATTCAAATTATGAAGAAAAATTCTGGGAAATGGAAGTCACCAAAGCGGTGGCAGGATCGGGATATCTGATGGCCCGTACCCGTAAAACCGGTTTTGTGGCATGCATGACCATGGTATACACCATGGAACTGAACGGCTCCCCTGTTGTTTTAGAGCCGGAGGTTGAACAGAGACCTGATTATGTATCGAACCGAGTCTCTGTGGAACTGGGCCAGGGAGAAGAGGTAATCCTGTACAAATTTGTGTCGGTGCTTACCTCCATGAACCATAGGTCCGAGGAGATTGTTGACAAAGGGATTGAGGTGCTTATCGGGGCCATGGAGTTTGGCTTTGACGGACTCTTTGAGGAGCATAGCGCTGTCTGGAAGGAAAACTGGGCACATTCAGATATTATTATCGAAGGCGATACAGCGGCCCAGCAGGGCATCCGTTTTAATATCTTCCAGCTGAATCAGACCTATACAGGAAAGGATGAACGTCTGAACATAGGACCCAAGGGCTTTACCGGGGAGAAATACGGTGGCAGCACCTACTGGGATACCGAAGCCTATATGATCCCCTTTTACCTGAGTACGGCACAGGAGGAGGTCTCACGAAATCTTTTGGTATACAGGCATAAACAGCTTGGTAAAGCCATAGAGAATGCAGAAAAACTGGGGTTTAAGGATGGAGCGGCACTCTATCCCATGGTTACCATGAACGGGGAGGAATGTCACAACGAATGGGAAATCACCTTCGAGGAAATTCACCGAAACGGGGCCATTGCCTATGCCATATATAATTACACCAGGTATACCGGCGATGGAACATACCTGGCTTCGAGCGGACTGGAAGTGTTAATTGCCATATCCCGTTTCTGGCGACAGCGGGTGAACTGGTCCGGGGAGAAGGGCAAATATGTGATGCTTGGAGTGACCGGGCCCAACGAGTACGAAAACAATGTGAACAATAACTGGTACACTAACAAAATAGCGGCCTGGACACTGGTCTATACCATGGAAACGCTGGAGCAATTAAAAAACGAGAATTCTGCGGCCTATGATGCTATCCTGGTAAAGACAGGGATAAAACCGGAAGAGGAGACAGCCATATGGAGGGATATTGTGGACAAGCTGCATTTTCCCTTTGAAGAGAACAAGCAGGTTTTCTTGCAACAGGATGGGTTCATGGATAAAGAGCAGCTTATGGCCGCCGAGCTGAACCCGGCCGAACGGCCCATCAACCAGCACTGGTCCTGGGACCGTATTTTGCGTTCCTGCTTTATCAAGCAGGCCGATGTGCTCCAGGGAATTTTTATTTTCGAGGAGGAGTATGACCTGGAGACTATTGAGCGGAATTTTGATTTTTATGAACCCCGAACAGTACATGAATCCTCGCTTTCGCCCTGTGTGCACTCCATCCTGGCGGCCCGCCTGGGTAGATCCGAAAAAGCATATGAGATGTATCTTCGTACCTCACGGCTCGACCTGGATGATTACAACAATGAGGTGGACGAAGGGCTTCACATCACAAGTATGGGTGGAACCTGGATGTCCGTGATCAATGGTTTTGGCGGGATGATGGTACGAGACGGATTGCTAAACTTTGAACCACATCTGCCCGCCAACTGGAAGGCACTGTCATTTAAGATTCTTTACAGGGGCAGAACCTTAGAGGTTCATATTAGCAGGGAACAGCTTAGCATTGAAAACCTTGAAGGCGAAGCCGTGGATCTCTTCCTTGCGGGGACGAAGACACACCTGGAAAAAGCGGGGACCGTGCTTGCCGATCTTAGAGGTCAAATCCAAGGTTCATGAGGTTTGTGCGCTCATGGATATGGATGGCCTGGAACCCCAGTTCCTGTGATGCCTTGATATTATGGATGTTGTCATCCAGAAAAAGGGTTTCTTCCGCTTTGATACCAGCATCACTTATCACATGTTTCCATGCTTCGGGATCGGGTTTGTGCCAGCCGATCTCATGAGAATAATAGAGCTTCTTAAATACCTGCTGCATGGCTTCGCCTGCAGTATCCAGGAACATTTTTTCAAACACCCTCACGTGCAGCTCCGAAGTATTGCTGAGCATATAAAGATTGTATCGCTTTGAAAGCACTTTCAGTAGTTTGATCCGTTCTTCCGGTATGCGCACCAGCATAGCGTTCCACGCTTCATCAAAAGCTTTTTCGCTAATTTTCAAATCGGTAGTATTCCTGATTGCGTTCCTGAACTGTTCCGTATCCAGTTTTCCTGTCTCATACTTAAAAAACAGATCGGTGGTCATGGAGTGAGGATACTGCATCAGCTCGGCAGGGAATCCCAGTTCATAAAACCGTTTCAATGTAGCCTGTACGTTGATATCTAGAATCACCCCGCCCAGGTCAAAGAGGATATTTTTAAAGTTCTGTGCTTGTAACATCCATTTTGTATATTCGTAGTTATCCAAAGATAGTAGAAAAACAGGAGAGCCATGCGTATCGACGGAACCCATTACCGCACCATCTGGATGGAAGATGATCCCGGGATTGTGAAAGTGATTGACCAGCGAAAGCTGCCCTTTGAGTTTTCGGTCCTGGAATTGAAAAGCGCGAATGATGCTTATGAGGCCATCGCCAATATGACTGTTCGGGGAGCTCCCCTGATTGGAGCTACCGCAGCCTTTGGTTTGTATCTGGCAGCTTACCAGAGCAATTTAAAGAACTGGTGTGAAGAGGTAAAGGGGGCTGCCGAGAAACTTCTTTCAGCCAGGCCCACTGCAGTAAATCTTAGATTTGCGCTGGAACTGCTAATGGAAAAAGTGGTTTGTGCCGGGTCGCGGGAATCCATGATCAAAGAGCTCTTTCATCTCTCCATACGATTTGCCGAGGATGAAGTGAATCGCAGCAAGAAAATTGGTGAGCATGGAATAGGGCTGATCGAAGAAATCTATGCACGCAGCTCCCGACCAGTTAATATCCTGACCCATTGTAATGCCGGCTGGCTGGCCTGTGTGGATTATGGTACAGCAACGGCTCCCATCTACCTGGCCCACGACCTGGGAATTCCAGTGCATGTGTGGGTGGACGAGACCCGGCCCAGGAACCAGGGCGCCCGCTTAACGGCCTATGAACTAAGCAAGCACGGCGTTCCTCATACGGTGATTGTGGACAATGCGGGAGGGCACCTGATGCAGCAGGGTGAGGTGGACCTGGTACTGGTGGGAAGCGACCGGACCACCCGGACGGGTGATGTGGCAAATAAGATCGGCACCTATCTGAAGGCCTTGGCAGCCACAGATAACGGGATCCCCTTTTATGTGGCACTGCCCTCTTCTTCCATAGATTTTGACCTGTCCGATGGCAGGCAGATCGAGATTGAAAACAGGAATCCGGAGGAGGTCACTCATATGGAGGGACTAAATTCGGAGACATCTACGGTTAATAAGGTGAGAATTCTTCCCGAAGGATCGGGTACGGTCAATCCGGGTTTTGATGTAACCCCTGCAAGGTTGGTGAGCGGACTGATTACCGAAAAGGGAATCTGCGAGGCATCGGAGCAGGGAATCAAGGCGCTGTTTAAAAAGTAGTCCGGACATGAGAAAGGCCGCAAACATCTTGTTTTTACTCTTTTGCTGTCTTTCCGGTTTCGCCCAGGAAGGGGTCGAAGCAGATACCCGGCGGCAACCCTATCTGCAATTGAATTTTCATACAGGAAGCTTCTGGACGCAATCAGTACACCTGGAGGAGCAATTTAACGATCCCTATAAGGCCATCGAGCTGCGCTTCGGATACCATCAGACCGGTACTGTGGGAGCAACACCATCATTACCTCAAATATGGATTGGGGATGCATTGCCTGCTTACCGAACCGGTTTCAGAATTTATCTACAGGGAATCCCCAGAATTCAAGGAGACGGAGTCCATTCAACTAATGTATGCTGTGGGTATTGTTGAGGGCATCGTAACCGGTACTGTGGAGGAATTGCAGTTTTTCACCTCTTCTTTTGCAGCTGATTACGTTTATCAATTCAGCCCAAGAGGAGCGTTTACCTTTGGCCCGGATGTGTTTTATGACGGATCACTGGAAAGAGCCATCAGGGGAATCCCCCCCGAAGATGTGACTACCTGGCAGCAGATGTATCTCGGCTCTCACATGGGATATCACTATATCGTAGACCGATTTACAGTTTTAATTAACCTGGGGACTTATTTCAGGCAGCATTCCTGCGATCGCGGCTATTATTATGCCAGGGCGGGAGGAAGATGGCAGTTTACAGATCAGCTCTATGGACATATCTGTATCAAGTCCAAGAACGGGATCAGGTCCGACTGGGTTGAATGGGGATTAGCAACTTCGTTGAAGATCAGGTAAACTCTTGCCAGATATTTGTAAATTGTGTAATATTGCATCCCATTTCAGGGCCCATAGCTCAGCTGGTTAGAGCACCTGACTCATAATCAGGGGGTC
>JAOZQY010000243.1:801-3054 GCA_029931975.1 Bacteroidales bacterium | reverse complement strand
AACTATTTCAGAGTCATAAATAATTGCTTTCGTCAGTAATTCTCGCCTTAACCAATCAAAATTGAAAAAGGATTTATGATTAGGCAAGTCATCTATGGATTCAAGAATATGTAAAAAATCTTCTTCATTCGAGTATGTTACCGAAAAATTTTCTTCAAAAGATTGAATTGCGACCTCAATACTTATTATTCGTTGAGTTTTGAGCCAATTTTGAAGATCAGACTTTTTTTCATTTGGAAATTTTTTGTAATATCGATCTTGTGAAAATTTTTCGCTTTCAGATTCCTTTTTAAGGCGTGTTACATAATTTTTTAAATGATTAATCACATCATCATTTATTTGGTATGCAATTTCATTGAATACTTGGTATACCCTGAAATCAGAGCTATTTACAACATCTCCAAATTTTTTCAGCAGGGGCACTATAACTTCACGGCGAGCTTCTTTTTTTCCTGTGTTCCAATCACTGACGACACTCTGTTGAACTTTGCAAGCCTCTGCAATTTTTTTGCAGCCTGATTTAAGCAGTTCCATTTTGGTTGCAAAAGATATCCTGAAATACGGGGAAAGCCCGAAAGCCTCTCCATGGACTACTGCCACTCCGCATTCATCCATGAGAAAATTAGCAAAATCCAGGTCTGAATGAATGGTCTGGCCCCTGGGGGTTGTTTTTCCGATAACACCCTTACATGATATATAGCAATAAAAAGCACCCTCAGGAGAAGTGCATGAAAGGTCATCCACATCGTTAAGCATGGATACCACCACATCCCGTCTCAGTTTCAATTTATGATTATTGATTTCCACAAAAGCATGATCCCCTTCCAGGGCTGTGACAGACGCCCATTGGGAGATTATACTCGTACCTGATGTGGATTGAGACTGAATCTTGAACATGGTTTTAATAAGTTCTTCGGGTCCTGCTCCATAGCCCACACGCCAGCCGGTCATGGCATATGCTTTTGACAGGCCGTTTACAACCAGGATTCTTTTTTGAAGATCCGGTGCCACCTGGGCCAAGGTCCAGAACCTGGCCTGATCATAGACCATGAACTCATAAATATCATCGCATAAGATCCAGACATCAGAGTGTCTTCTAAGTACTCCTGCCAGCGCTTTCAGGTCTTTGTCACTATAGACTGCGCCGGAGGGATTGCCAGGACTGTTAATGAAAAGCCATTTGGTACGTGGTGTTATGGATTTTTCCAGATCTTCAGGGGTAAGTTTGAACTGGTTTTCCTCCAGGGTTTTGATAAAAACAGGCACCCCCCGGTTGATACCCACCATATTGGGATAGCTTATCCAGTAGGGGGTGGGCAGCAGCACTTCATCTCCCGGATTTAATGTTGCAGCCATGGCATTGAAAAGGACCTGCTTGCAGCCACAGCCAACCACTATCTGTTCCGGGGTGTAAGAGATGTCATTGTCCAGCTTTAACTTACGGCAGATGGCTTCCCTGAGCTCAAATACCCCCTGAACAGGGGGATATTGTGTTTTCCCGTCGGCTATGGCCTTTATCCCGGCCATTTTAATATGGTCCGGCGTTCCGAAATCAGGCTCTCCTGCAGACAGCCTGATAATTTTTTTACCTGCACGTTCCAATTTGATTGCTTTTGCAGTTATTAATGATACTGCCGAGGCTTTTACCTGGCTCAAATGTTCAGCAATGATTGACATATTTTCCTCCTGGTTTTTTTGGAATACTGAGCCCATATTATGAGTTGTATAAATGGCAGGCCACCAAATGGCCTAGGCTTAACTCAACCAAAGGCGGATTTTGCTGCTGGCAGATTTCTTTAACATAGGAGCAGCGGGTGTGAAAATGGCAGCCTGGTGGGGGCTTGATGGGGGAAGGCACATCCCCGGTCAGCAAGGTTCTGTTCTGCTTTTGCTTGGGATCTGGTTCGTAGACCGCTGAGAGCAAGGCCTTGGTGTATGGGTGCAGAGGATTGCTGATGATCTCGGTATCATCGGCAATTTCCACAAACCGCCCCAGGTACATCACACATACACGATCACACATGTGCTCTATCACGGCCAGGTCATGGGAAATAATCAAATAGGACAGATTGAATTCCTCCTGGAGATGCTTCATCAGGTTTATCACCTGGGCCTGGATGGAAACATCAAGAGCAGAGACTGGTTCATCACCTATGATAATCTTGGGGTTCAGGGCAAGGGCTCTGGCAATACAGATACGCTGTCTCTGACCGCCACTGAATTCATGGGGGTAGCGGTTGGCAAACTCAGGGC
>JAOZQY010000243.1:318-791 GCA_029931975.1 Bacteroidales bacterium | reverse complement strand
TAAAGCTCGGCAATGCGATCGTTACGAGCTTTTTTAGAAGCAGGGGTCTTAAAAATATCCATGGGCTCTCCAATGGATTGGCTGATCTTGAGCCGGGGATTCAAGGATGAATAGGGATCCTGAAAAATGATCTGCAAATCCTGACGCAACTGCCTGAGCTGGCTTAGAGGCAAATGGGTAACATCCTCTCCCTGAAAAAAAATCTTCCCGCCTGTAGGTTCGATCAGGCGCAGAAGAGCTTTCACTGCCGTACTCTTACCGCACCCGGATTCTCCCACCAACCCCAGGTTTTCTCCTGGTTTCAGCTTAAAGCTGATCTTGTCCACAGCATGAACATGTCCCACTGTCTTACGCAGAATCCCCCTTTTTATGGGAAAGCGCTTTTCCAGGGCATCGACTTGCAATATTGGGTCACTCATATCCCTATTCCTTTTTGTACAGCCAGCAGCGGCAACTACGCCCCGGTGCAACTG
>JAOZQY010000243.1:0-294 GCA_029931975.1 Bacteroidales bacterium | reverse complement strand
AAGTTCAGGTTCTCTTTGACGGCAGATATCCATAATCCTGGGACATCGCTCGGAAAATTTGCAGCCCGGGGGAAGGTCCAGAAGAGAAGGCACCACACCCTTTATTTCCTTGAGATCCTGTTTTTTGCCTTTTATTTTTTCTCCGGCTTTTGGGATAGACCTCATGAGTCCCCGGGTATATGGGTGCAAAGGATTCTCAAACAAATCTCCGGCCGATGCCTGTTCCAGAATCCGGCCAACATACATCACAATCACGCGCTTGGCTGTGTGGGCCACAACCCCAAGATCATGGGT
>JAOZQY010000242.1 GCA_029931975.1 Bacteroidales bacterium | reverse complement strand
CCCACATCTATAATGGCTCTTTCGAAGGTCAGGCCCTGGCTCTTATGCACGGTGACTGCCCAGGCCAGCTTGACCGGGTACTGCTCGTAGATGCCAATGACCTCTTCCTCCACCTCCTTGCTCTCTTCGTTGAGGGTGTATTTCTTGTTCTCCCAGCTTTCTTTCCGTAGTGTGTACTCCTCGTCGCTTCCCGACATGAGTACCACGATCTCCTCGTTATCGATGGATTGGACCCGTGCCAGTTTTCCATTCACATAGCGTTTGTCTTCGCTGGAGTCGTTCTTGATAAACATCACCTGGGAACCTTCCTTTAGCTCAATCTGCAGGGGGAGGGGGTAGAGCTTTTCAGGGAAATCGCCGGTGATATTTGCCTCGAAAAAGAAGGATGGATGGGAAAGGGCCTCCAGTTTTTTTCGGTTGATGCCATCGGCAATATGGTTGTGGGTGGCAATGGTAATGATGTTCTCCAGGTATGCAATCTCTTCTGTACTGCGGAAATGGCTGTTGAGTGTTGCAACATCGTTGCGTGTGACCTGGTTTTGGCGCAAACGGTTGAGGATGTCGATGAAGTGCTGGTCGCTCTGCCGGAATATTTTATCCAGCTCCACGCAGACCATCTTATCGTTGCGGAAGGCCAGTGCCTCGAAAAAATGCATGCTCCTGTAATACTTCCGGAGCACCAGCCACTCCTGGTCACTCACAATGGGAGGTAGTTGCTGGAGGTCGCCGATCATGAGCACTTGCGCTCCCCCGAAACTTTTGGAATAGTTTCCCTTGGCACTGCGCATGCGGAAGTCGATGGCATCGAGGATATCGGCACGTAACATGCTCACCTCATCAATAATCAGCAATTCGGTGGCCCGGAGCACCTTCTTGCGCACGCTGTTCAGGGTATGTATGCGGGTGAGGGTTTGTTTGGTGAAAAAGCCCGGGGCCTGGGTGAACTCCCCGCTGGCCTGGTTTTCAGGTATGAAGCTTCCGAAGGGAAAAAGGAACTGTGAATGGATGGTGACTCCCTTTGCATTCAGGGCGGCTATGCCTGTGGGGGCTACCACGATGTGATTTTTATGGGTCTCGGTGGCAAGCTTTCTCAGAAAGGTGGTTTTGCCGGTACCGGCCTTCCCGGTAACGAAAAGATGGCTGTTGGTGGAGTTGATGAAGCGGGCAGCCATCTCGAGCTTCTCTGTTTGCTGCAGGGGCATGGATGTCATTTCGGCATTATTCCTGTGGTGGCAATGCTGCGTATAATCTCAGCGATCTGCCATGATGATGTGATATATTGATTTTCGCCTATGGCATAGGTTTCAGGGCATTCAGGAACTACATAGAATCCCTTTTCGGCCTGTAGATCCTTCATCGTAATGGCCATGGATTTTGTTCTTTTTGGATTTGAGGTGAACTTTCCGTCAATGGCAGCCAGGCATCTGGAGCCTTTAAAAACAACCAGGTCGCATTCTGTACCATCTGCGGTCCTGTAGAAGAAATATTGATAATCGTCTCTAAGTGTGTTTATCACTTCTTCGATGATGTACCCCTCCCAGAGGTTTCCCAACAGGGGGTGTCGTAGCAAATCCTCGTAGGAACTTATCCCCAACAGATAATTGACGATTCCGGAATCGCGGATATAGACTTTCGGAGATTTTACGAGTCTTTTCCTCATATTGGAATGCCAGGGCAAGAGAAGGCGCACAAGAAATGAACGCTCGAAAAATGAAAGGGAGTGGCTAACAGTGGGTGATGAAACTCCCAACGATTTGGCCAGATTACTTGCATTAAGCAATCCGCCTTGTTGAGAGGAAAGCATTTGCATCAGCCTGTGCAGGGTGGCCGGCGAAGTGCCCAGTCCCAGCAATCTTAGATCCCGTTCAATATATGCTGACAGGAAGGCCTTTAACCACTCTCTGCGCATGTCTGAGTTTGCTATTTTGAAAGGTTCAGGGAATCCTCCTTTCACCCAGTGTTCCCTGAAGTCGCTCAGGTGCCCGATTTCAGTATGTCCGAAAGTGGTAAGTTCCATATGGACAATTCTTCCGGCCAGGGTTTCATTGCTTAAATAAAGCAATTCGGGACTGGCAGAGCCCAGTAAAATAAACCGGCCGTTTACTCTGTTCTGGTCAATTATGGAGCGTAATACAGGAAACAGATCCGGCTTTCTCTGGATTTCATCGATGATGACTACTTTGTCAGCTACGTTTTTTAGGAATTCCACAGGATGATCCAGAGCACCTGCATCCACAGGATTTTCCAGGTCCAGGTAGATGCTTTCTCGTGTAAGTCCTGATTGTATTTCCCTGGCCAGGGTGGTTTTTCCAACTTGTCTCGGTCCGAGTATGGCAAGGGCCGGGAAATTCTCCAGAAGGAGCAGTAACTTATCCTCAATGGCTCTTTTTATATACATAAACCATAATTTATTACCGTAAATATAAAATAATATTTTAAATATACGGCAATGAATGCCTGGATGATCTCGAAATCACTGAAGTTTTCCCTTTTAAGGTCGGGATTTGTAGCGTTAGTAGTGTTAGTGAAGGTAAGCGGATACTTAATCTATCTTTTTCTTTGTGCGGATTTACTACATTTGACCTTTCAAACCTCGGTATAGATGAAAATAATTTCGGTAGTGGGTGCCAGGCCCAATTTTATGAAGATAGCGCCCTTTATCAGGGCCATTGAGAAACACAATGCAGGCGTGGGAGCGGGCTCGGGTGTGGAGTCGGGTTCGGGTTCGGCTGCGGGTTCGGGTTCGGGTGAGATGGTGGAGCATCGTCTGGTTCATACGGGTCAGCACTACGATCACCAGATGTCGCAAACTTTTTTTGATGCCCTGAATATTCCCCCGGCCGATATTCACCTGGGGGTGGGCTCCGGATCCCATGCACATCAGGTGGGTAATACCATGATTGCCTTTGAGAAGGTGGTGATGGAGGAGCGGCCCGACTGGGTGGTGGTGGTAGGCGATGTGAATGCTACCCTGGCCTGCTCTGTAACGGCTAAGAAGCTGCATGTGAAGTGCTGTCATATTGAAGCGGGACTGCGTTCGGGCGATGAGCGGATGCC
>JAOZQY010000241.1 GCA_029931975.1 Bacteroidales bacterium | reverse complement strand
TGCAAGATGTTAAAGTGGAAGGCGATGCAAGTTTCAACAATGCCTTTATCTGGCAGGCCGGAAACAACAATCAAACTGCCACCCAAATACAGAATGGCGAAGAGAACTGGGCCGTAGCCATAGTTACTGGAAATGGAAACAGCTCTACACAGGTTCAGGGCAAGCAGGATGGATCTGCTGTCTCAAACAATGGTATTGCCGTTGTATTACAAGGTGGAAACCGCAATGATGCGGTACAAACTCAGGCTGGCGAATGGAACATTGCAGGTTCACTTCAGACTGGGAATGGAAATGAGTCTGTTCAGGCGCAAACTGGAAATGTAAACGTTGCAATTGCTGTTCAGGATGGTAACAATGGTACAGCAACCCAGGTACAGAGTAGTGATGGTCCGGTTGGATTTCCTCCTCCGAATGTAGCGGTTATTCTCCAGGGTGGCGGAGGCGGCAATGACGCTACCCAGGTTCAGACAACTACGGCCACTGGCTATATATTTCCAAATATTGCTGCTGTGTTGCAAAACGGAAGTAACAATTCATCAACCCAGGTTCAAACAGGAGGTTACAATGTGAGCGGAGTGGCCCAGGTTGGAAACAACAATTCGGCCAATGTCGTACAGACTACAATTTTCCCCACACCTTAACTCCGAATTATTACTCTTAGAGCAATTCTCAGGTAGATGAATAATTGCTTAGATATATAATGAATTAATTGTTTTAACAAATGATCCTCCGGTAGGCGCATTTACCGGAGGTCATTTTAAAACATCAACTATGAGAAACAAGCTTAGATTGGCAAGAAGTGGACTGTTTGCCTCATGCTTTCTGTTGTGGATGGTTTCAGCATTCGGACAAAGTATTGAGCCCCTGGTGCTGCCGCTTGAATACCCTGACATAGGGAAAATTGAGGCGATAGGAATTGAAAATCAGGGATTGAAAGATAATCTGAATATACTGGATCTGAATACAGTCACCCTTCGTCAGATGGGGCAACTAAACCAGGCAACCATCCTTCAGTTTTCAGGCCAAACTGATCCCAGTATGGTGCTTGTAAATCAGGACGGAAATCAAAACAGAACCACCCTGGTTCAAGCAGGCCAACGCAATGCGACTGATATATCCCAAGTGGGAGATCTGAACCGATTTTATGGTGTTCATACCGGAGAGGATCTGGTTAATTCGATCAATCAGACCGGTAATGAGAATACTATAATTCAATATCTCAATGGCAGTAACATGGATTTTCAGATTATTCAGAATGGAACTGGGCATGAAGTGATTCAAATTGAGAACGGAAACGGAAAAGCTTATAAGGTGACCCAGACTGGAAGTAATATGAAAGTCACCATTATTCAGGATTACGTACTCAGAAGATAGGCTCCCCCGTTTCTGCAATGGCGAAGAAGTAATATTGATGGGAAAGCATTATACTATAATAAATGAATATGCAGCATTTTAACCGTATGCGAGTTGCAATTTTATTTGTATGCTCAATTGTCATTTCATTGTCCTTCCCCGGATGTAATGAAGATAAGCTTGATGTATTTGCCACCGGTGTTCTGGATGGAAATGTGATGGACTTCACCTCCGAGAGTGATCTTGAGGGAGCTATCCTGACTACCAATCCGCCCACAGTGTCGGTGGCCAGCGACAGTGCAGGCTACTTCATATTTAAAACCATTGAAGTTGGTGATTACAACCTCATTGCCAGGAAAAACGGATTTGTATCGGAATCTGTAGCTGTCTCAGTCCAGGAAGAAAAGGCCAGTACTGTGGTCATTCTTCTTGAGCGAAGCAGTGAATATAATGATCCTCCTGTATTTACCGGATCATTCATTCCAGGCAACAGTGTAAACGACCAGGCGGTTGATCTCACCCTGAGGTGGCAGGCCTTAGATCCAAATCGCGAAGACAGCCTGCTGTTCGATGTGGAAATCTATGAATCCAATTTTGAAGATGGCTGGATATTTGAGGGACTTAAAGATACACTGCTTGAAGTGGAAGGCCTTCGTTTTAACACGGTATACTACTGGCAGGTAACCGCCTCTGATCCTTTTATTTCGGTCCAGAGCGAACTGCTTAGCTTCAGAACCAGGGCACTCCCCGACAATGAGTACATGTTTACCCGGAAGACTGAAGATGGCGATTATGAAATCTTCTCCGCCGACACAGTTGCCAATACCATGGTACAGCTTACCCGCAATAGTGTGGAAGACTGGCAGCCCCGCCTAAATCCCTTGCGAAACAAAGTGGCCTATGTATCCCATTACAACCTGGAACCCCATATCTATACCATGGACCGGGATGGCAGCAACCAAAGAAAAATTTCCCGAAGGCCAATCACTGGCTATAATAACCCTGGACGTGGTCTCGCCTGGTCGCCACAGGGCGACAGGATCATCTATGGCAATTATGACCGCCTCTCCTTTATTCAGTATGACGGCACCATGGAGGGCGTTATCACCACTGCTCCGGCAAACCGGCATTTCAGGGATATGGATTACTCCCCGGATGGAACCATGATTGTGGCTCTTACTGTTGGAGTCGATCCCAACGATTCGGAAATCTACCTCATGAACGCGGATGGAAGCAACCCGGTGCTGCTGGTAGACAACGAGGATGGAATCATTGAGGCACCCTGCTTCTCCATAGATAGCAAGAAGGTGTTATTTACCAGGGATGTATCGGGCTATTCTTCAGGAACGGGCCGACAACTGGATGCACATATTTTCTCCATTGATATCAGTACCCGGTTTGTAGATGACCTTTCCAGCAGCAAGGCAGATGGTACAAATGATACCAATCCGCGCTACTCCCCCAATGGGGCATATATTATTTTTGAGAATGCGTCCAACGTACCCGGTTCAGAGAAAACGCTCTATTCCATGAGCAGTGGAGGTGGCACCAGAACGGAATTATTCACTAATGCCGAAATGCCTGACTGGAGATAAACTCCTGAAAATTGCATTTTCTCGCTTCAATCAAAAAAGCCCCGAGAAGGAGGCTTCGTGATCACAAAAAAACCGCCTTGAAGGCGGTTTTTTTGTGATTCCGGCGCGATTCGAAC
>JAOZQY010000091.1:1387-11724 GCA_029931975.1 Bacteroidales bacterium | reverse complement strand
TGAATGAATATTGAGAATACTGCTCAATATCCTGATAAATCAGCAATGTTATTAAGTGATAATACACTGTAATTATTGATTAATTTAAAATCCAACGGCTTATTGGGACAATAGAGTTGGTCTTATTTTGTTATTACTTTATCTGATTTTTTTATTTCCCTGTTTTTTTTATTTTCTGGCCCGTAACGGACAGCGCTGGAGAAATTTGGCTTAACTCTATTCATAAGCAATGTTCCTAATATTGAGGTATCATTACCAAGGTTTACACCATCAACTATAAAAGGACTACTTCTATAAACAAGACATTTAATTCCTTTTTTTATATTGAAATGTCTTGTTTTGCCGATATCAAGAAAAAAAATATTGCCTTTAACATCCAGGACCTGTCCTTCGATTAGAGGAACAGAATGCACAATTTCAGAAGCAAGGCCGGCCAACAAATATTCAAGCTGGGTTTTCGATTTATCCTGGCCGTATACATCATTGATTGTAATATACTCTGAAGTTTCGACGTTTATCAGTTTTACATATATTTCAACCTCGGTTCTATTTTCTATGATATTTCCAATCATAATTGCATCACTTGTCAGAAGTTTTCCTGCCTGAACCGCTTTTTTCTTATCCACTAGTTCGGTCTGGCTTAAATTTAATTCCTTTAAAATGGTCTCAAATTCCGGACCTCTTTCAATTACATTGAAGCGTTCACTATTAATAATTTCCTGTAGAAACAAATTATAAATTGAGTCTGTTAAACCCGGCGACATACAGTTGTTCTTAAAGGGCATGATGGAAATCGTCATTTTAGACTCTTCAAGATCAATTTGCTGGATACGGCGGTTTACCTTTACTGATTTTGTTGAAGTATTACCTTTTGAGTCTTTGGCAATTATTGTAAATTGGTTTTTCCCTTCTTTGAATTCGATCAGCTTGTTGAAAACGATTACTTTTCCCTTGGCAAAAAAAATGGGGGTGTCATTGATGAGTATCTCTTCAATACTGCTGTTGTCAGATGCCATTCCCTCAATGAAAAAACGGTTATTTTTCTTTCTTCCGGTTATTGTAAGTGGTTCATTATCAGATAAAATTTTTATCAATCCCCTTAAATTAATTTCAGGCGGCTGTTTGTCATTTTTATCTGTTTTTTTTGCAATATAAACAGCGTCAGTGAATATTTGTGGAGCAAAACCTGAGAAACTGAAAGCATCATTGGAGGCAACTATTTTTCCGGGATAATAAAAGATTGAAAATTCACCTTTTGTTTTATTTCCTGCATTATCGAGAGCTTCCATTTGTATCAGGTTTCTTCCTGTTTTCAATTTAACGTCTGTGGCGATTGTACCATTCCGTTTTCCTTTGGAGAATTCCTTTTTCCCTTCAAGACATATATATTCTATACCTGATTCATCAGAATAAGCCAGGTTGACGGTTATTTTCTGTTTATTTGTTTGCTGGTTGTTTACAAAATTAATAATAGAAAGGTTTGGGCCCTGATAATCTCCCTGGACCTGGAAAGATTCTGTATCAGTGTTACCCAATAGGTCTTTGGCTGTTATTGTTACTATATTTTGCCCAGGCTGCAATTCTACCTTTTTTTCAAATTCAATTTTTTTATCAGAAAGCTCTATGAATTCAGGGATTCCGTTAATAGTAACTGAGGAAACATAATTTTCATCTGAGGCCACACCTGACACCAGAACAAAGAAGCTGTTTGTAGCATTGTTTCTTTCAGGTGTAGATACGGAAATCTTAGGCGGAGTTATGTCCTTTATCCCATCCTTTAAATGTGATGTTCTTGCTTTGTTCAGATAAAATTTTGCCTTTGAGCTCTCTACAGTTGATAGAGAAAGTTCCAACTCATGGATTGCCTCCTGGAAAAGTCCCATTTTGTAAAAGGTAACGCCAAGTTCACGGTGGGGGAAGTAATCAATAAAATGCATGCCGTATGTTCTTGCCATCCTTTGATCATCATTCCGCTGTTGCAGAGCAACTTTAAAATCATCCATTGCCTCTTTTAAAAAATCACCCTGTCCAAAAGAAATTCCACGCTCGTAATGGTTCCACCATCTTCCTCTAAACAACCCTTTTGTAATACCGTATGTTTTTTCGCCTTTAATGGATACCTGTTTCGGGGCCGGCACACATGCATTCATGAGAGGGAAAATTGTAAAAAGGATAAATAAGCATATATATTGTTTACTATTCATAAGGCATTCGATTCTAAAAGAAACTGGTTATTGATTTTTTCACTTTCTTTTATGATTTCACCCCAGGATTTATCTGGTTCAACAGAAGTTACCTTCAGCGCTCCAGCCAGTTTTTTCTCTTTGGTATTTGAATAAATTCGCATGACCATTCCAGAATATACACCAATATTTGATCCGATATTTATATAAATTTTATTGCCTTCCATATTGCTTATTCTTCCCTTGATAGGAAATGATAATTTGAGTTTTTCATCTACCTTCCTGATAATGGTATTGATGATATCATCAAGATTGGATTCGTTATCAAATGTTTCTGAAATGCTTATTTTAATGGCAGAAGTCTCGGTTTCAATCAGTTTTAAATATAATCGAGTTTCATTTTTTAAGCCGATGAATGTAAGATTTCCTATTAGTCTGGCGGAAATTATTCTGCCAAGTTCAAGGGCGGTTGAAGCGTTGGATAGATCAGAGCTGCTCATTTTTAATTCTTGAAGAAGTTTATCAAGAAGTCCACGGTCAACTATATCTACAGCCTGTAATCCTCTGAGCCGTTCAGTTATTTCCAGTTTAAAAAATTCATCCTGCCCTTCTCTTAATGGTATGGTTCCTTTTCTTTCCATCTTTGCAAAAAAGAGGGTGACAGGCCTAGACGTCCAGCGATCTGCTGCTTCAAAGGTTTTGTTTTCCTTCACCCTGCTTATCAAATCATCAATCAGTGTATCAATCCTTTTTTGCTGCTCTTTATCCTGTCCATCAGCAATTTTCTGCTGGATGCTTTTGTGAAAAGCATTGACAAATGCATCGTTTGGCGCAAGTTTTTGTGCAGTTTGAAATGATTCCATTGCCTGGGTCAGTTCTCCCATTTTTTCGAGAAGGATACCTTTGGCAGTAATGATATCCGTATTTTTTTCATCGTAGGCCATGGCCTGATTGTAATATTCCAGGGCTTTGGCTGAATTGTTCTGAAAGGAGCTGATTCTTCCAAGCCGGAAAAAGGCTTCTCCTTTTTGCCATTTTATTGGCGTGTCAAGATGTGCTGCTTCTTTGTATAGTTCTTTTGCTTTATTGTAGTTTCCATTGTCAAATAGAATATTACCTTTAATTACTCTTGGGTAAAGATTGCCTGCATTTAACTTCAATGATTTTTCACTTAGTTGATTTGCCTTATCATATTCTCTCATCCTGTATGCAACAGCTGCAAGGCCTTCCTGGGATCGTGAATCATCTTCTTTAATATCCAGAAATTTCTTCTTTGCATTTACAAAATCACCATTCTGCAGATACATGAATCCATCCAGATATTTTTCTACTATTTCGTTTGAGGTGATATCAATCCGATTCAAGAATCCTGGATATATGAACAAAAGGATAAAGAGAAATACAACTGGGAGGCTGAGTTTCCACATCAGATTAAATTGTTTGACAGGTTTTGCGGTAATGGTAATGATTTCACTAACGTCTTTTCTTTTTTTTTTATCCTTCCACGCAATTTGCTCTTCATTGCTGAGAAAAACGCGATATACTTCAAGGGGCTCTGATTTTCCTTTTGCTTTTTTGAGACTGTGGAAGCTGCAAAAAATATTTTTATCATCTTTCACTGAATTATAGACTGGTCTGGATACCATTACCTGGCCTGCTGAACCTGTTGGTTCTATTCGAGCCGCTATATTTACTGCGTCACCAAAATAATCATTGCCGTCTTTTAAAGCATTCCCTGCATGAATACCGATTCTGATATTTATTTTTTTTATTGTTTCTGCATTTTTATTATGCAGCTTCAATGCTTTTTGAATGTCAGCAGCGGCAATAACGGCATCTTTTGTATTAAAAAAGGCTGCCATGATTGCATCACCTATGGTTTTGATTATATTTCCAGAATGTTGTTCAATTATTGAAAAAATGATGTCATTATGTGTTTGAAGAAGAGATTTTGCAGCTAAATCACCATGGGTTTCCACAAAATTTGTATAACCCGCAATGTCAGTGAACATAATGGTTACGTATTCCTGAAAACGTTCATTAATGGATTTTTCGATCTTCTCTTTTTCACGAAGAAGGTCTTCTATTCCAGATAATTTTTCATCTTTTGATCCCATAAAAATCTCCTGCTGCCATCCCTGTTTAAAAATGAATGATGAGCGATGAGTAAATCGTAAATTCTTGTACATCCTGCGATGAATTCAAGCTTTGGGATATTGATTCTCCCAGGTTATTTCCAAAGCGATATTGACATGCTATATCAAAAATATATCTTCTATATGCAACCCCAGACCCAAGGCTTAAACCAAAATAATTGTCACTCTTTCCCTTTGCCGGAGCCGGGTCATAAAAGACACCTCCCCTCAGAGGGATCACATACTTGGGTTTAATGACGAGATACTCTGCGCCAAGTCTGATCTGGTGTGTGGCATTAATATCTGCCTCACGTTCAGGTGTGCCAGTAATAGGTGAAGTTGCATTCCCATCAGCATCTTCATGGATAAAATTTCCCCATTCGGTCCTGTAAATATCTGTTGAAATAGTCAATTTATCTGACATTCGATATGCTATACCTATTCCATAGGACATGGGCATCTTAAGTTTTTCATCACCTGTTACGGTTTCTTTCCTTGCATGATCAATATCGGGATTTTGAAAAAATTCTAATGATTCGAATTGATATCCTTTATGTTTAAGGTCGGCTGTAAATGGCGCTTTTAATACTGCACCCAGGGTCCACTTATTGTTAATATTCCATAATAAACCCAGGTTGATATTAAAACCATTGAAATCATATGTG
Source organism: Bacteroidales bacterium (assembly GCA_029931975.1). Classification (GTDB taxonomy): domain Bacteria; phylum Bacteroidota; class Bacteroidia; order Bacteroidales. Next base: position 6,741 of record JAOZQY010000091.1, on the reverse strand, counting down.
TCTTTACTGTATGATCCTCCTGCAATCTGGTATCCATAGACTGAGCCTGAAACCCTTCTGTTTGTGGTTTGTTCCCATTGATTTTTATGGGAAAAACCATCTTCCCATAAATTGAATGTAATGCCCAAGGAAAAATTGTGAAGGATTTCTATGCAATAGGCCAGACCAAATGCTGAAAGGCTTCCATTTTGAACAGTATCAACATGTTGTGTTACACTAAGATCGTCAGAGCTTTGGTGAATTGGAAAGTTCCATTTATTGGTAAAATCATATAAATTTTGATAATTAAATGAAATCGTCATGTTCCTGTTAAAACCTTGAAAAGGATAGGATATACTGAAATAGTTTAACCTGGTTTCAGACACATTATGATCACCGGATGCTTCCGGATTGTCATTAAAAATAGTATCAATGGACCGGTCGAAATGGGCTGCTACTATAGAAACCTCAGGTCTTTCCAGTTGAATCAATCCTCCCGGGTTCCAGGATGCAGCCGTGGCGTCATCTGCAATTGCAATAAATGCACCTCCCATTCCTAATGCTCTGGCACCAGAACCAACAGGGTTTGGTGAACTGGGGATTTGAATTTGCTCAAAAAGTTCACTGGCATTAGTTGAATTATCCAAATTCATAAAAATTCCGAATGCAAAAAATAAAGGAAACCATTTCATTGCTTGTTTTGAAATAGAAAGTAGTTGGTTTATAAAGATTTTTAAACTTCTCCTATTTTTTTTATATGCAACACCATACCCCAAAAAACCACACTTCACCAATAGCATTGCATTTTTCATAATGTTTTTCCTACCATTGATGGACTCGTAAAAAGTCAGGTTTTGGCATTTTTTTTAGTGTAAGCGTCTGAAATTATTGATACAAAATTTACTGATTTCGACTTTTTACAGGGTCATCAACTTTTTGGTCATAGCTATCCTCATTATTTTACTGTGGTGATAAAAATTTTGATAGTTATGACCATTCCTTCAATCTTACAAGTGTTTCATTTTTTGTTGTGCCTGCCAGGGCATGGTTGTTAGTCAAATTATTTTTTTAAGTTGATTTTATATCTATCTGTTCGGGATCCATTTCTTTATTTGCATATACCAAGTGAATATTGTTGCTTATAAAAATATCCAGGATATCAGCATCGATATGGTTGTCCTTTTTCATAAAACCAAGAATTTTAATAGCCTGGGAAAGGGTCATAGGCTCTTTATACGGCCTGTCCTTGGCTGTCAGGGCTTCGAAGATATCAGCGATGGCAATGATACGGGATTGCAAGGGCAACTTATCGGCACAAAAACCTTTTGGATACCCACTACAATCAAGCTTCTCATGGTGTGCAGCTGCATATTCAGGGACATGAGATAATTTTTTGGGAAAGGGCAGCTGACTGGCGATTTTCAAGGTCATGTTCGCATGGTTTTCAATTATTTCTCGTTCTTCTGCGGTTAGAGTTCCCTTTCTGATACACAGGTTATATATTTCATTCTCATTTAAAATAGGTTTTTTTTTGCCATTGGAAAAATAAGTTTTTTTGCCGATCTTTTCAATACGTTCAACTTTATCCTCCGACATAAAGTCACCGGTGTTATTACAAAGTTTGATAAACTCAAAATCTATTTGAAATGCTAAAATTTTGTCATGACATTCCTCTTCAAGTTTTTTAATGTCAGGCTCGTTGTATTGACCACTTTCCAGTAGCTTGATTTTTTTATTTAGAAAATCATTCTTAACTTTCTCTTCAATTAAAACAAATCTGGATTCCAGCAGTTCCAGTCGATCAAAAATAGTTTCCAACTTTGTAGATTTGTCCACAACATATTCAGGTGTTGTAATTTTTCCCACATCATGCATCCATGCTGCGATATGAAGTTCCTCTAACTGGTCGTCATTCAGGTGAATATCTCTGAAAGGTTCTGATTTTGATTTATTTATGTCTGTTGCAATCATCATAGTCAAATCAACTACTCGTTTGATATGCCCACCGGTATAAGCTGATTTTTCATCAATTGCAGTGGCAATACTTCGAATAAATGCATAAAAAAGATCTTTAAGCTCCTGGATAAGGATAGAATTGGTCAACGCCACCGCTGCCTGAGACGCCAACGATGAGATAATATCTACATATTCTTCTAAAAATGAAACAACTTCATTTGTTTCTTCGTCACGGGCGTTAATTAGTTGCAGAACACCAATAATATCATTGTCATGATTCATCATGGGGATCACAAGCATTGACTGAGTATGATATCCTGTTGTCCTATCATAATTCATCGTGCCAGTGAAATCCAAATCCTTAAATAATTCATTATCAACTATATGATAAATATCAGGAAGATTTACCGTATTCCCAGTTAGAGCAACATAGGATGAAACGTTTGAATGATTCGGCTTACCGTTAATGTATAAGGGAACATTTGCGAGTTGAATTGATTCACCATTAAATCCACCCATTCTGGTATTCATGGCTTCATTTTGCAACACTTCGAATTTGAGACTTTGTTTGTCTTTATCAACAAGATATAGAGTACCTGCTTCTGCAAAACAAAAATTTCTGGCTTCATCAATGATCATTTCAAAAAGCTTATTAATGTCTTTTTCAATTGATAAAGCCATACCAATCTCTGAAAGTTTTTTTATATGCCTTATCTGATCTGCGGCATAACTATTTACTTCGTTTACAATAGATTTGAGAAGTCTACCAAGTTTTTTATCTTTGAAAAGATTTGATTGTATATCTTCCAAACTCAGTTCATTAGAATCAATCCCCATGATTTATCCCCTTTGTTGTGGGTCTTGCTATTCAGTAACACTAAAGCTCATTCCGTCACTCCAAACTTTCCCATAATCGTTCCAGGATTTGACATACCATTCATAATCACCAGGTATAGATTCTATTTCAGTGGTAACGGTACAATAACCATCAGAACAGATATCTGCAGCATCATACCACTGGGCAAATATCTTATCACCATTTGGAAATCCTACCCAAAATTTATACCAGGTGGAAGCAGGATCTTCAACCCATATGCATGTTGGTGTTGAGTCTTGTGTAGTTCCTGATGGTGATGTATGGGCAATTTTCGATGGTGGCGTTCCACCAATTTGAATTGTAAAGGCCATACTATCACTCCAGATTGTGCAGTTATCGTTCCATGATTTGATATACCATTCATAATTTCCATTAGTTAAATCCAGTGGAGGATCGACAGAACAACTGCCATTAGAGCAAATATCAGCTGAATCATACCATTCTGCAAAAACCTTATCGTCGTTGGGGTATCCCACCCATAATTGATACCAACTATAAGCACGATCTTCTTCCCAAGTGAAAGTTGGTGCAGTATTATTGGTTGTTGAAAAGGGGGATGTATGAGTGACTTTTTGGCATAGGGGCAGGAGTTCAATATCCTGTGTTACAACATATCCTTCCTCGATCTTTATGCCTGAAAAGGTTTGTGGCTCATAACCTGGTGCTGAAACTGAGAAGTCATATATCCCAGGTAAAATCATACTCACATAATTCCCCTCAAGCAACGTATTGAGATCAAGATTAATCCCGTCGAAACCTATCGTTGCTGTGGTAATTGCTTGACTTGTATATAAATCAGATACAGCGCCTTTAATCCATGATGCAATACCAAACCCACTCGGGTCAACGATTATCCCGTTGGCTATTCCATCTGCATCTCCATAATATCCATCTTTGAGTACTAGGTTAACAGCTTTTCTGTCATCATTGAATACCGCATACTGAGAATTATCTATCCAGCCGTTGATAGAATCATAAAAGTACCAAGTTGCATTGGCAGGCGCTGCTTCAGAAAAATGAATAGTAACATTAGCAGTATCTCCTGGATTGGTAACAGTAAATCTACAAGCAAAGAGACCTAACAGCATATTATGTGGTCTGACAACTTCGGAGGTGGTTTCAGAGTCAATTGAGTTGATTTCTACGATTTCTGTTATGGTTTCTGACTCATTAAGTGACACACCTATCTGTCCGTCACCAACCACTGTGTTTAAACTTTTTATTTCGTCTACTTGCTCAATATCGGCAATGCCATCATTATTAAGATCGATGGTATCGTTTTCAAGCGTATCCGGTATACCGTTTTCATTAATATCGTTTTGGGTCTGAAGGGTTGTAAATGATGAGGTTTCAGACCATTCAGAAGTATTTAAATTATTGTCATAAAACCTTACTCGCCAGTAATAAGTTGTGTTTTCCTCCAACGCCAAATCCGGTACTCTCAGGGATGTCAAATAGATTGTGCTTCCTTCATACAGTGTACTTTTTGAGAAATCATCCATTGTGGTGATGTTCCATTCGGTTAGTAAGTGGGTGTCTCCTGCATCTGGGTCAGAGAAAATATTTGTTATCAGAGTAGGGGTCAAAGAGACATCTAATGAATCGTTTAAAGGTGATACCAAATTGGGACGGTTAGGAGCACTGCCGTTACAATCCTGGTCTACACCATCTCCATAGATTTCAATAGCCCCGGGATGAATACTGCTGTCATCATCATTGCAATCAGTGTTGTCTGTCACATAGTCTGATGGTTGAGAGGCTGATTCTGTGATTTCGTTAGGGGCACCATAGCCATCACCGTCATTATCACGGTAATAGGTGTTTAGGACTGGCCAATCACTATTGTCACAATCCTGATCAATACCATCCCCACCTATTTCTGTGGCTCCTGGATGGATATTGCTGTCATAATCATCACAATCAGTATTATCTTCAACATACCCTGGTTCCTCAGAATAAAATTCTTTTGATTTGAATGGATTGCCATACCCATCATCATCATAGTCGCGGTAACCGGTTTTAAAACCAGGCAAATCACTTCCATCACAGTCCTGATCAATATCATCGCCTCTGATTTCTGTAGTACCAGGATTAATGCTGCTGTTATTGTCATTGCAATCTGTATTATCTGTTACATACCCTGATGGTTGGAAAAATGCAGTCTTTAAGTTATTTGGATTGCCATATCCATCGCCATCAAAATCTCGGTAATATGTGTTTAAACCATCACAATTCTGATCAATACCATCATCTCTGATTTCTGTTGCTCCCGGATAAATACTATTGTCTGTATCATCACAATCGTCATTATTCGTTACATAGCCTGACGGCTGAGAAATTGATTCTATCGGATTATTTGGGTTGCCGTATCCATCACCATCGGAATCACGGTAGTATGTGTTTAAGCTTGGTAAATCACTACCATCACAATCCTGATCTATACCGTCTCCTCTGATTTCTGTTGCTCCTGGATAAATACTATTGTCCGTATCATCACAATCGTCATTATTCGTTACATAGCCTGACGGCTGAGAAATTGATT
>JAOZQY010000091.1:0-1287 GCA_029931975.1 Bacteroidales bacterium | reverse complement strand
CTATCGGATTATTTGGGTTGCCGTATCCATCACCATCGGAATCACGGTAGTATATGTTTAAGCTTGGTAAATCACTACCATCACAATCCTGATCTATACCGTCGCCTTCTATTTCAGTCGCTCCCGGATGAATACTACTGTTAGTGTCATCACAATCGGAATTATCTGTTACATAGCCCCATGGCTGGTTAGATGATTCTGTTGAATTATCAGGATTGCCATAGCCGTCACCATCTGCATCAAGAAACCAGATTTTGTCGATAACAGGTGCGGCCTGACTAATCGTATATGTTTTCCCTGCTATAGTTATCGATTCGCTCCTGACAATGCCTGTATTGGCGGCTACAGTTATTGTAACAGACCCACTATCTATTCCACTTGTTGGTGAAAGATTAACCCAGGAAAGATTCTCGGATGTTGTCCATGCACAGCTTGAGCTTGTAACCTTTACTGAAACCGAGCTGGTTCCACCGTTGGAGGAAAAATTTTCACTTGTGGGTGAAATGCTGTATGTACACGACGTGCAATCTGCATTCAACGGTTCTACATAGAACTGCCTTGTGGTCGACCAATCGCTCCACCCGCTTGCGCTTGTATCATCACCAGCCCTTACACGCCAAGACCAGTTATAGCGGTTTGTCTCTATTATGTAGTCACCAGGAGAAATGTTACTGTAATACGATGACGAAACAATTGTATCAATCAAAGGATAGATGGCATTTTCACCTTTAACGTAGATATGATAACGTGTGGCCCCAGGAACATCCGACCAATCAAAATACCATTCCACAGTATCTGACCGGTCACTGCAGCCATTGTCCATTTCCGCACCCGATTGTGGCGTGAGAAGTATTGGTACAGTTTCATTAATATCAAAGTTTTCGGTGACAGTATGACCTACTGATGTGATTGCACCATAAGTTGTATTTGAAAATATGATGATTGCAAGAATAATGATAGAATATAAAAAGGAATAATATTTAAACATTGCAGGTCTCCTGATTATTATAAATGGTATGCTGGCGATCTCTCAGCCTATTGGCTTTCCGTCCCTGCTTCTTAGTCGATTAGATTTTATCATGAATTATTAATTGTTTAGTAAATCTAAACAAGCTTGTCAATCGGAAAAAAACACCTATTTTCCCAAGATTCAAAAATGAAACTATTTTAAATTCCACTATATTGGAAATGGTATAGATAAGTTTTTCAAACGCCTCATTCAGGTATATTGGAGTCTATTACCACAAAATGTGGTTGGATTTGTGTCAATTGTTAGTCCGCTACTAA
>JAOZQY010000240.1 GCA_029931975.1 Bacteroidales bacterium | reverse complement strand
ATCTGATGTTTTGCATAACCGCTTCCATAAGATATATCATCAAGCCTGTCAACAATCTCCACCGTTAAATGAGCTTTTTCTCCGGCTTTTACAAAATCCGTTATATCACACTCCCATTTAGTAAACCCGCCATAATGTTCTCTTACAAATTGCCCGTTTATCCAGACTCTGGCATAACTGTATACACCATAGAAATTGAGTAGGATCTGTTTGTTTACGAAATCCTCCGGGATATAAAAGTCGTTTTTATAAACGTAGGGTTGATTGTGTTTTATGGCAAATCCCTGCATGGCACATTCTCCGGGGACTAGTATATCTGCCCAATCTTCAGTACCTGTTTCGTTTTCCCAAAACAGATCAGGCGGATTCATACTGAACTTCCATGTTCCGTTTAAACTGATTTCAGAATTTACCACTCCTGAAACTTTCGTTTCATCAATGATCTCCTTTTTGCCACATGCAACAAGAACAAAAGCAATAGAAACAGTTGCGATTATTGATCTAATTTTCATTTTGAAGGTTCGTATTTAACGACTACCAAAAAACAATGTATATAGCTGCAAAAATCAAGCCAATTATAATTGACAGCAGATTAAAGGTTTTGTCAGTTCTGAAGATCTCCCTTGATAGTTTTAATCCCTTATTATCAATCGGCTTACGATCGATTAAGGAAACAACAATGATGAAAAGTGAAATAAACAGAAATGAAATCAGCATTTGATCAAGGAAGGGAATTTCAGGAAAGAGGAACTTTAATGCCGCAGAGACCGGGATTGAAATGATGGTCCCCCATAAAGCAGCCCCAGAAGTTGTTTTTTTCCAAAACATCCCCAACACAAAAATAGCAGTAACCCCCGGACTAATCATTCCGGTATACTCCTGTATAAACTGAAATGCCTGGTCAATGCTGCCGAGCAGAGGTGCTACTATGACAGCAATTGCCATCGCCACTACTCCGGATATTCGCCCAACAGCCACCAGCTGTTTTTCGGAGGCATTTTTATTGAAATAAGGTTTATACAAATCCATTGTGAAAATGGTAGATGTACTGTTTATGATTGCACTGAATGAGGAGACAATGGCAGCAATCAGCGCGGCAAAAATAAGACCTTTTAATCCGGCCGGAACAATATTCTCAAGCAACCAGGGATAAGCCTCATCGGCTTTACCAATATCAGCGGACAGAGCAAATGCAGCAATTCCGGGAATGACTACAACAAAGGGCAATATGAATTTCAGGTAACTGGCAAAGATCATCCCCCGTTGGGCCTCTTTTAAGCTCTTTGCTCCAAAAGCCTTTTGAATAATATATTGATTGGCTCCGAAATAATAGATACCTGCGATCCATATTCCTCCAAAAATTGCCCTGATACCGGGTAAGTAAGTAAAATTAGGATCAGATTTGTTAATGATCATATGGAATTTATCCGGTACCATTTCAAACATTGCCTTAAAACCTTCAATGACACCGGTATCGCCTCCTACCTGGTTCACTGCAAAGTATGTAGTCAATAGTCCACCTCCCAGTAAGAAGAATACCTGAATGATATCGGTACTTGCTATTGCTTTCAGACCATTAACAATTGTATATAGAAGTGAAAACACGGCTAATCCAATGATGCCATACACCAGTTTAATTCCAAATACTGCTTTTAATGTAAGTGCTCCGAGATAGAGAATAGAAGTCAGATTTACAAATACAAACAAACTAATCCAGAAGATTGCAAGAATGGTTTTTATTCGGTTATCATAACGGAGAGCAAGAAACTGAGGCATTGTAAAGATTTTCTTCTCAACAAATACAGGCAGAAAATATTTTGCTACAACAATTAAAATTATGGCAGCAATCCACTCATAGGTCGCAATGCCCAAGCCAATAGCAAAACCTGAACCAGACATGCCGATAAATTGCTCGGCAGATATATTCGCAGCAATGATTGAACTTCCAACCAGAAACCAGGGAAGGGATTTATTGGCAAAGAAATAGTCATTACTACTTCTTTCTTTGCCTTTTGACCTTGCCAGCCAGTTGCCTACTCCAATGATTATTAACCCATAAATAATAAAAATGAATAAATCCAAATTGCCCATTATTTCCTCTTTTGTTGAAATAATTCAACTCCTTCCATAATGGCTGTTAAGTTTTCCCATGGAACTTCGGGTTCAACCAGATGGGTTGGCCCAATGACCAATCCGCCATTGTCGCCACATTTCTCCAATCTGGAGAGGGTTGTTTGAAGGACTTCTGCTGCTGTTCCGAAAGGTAATAGCTCCTGCGTTCCCATCGTTCCCCAGAATGAAATTCTCTCACCATATTCATCATGCACTTCATCAAAGCTCATACACTCAGGCTGAACCGGATTAAGGATATCTACCCCTATTTCAATTAGCTGATCGATAAATGGTATAATATACCCACATGAATGATAAAAAATGAGAATTTCCGGATTTATCTCCCGGGCAGCATTGATTACTTTAACAATTCGAGGCTTTAACCATCTTTCCCAGAGACCAACATCAATCATTATGGAGTTCTGGGTACCGATATCATCGCCAAGTGACAGTATATCCACCCCTGCCCTGGTATATCCTATTGCCTTCGAAACAGCAAAATCCGTAATTTTATCCAACAATGCGGATGCTTTATCATCCTCCATCATCATATCGATCATAAGCTCAAGTATGAATTACACTTTTCGGAACAACATAATATTAATCATTCATCTCAGCCAGGATATCCCTGTATTTCTTTGGGGTTAATCCGCAACTGTTTTTAAAAGCTTTACTAAAATACTGAGGTGTATTATACTGTAAGGAATATGCAATGTCCTTTATGGAATAATCACTTCTGGAGAGTAGTTCTTTTGCTTTAGCTATTTTAAGATTATTGCTATAAGTGATAGGATTCATACCCAGAGCTGAAATAAAAAGCTGCCTCAGATATCTGGTGGAAATATTACACTTTTATGCCAGGACTGAAATAGACAAATCTGAACAATATTCTGAATGCATAATTTTCAAAGCGTTTTTCAAATGCTCATTTTTCAGATTCTTTTGAAATTGAATCAGCTTATTGATTTGACGGGATAAAATAATTACTAATTCTA
>JAOZQY010000008.1:9514-85433 GCA_029931975.1 Bacteroidales bacterium | reverse complement strand
TTGACGGTCGGCCCTGCCATCTGGGCAAGATGACAATCGTATTTATAAGAACATCCCCGAAGATTTTCGCTTCGGGGGTGCAAATATATTAAATTTTAATATTTACCGGTGAAGTTTTTTGGGATTTTTTATTCCTCAATGATTCACCTTCCTATTTTCGTTCCCGTTTCACCTTTGTAACAAGGTCGCCAGCAGTTCTCTTCTCTCCTGCAGGTGCAGCTTTCAGCGTCTTCTGAGGACGCTCAGTGCTGGTAGTTGATTTCTTGGCATAGTAGTCGACCAGTGCCTCAAAGGTCCAATAGTAAGCTCCTTCCAGCATCTCAGTCTCAATGAATCCCACATCCTCCGCAGCCAGGGTATAGTTATCATGATTGGCTTCCCAGACATCTATATAGTAGCGCTGGTAACTGAGATTGGTAAAGGTGCACTCACCATAGGAATCAGAAAAGGCTTCGGCTGCCATATTGGTCTCATTTTCCCAGTCAGTCAGTGTAGGATAGAGCCTGACACTGGCTCCCGGAAGCAGATAGCCCTCACCTTCTACTTCGGTCCAGAGCCTGACTACAACGGTTAGTTCAGCACCGATTATCTCCATGGGAATCACAGCCGTGCTTACTCCGCCCTTGGCTCCAAAGGCTCTCAGGCTTACATCATAGTAGCCGGGATCAATAAAATAATGATCCACGACGGGTTCAGTGTACATGATGCCATCGTCCATATCCCATTCCACATAATCGGTGTTGGTGGAATAAGAAGTAAATCGGACATCTTCTCCCACATAGGCAGGATTCAGGTCAACCGTTGCATCAGCAAAAGGTTCTCTGTTGCAGCTAATCACTATCAGTGACAGCAGGGGCAGTATGGCGAGTATTCGTTTCATGACAATTGGTTTTCTGGTTGTTGTTGTAATTTCAAATAACATGCCAAACTTTGAGATTGGATTTTAGAAAGGTTTTTCTTCCCTTGGTAAAGAAACTAAAAAGATCTGACCGTAAACAGATTATCCCCCACATTTTTCCACTGCTTTTTATTCTATTGTTCAGCACGGCCCTTTCCGGACTCAAATCCGTGAAGAACGGGCTCCATTATACCTTGCAGAACAGGGGTAGCATTGATAAACACAACTATAAGACTGGTGAAGGAGAACCCCGAAGGTTACGATGAGAACTCCAAAGATTTTATGGAGGCTCTGGCACAGGCCAAAAAGCAGTTTGAAATGCAGATCTATCCCAATAAGAACCATGGAATCTATGGCGGAAACCCTTCCATTCATCTTTATACCAGGATGACCGATTTTATTTTGGAGAACCTTTAGGTTCCCTTTGGTTTTTGTATCTTTGCGCTGCTTTTAAAAAATCTATAATCAATGATTAACATCACTTTTCCCGACGGATCGGTACGACAGTTTGAACAGGGCGTGTCGGGATACGATATAGCCAGGAGTCTGAGTAACAGCCTGGCCCGCGAAGTACTGTCCGTCAATGTAAATGACGAATTATGGGATCTGAACCGTCCCATTGAGATGGATGCAACTATCAAACTCAATAAATTTGATGATCCCGACGGGAAACACGCCTTCTGGCATTCCTCGGCCCACCTGATGGCTGAAGCCATTGAGTCGCTGTATCCGGGCACCAAATTTGGCATTGGACCGGCCATAGAAAACGGCTTCTACTATGATGTGGATACCGGCGATGATGTGGTCATTACCGATGGCGACCTGGGCAAGATCGAAAAGAAGATGAAGGAACTTGCTTCCCGGAAACTTGAATACTCCAGGAAAGAGGTAAGCAAGGCGGAAGCCATGAAATTCTTTGAAGATAAGGGCGATGACTATAAAACTGAACTGATCGGGGAACTGGAGGACGGCACCATCTCTTTCTACCACCAGGGCAACTTCACCGATCTCTGCCGCGGACCACACCTGGCCGACACCTCTCCCATCAAGGCCATCAAGCTTCTGAGCCTGGCAGGCGCCTATTGGAGGGGTGATGAGAAGCGCAAGCAGCTGACCAGGATCTACGGGATCACCTTCCCAAAGGCAAAAATGCTCGAAGAGTATCTCGAACTGCTGGAACAGGCCAAGTTAAGAGATCACAGAAAAATTGGAAAGGAACTGGAACTTTTTACCTTCTCACAGCGTGTTGGACCCGGACTTCCTCTCTGGCTGCCCAAAGGGGCCCAGTTAAGGGAACGCCTGGAGAACTTCCTGAAAAAAGTTCAGCGCGACACCGGTTATGAACAGGTGATTACCCCTCATATCGGACTAAAAGAATTATGGGTTACATCGGGACACTATGCAAAATATGGCAAGGATAGTTTCCAGCCCATCACTACCCCCCAGGAGGGCGAAGAGTTTCTGCTGAAACCCATGAACTGTCCCGCCCACTGTGAGATATACAAATCAAAACCCCGCTCCTATAAAGATCTGCCCGTCAGACTGGCCGAATTTGGTACCGTTTACCGTTACGAACAGAGCGGAGAGCTACACGGACTTACCCGTGTACGTGGATTTACCCAGGACGATGCCCATATCTTTTGCCGCCCCGATCAGCTGAGGGAAGAGTTCCTGAAGGTAATCGACATCATCCTTTACATCTTCAAGACTCTGGACTTTAAAGAGTTTACAACTCAGGTATCCCTCAGAGATCCTGAAGACAAAGAGAAGTATATCGGAACAGACGAAAACTGGAAGAAGTCTGAGGATGCAATTCTTGCTGCTGTGAAAGCCAAAGGCATGGATAATGTTGTGGTTGAATATGGTGAAGCAGCCTTCTATGGACCAAAACTGGACTTCATGGTTAAAGATGCCATTGGCAGAAAGTGGCAACTTGGAACCATCCAGGTGGACTACAACCTTCCGGAGCGATTTGAACTGGAGTATATCGGATCAGATAACCAGAAACATCAGCCGGTGATGATACACCGTGCACCCTTCGGTTCCATGGAACGTTTTGTGGCCGTGATGATCGAACATACAGCGGGTAAGTTCCCCCTCTGGCTCACGCCCGATCAGGCTGTGATTCTACCCATTAGCGAAAAATACCACGATTATGCGGAAAAAGTTTCAAAATTCCTTAAAAATTACGATATTCGCACCCTGATTGACGAGCGGAGCGAAAAGATAGGTAAGAAGATCAGGGATAACGAGTTAAAGCGAATTCCATATCTACTTATCGTTGGTGAAAAGGAACAAGAAGACGGAACAATTTCCGTTAGAAGGCAGGGAGAGGGTGATAAAGGACCAATGAAGCTGGAAGAATTTGCACATTTTTTGCAATCAGAAATTGATAATCAGCTTAAAGCAATTGAAACAAATGTTTAACTAAAGTATAGGAGGAACTTGTCATAGCTGGACCAAGCCATTATCGTAGACGCAATAACGATAACCGCAACAAGGATAAAGTCTTTTACAAGACTAATGAATCGATACGTGCCACATCAGTACGCCTTGTTGGAGAGAACATTGAAACCCCTGGAGTAGTTTCTATTGCAGAAGCTCTGAAGATTGCTGATTCATTGGATCTCGACCTGGTGGAGATAAGTCCAAAGGCCGATCCGCCTGTTTGCCGGGCCATCGATTATCAAAAGTTTCTCTATCAGCAGAAGAAGAAACAGAAGGAGATGAAATCCAAAGCCACAAAGATCGTGGTAAAGGAAATCAGGTTCGGACCCAATACAGATGAACATGATTACAGTTTTAAACTGAAGCACGCTCTGAAATTTCTTGAAGATGGAGCAAAACTGAAGGCCTTTGTGTTTTTTAAGGGCAGGTCCATCTTATATAAGGAGAAGGGTGAGATCCTGTTGTTAAAGCTTGCCCAGGACCTTGAAGAGGTTGGGAAGGTTGAACAGCTCCCCAAACTTGAAGGGAAGCGAATGACCATGTTCATGGCCCCCAAGGTAGTGAAGAAGAAATAATTTTTATATAGATAAAGAGAGGAATAATGCCAAAAATGAAGACAAACCCCGGTGCAAAGAAGAGATTCACGCTGACCGGAACCGGTAAAATCAAGAGGAAGCATGCTTTTAAGAGTCATATTCTTACCAAAAAGTCAAAGAAGCGTAAGCGGAACCTGACCTATTTTGGACAAGTACATAAAGCTGATGAGAACAATATCAAGCGTCTGCTTGCTATGAAGTAAGATTATTAACTTTTGATTGAGGTAAATTAGTTGTAACCGGGATGTTGAGCAAGAAAGTGTACGCCACCGGCGCACCGCCTACATCCAAAAAGCGAAAAAGAAATGCCAAGAGTAAAAAACGCTGTCGCATCAAGACAGAAGAGAAAAAAAGTGATGAAGCAGACCAAAGGATACTTTGGTCGCAGAAAAAATGTCTGGACGGTCTCCAAGAATGCTTACGAGAAAGGTCTCTCCTATGCCTACCGCGATCGTCGTAAAAAGAAAGCCGAATTCAGGGCACTGTGGATCCAGCGTATCAATGCTGCTGTCCGCGAGTACGATATGTCTTATTCTGAGTTTATGGGAAAACTGAGTAAAGCAGATATCAAGATCAACCGCAAAGTACTTGCCGATCTGGCCATGAATGATCCTAAAGCTTTCGAAGCCATTGTAAAGAAAGTTCAGTAAGACTGAATAAAATTATAAAGTAAGAGGCTGTCTCATGTGAGATGGCCTCTTTTTTTTATCTTGTTCCTATGAAAATAGCATTGATCGGATACGGAAAAATGGGCAGGACCATCGAAGCCCTGGGAATTAAGCAGGGACATTCCTTCCCGGTGATCATCGATAAAGACAGGCCTGAGCAGCTTACAGCCCAAAAGCTTAAGGGGATTGATGCTGCCATTGAATTCTCAATCCCTGAAGCGGCCCCTGCTAACATCATTACATGTTTCGACTTTGGAGTCCCGGTCGTTAGTGGCACTACAGGATGGAACGAAAAGATTCCTGAAATTGAGGCCACTTGCCTGGAAAAGAGGGCTACCCTGTTTCATGCCAGCAATTTTAGTATTGGAGTCAATATCCTTTTTGCCATGAACCGGAAACTGGCAAAAATTATGGAGCTATTCCCCGAATATGATGTTTCCATGAGCGAAGTACACCATGTGCATAAACTCGATGCTCCCAGCGGTACAGCCATCAGCCTCGCTGAACAGATTCTTGAACTAAACAGCAATATCAGCAGTGATAAATTGCACATTGAATCGATCCGGGAAGGTGAGGTCAACGGGAAACACTACATTTATTATGAGTCTGATATGGATTCCATCACGCTCAGTCACGAGGCAAAGACCAGGGATGCCTTTGCTGCAGGAGCACTGCTTGCTGCGGCATTTATTCAGGATAAAAGGGGCGTTTTCGGCATGCAGGATCTTCTGAAATTTTAAGAGAATGGATAAGGTGGGATGGAGGTATGTGGGCTTTTTCCTGACCGGCCTGATCTGGTCAATGCTGGTCATATGGATCGGTCTGTTCTTCCTGCTGGCTCTGAACCTTGTATTCTTTGATATCTTTCTGACCCGACGGGTAGACTGGACCCTTCGCAGCTATGGATTGCCACGACACCTGCAGTCGGCCATCGAATGGATCTCGGTCCTGATCCTGGCCCTGGTCTGCTCATTTACCATCAAGGTACTTTTCGTAGAAACTTACAAGATCCCCACACCTTCCATGGAGGAAACTCTCCTGGCAGGGGATTATATTTTCGTAAGCAAACTGACCTATGGGCCAAGGCTTCCGGAAACACCGCTGGCCATCCCCTTCTACCACAACAAACTACCTTCGGGTAAGAAGTCCTACTCCGAGAAATTCAAGATGCCCCATAAGCGACTGAAGGGATTCTCCAGGGTAAAAAGAGAGGACATCATTGTTTTTAACTTCCCGGAAGGCGATACCATGGTAGTCCAGTATCCGGGCCAGAATTACTACTCTCTTGTGCGGCAATACGGGAGGGAGTACATAATGTCTGAATTTGAGATCATTACCCATCCGGTGGATAAAAGGGAAAACTACATCAAAAGATGTATTGCTCTTCCGGGCGATACTCTGCAAATCGCAGAGGGCACCATTCGGGTAAATGAAAAAAGGAGACCCGAATTAGCCCTTCAGAAATTCAAATACTATGTAAGCACCAGGGGGGATCCCCTGTCGGATGCACTGCTCGATTCGTTAAAAATCCTTAAATCCTCGGTGACCTACAATCCAATTAACTCCCTTCACGTTTTATACTTGGCACAGGAAAATGTTGAATCGTTGAGAGCTTTCCCCCAGGTGAGAAGCATTAGCAGGTATACGGAACCCACACTCTCATTCCAGAATAAGGAGATCTTTCCCCATAGTGATTTTTACCGTTGGACAGGTGACAATTTCGGTCCGATTCGGATTCCTTCCCGGGGCGATACCATTCAAATCAACCACCTTAACCTACCAATTTATCAGCGAATTATCGATATCTACGAGCAGAATGATCTGACAATTATTGATGGAGATATATACATTAACGGCGAAGCGGCCAGCTCTTATGTGATTCAGATGGATTACTATTTTGTAATGGGTGACAACCACCACAACTCTGCCGATTCCAGGTACTGGGGATTTGTTCCTGAGGACCACCTACTGGGCAAGGCTGTAGTTGTCCTCTTCTCCATCGAACCAGATACCCCATTCATTGGTGGTTTAAGAAAAGAACGTATCTTTAGACGCATAAAATAAAAAGCGTGATGAATATTAGTAAGCTACTGAAAAACAAATACTTCAAGTTCGGAGTTGTCCTATTTTTTTATATTCTTTTTGTGATCTGGCTTAGAAATTACTGGTTCCTCTTTGGTATACCGGTGGTCTTTGATATATATGTAAGTAAAAAAGTTAACTGGTCCTTCTGGAAAAGCAGAAAGAAAAAGAACAATGTAATTGTTGAATGGCTCGATGCGCTGATTTTTGCCATTGTTGCAGTGTCACTGATCAACATCTTCCTTTTCCAAAATTACAAGATTCCTACCCCATCCATGGAGGGCACTCTGCTGGTAGGCGACCACCTTTATGTGAGCAAAACAGCTTATGGCCCCAGAACGCCCAACA
Organism: Bacteroidales bacterium; assembly: GCA_029931975.1. Classification (GTDB taxonomy): domain Bacteria; phylum Bacteroidota; class Bacteroidia; order Bacteroidales. The sequence continues at coordinate 78,393 of JAOZQY010000008.1, read as the reverse complement.
CCCCCCTGGCCATACCCTTTCTACCAAATACCGTACTGGGTGGAAAATCTTACCTGGAATGGATCGAACTGCCCTATAAAAGGCTCAAAGGATTCAGTAAAGTTAAAAGAGACGATATTGTTGTATTCAATTTCCCCGCTTCAGATACGGTGGCCCTGGAAAAATCGGATCATACACAATATGCCAGAGGCAACTTTGATTATTATGACCTGGTACGGGATGAAAGCTATAAGCTGATGGCATCTGACCAGGCACGGAATAACCGTACACGTCCCTATGGCGTGTATGAAACCTACGTGCGTCAGCAGCTTGCGGAAAAATATGATGTGGAGACCCGACCGGTGGACAGGCGAGACAACTATATCAAGCGATGTGTAGCCATCCATGGTGAAACCCTCCAGGTGATCAATAACGAGGTCTTCGTGAATGGTGAAAAGCAGAAAAGCTTTGAAGGGCTCCAGCGTTGGTACAGGGTCAGGACCAATGGCACCCCCATCAATCCTCGTTCCCTGGAACCTTATGGAATTAGCAGGGATGCAGCAGATGTTAGGAACAATCCCAACTACACCTTTCCTACCAACGCTGAAAATGCTGAGAAAATCAGGGCCCTTCCCGGCATCGTAAGTGTGGAGGCTATAAACCTTTTCACAGATGGACAGTTCGATAGGGATATCTTTCCTCACAGCGAGCTGTACCCCTGGAACCTTGAGTACTATGGACCACTGACAATACCTGAGAAAGGCACCACGGTGGATCTTAATATGGAGACCCTTCCAATCTACCGGCGTATCATTGAGGCTTACGAAGGCAACGATCTGGAGATCAAAGACACTCAGATCTTCATTAATGGAGAAGCGGCCTCTAGCTATACCTTTCAGATGGATTATTTCTTTATGATGGGCGATAACCGTCACAATTCGGCCGACTCCAGGTTCTGGGGATTTGTACCCGAGGATCATATCATTGGAAAACCACGGCTTATTTGGCTCAGTATGGATAAAGAGTATGGTGGAATTCGCTGGAACAGGATGTTCCGCATTGTCAGGGCCAGCAGGTAATTCCCGCTCCTTTGATTTTCCCGGCGCTATATAACGGTCCCATTAACTATTATGCCCGGCTGGTAAAACAGCAGGTAATCGTTCTGGAACAGTATGACAGCTATTCCAAACAGACCTACCGAAATCGCTGTATGATCATGGGAGCCAATGGGGTAATCGCCCTATCGATCCCGGTCAAGAAAGAACGGGGAAAGAAAAACCACCTTCGTGATATCAGGATTGATTACGATACCAGCTGGAATAAGATTCACTGGCGTAGCCTGGTAGCCTCATATGCCACTTCACCCTTTTTTGAGTATATTGCCGATGAGATCTTTCCATTCTACAAAAAGAACTATGATTTTTTAATCGATCTGAATTATCAACTACTTGAATACACCCTGGAATTCCTGGGCCTTAATACGGAGCTAAAATACTCGGAAGTCTTTACCCCCATAAGCTCAGAGCAGGATCCCAGGCATTTCATACATCCTAAAAAGAACCAGGCGGTGGTTGATCCCGGCTTCCTCCCACTGGATTATCACCAGGTATTCTCCGACCGTCTGGGCTTCCGGGCCAACCTGAGTATCCTGGATCTGATATTCAATGAAGGCCCGAATGCACTAACTTACCTGCATCGTTGTCTTAGAACTTGAATCCAACTGTGATCATCATGTTATTGCCATTGACCTCATTAAGAGATACTTCATTAGCTCCTGGTGTATAGGCATACATTCCGTAAACTTCGTTCCTGTTGGAATGTGAGTAGCTTATATCGAGGTATATCTTCTGGACCCTGATTCCAAATCCAGCCGAATAGACCCATGTATCTGCATCGTTACGGGTATCTGAAAACGGACTCATCAGATATTGTGTCCCTCCCCGTAGATAGAGAGAATTAAGTCTTATCTCGGCCCCGGCACTCAGGTTATGTGTTGCCTGGAAACCCTGACGAACCTGGTCATTTTCATCAATAAATTTATAATCATAGGCATCCAGTCGGGCCGATGAGTAATTCACATATTCGTAACCAGCTGAAATAGTAGCAAGTCTGCTTAGAATCAGCGAAGCATTGGCACTGGCCCTGAAGGGAGTTTTTAACTTATAATCATAGATCCCGTTGGGAGAACCTTCATAAGCATCCGTAATCCCCGAACTGCTGTCCCAGTAAGAATTCATATCCGTAAATTTCTCGTCGGTAAGTCTGTAGTAGGTGGGCAACTGAACCGAAGCACCAATCCTAAGAAGTTGAACAGGTCTCAAAATCATCCCAAAACGGGCCGTATATCCCCATCCCCTGGTGCTGTTAAACTCCCTGAAGCGAAAACTGTCGAAATCCAGCACATGATCGTCATTGTCCATTTCAGTATGATAGATATCCTCGTAGAACCTCACAGAGTGAATACCCAATGTAGCGCCGAAATAGAGAAGGTTGCTGAAATTTAAAGCTCCGGAAAGTGAATACTCTCCAATGTAACCAGATTGTATGGACGAACGGTAGAGCTGTTGTCCATATCCGTCAAGCTGCATATCATGCCAGTACTCCTCCGCAGCCTCATCGTAGGGCATCAGGTAAGTATTAAATGCCAGTTCTTCATAATAGGGACTCAGATTTTCGGGATCGGCGTTGGCATGCCATGTAAAATCGTCCAGCAGCGAACTGCTGTTATTTATTCCACTGATAACTGTACTGTTGTTATAATTGACCAGAGTATTGTATCCAAGCCCGAAAGCTGCCCCAACGATCCCGCTACTCTTATCTCGGGTAATGGCGTTGACCATGCCAATACTCCCCACATTAAACTTCAGTCGGGAATCGTCAACCTGGGAACCCATAAAATCGGAGGTGGTATTCACCCAGTAAAAAGAAGGTGAGAAAGAGAATTCAGAAGAACGGTAGAGTCCAAGTCCTGCCGGATTGGTCACCACCGAAGTAATATCTCCGCCCAGTGCACCAATGGCCCCTCCCTGGGCAGCATACCTGGCTGTACCAAATGGATTGAACTGGGAAAATCTGAGTGCCTGCATCTCATTCTGGGCTTCAAGAGTGATGATAGTAACCACAAGGAGCATGGCTATAAATGATAACTTTTTCATAGCAATATCTGTTTTTGTTTCTAAGGAAACCAGGAGCCTTTGAAAGACCCTGGAATAAATGACAGTTTAACGTCTCGATGAACTACGGCTGGATGATCCGCTTGAACGACTCGAGCTTCCTGAACTGCGACTTACCGATCCGCTTGAACGGCCAGAGCTTCCTGAACTGCGACTTACCGATCCGCTTGAACGGCCAAAGCTTCCTGAACTGCGACTTACCGATCCGCTTGAACGGCTACTGGATGAACTTCTCGGCCGACTGTATGAACTGCTGCTGCGGCTGGAACTGCTCGGGCGGCTGTAAGAGCTGCTACTGCGGCTGGTGCTGCTCGGCCGACTGTATGACGTACTGCTGCGGCTGGGTGTAGCGGTCGATTTATTATATGTAGTTCTTTTTTGGCTTTGTGTTGCCGACTGGGTATAAGTCCTGTGCTGTGTCGCGGCTCTGTTGTAACTCGAAGATGAACTGGTGCGCGGTTTGCTGTAACTGGGCCTATAAGTTCTATTGCTTCTGCTGGTGCTCCGCTGCTGAACCCCAGCCTGCTGCCTGGTCCTGGTAGTCGTAACGGTACCGTTGCTACGCTGCACACCGTTTGTACCGGTCCTCACCTGCCTCTGAGCAGCTGTGGAGGAAGTGTTTCTTACCTGCCTCTGTGTCGTATTGGCAACCCTTGTGTTGCTGCGTGATGCACTTGTGGCTTTGCTGGCTGAAGCTGTGGTACGACTCCTGTACCTGGGATCGCTGTTAGTTGAAGCTTTGGAGCTTCCCCTTGAGGCACTGGATGGGTTTGAATATCCATAATAGTGCCTGTTATCCATTCGGCCATATCGGTAGTTATTAGAACGATTATAGTCGTTTCCGTAATAGCCATTGTAGTACCCATTATAGTATCCATGGTTGTATCCGCTCCAGTAAGAACCTCCGTAGTATCCTCCGTAGTATCCACCATAACCCCACGAGCACCATGGATCGTAATAACCGCCATAACCATAACCGTACCCGTAATATGGACGATAGCGAAGAGACCCGTAAGAGAATCCCATTCCCCAACCCGGGTATCCCCATCCCATACTTACGCCCCAGCTATAGGGACTGCCGGTATAGAAATACATATCGGTATAGTAAGGATCATAATAGTTCCATCCATAATACTCATCCGAAAACCTTCTCAGGTTCGACGAATAGTAATAATCAGTGGGATCGTTATAATAGTTATTTACAATCACAGGTGCACTCTCCTGGCCATACTGACCCAGGGTATCATATTCAACATACTGTTCTGCATAAAGCGCCTCACTCCCTTCAGGAGCATAGGATTCTCCAAGCATTTCAGCTTCCTGTTGTAACCTGTATTTTTCATAATCACTCAGGTTCTCATCTGCCAGGACCACGGGCTCGGTATAAGCCGGCTGCTGATAAACGGGTTGTTCGCTAATGGCATTATGTTCATTAATCGTTGCCTGCTCGGCAATAACAGCATTCTGAGCCTGCCTCTTTGCCTGATTAGGATTATAATAGACATCATCGTATTCCGAAGAAGCAGCATATTTTGAAGAACTGCAGGATGCCAGAACAAGAGCGGCACTGATTATGACAAGTGATAGTGTTTTCATGACGTTTCCTCCCGGTATTTTTTGCATCTGGTGTTTGACCTTAATAAAACAAAGTTCGTGCCAAACAGTCAGTCATTGCAAACGAATCAATGCAATATAATAAATATTTAGCTGGCTACCACCCCGGGGTGGAACGCATCATTTGATGCATGGAATAATTGTAAAGAGGAGTGCGCCGGGGAGCAAAAGTGTTGCCTAACCTGGGATTATCTTCCTGAGTATAAATCCAGAGCTCGTGGGTATCCCAAAGGATAATCTCATCACGCGCATCACCGGTCAGGTCAGTTGCCATGTAGAAAGAGACCGGATGCCCGTCTGCCGGGAATAGCACGGAAAGCTGTCCCATTCCATCAAACAATCCTCCGTTAAGAGTATCGGCCGAGGTAATAAAAAATTCTTCCCCGTCTCCTTTCCAATTGATGGTCTGGCACCTGAACACACCCGATTCCGGAAGGAAACCAGCCTTAACAGTTCCACTTGCATCCATCACATGAGCAAGACCATTGCTCCCCCATGAATTGGAAGTGATCACTTCAAGACCTGGCGATTCTGCATCCAGATCGGCTACTCCCAGGTGACCTACATGACCCAGGATATTCTGTTTCAACAGCTGTCCTTCAAAATCATAGTAGATGAGGCCCCAGTCACCAGCTGCATAGACCAGACACGGGATATGCTGATCTCCATCGACCATCTCATAAACCGCCACCCCTTCGCATTGGTCTCCAATATGTGCTCCCACATCTTTAATCAGTTCTCCATCAGGATTAATGAGTGAATAACCCATCAGTACCTCATGGCGCCCATCATCGTCCATATCATATACCACGGGTTGAGATCCGGAATCCACATGTTGTTCCCACAGCAACTCTCCCTTTTCGTTCAAGGCCTTCAGAAGATGTTTACGATCTGAAAGCAAGATGCAATTGTCTCTGCCCACTCCCATCAGATCAGCAAAAATCAGTGAATTAATATTCCCTGATCCAGGGATTCTGAAACGCCTTTTTCGCTTACCGGTCTTCCCATCAAGCATATAAATCCAGCCTTTACTCGCAAAGATCACTTCGCGCGAACCATCTCCGTCCAGGTCATGAACCTGTACCGGCAGCTCTTTGCCTTCGCAAGCCTTGCATACCGCAAGCTTACCATATTGCCAAATCAACTCCCCATCCAGGTTAATAGCCGAAACTGAACCTACTTCCACTCCCGACAGATCGGGTCTGACAAAAATTATCTCCTTGTTTCCATCCCCGTTCAGATCGCCCAACCTGATGTTCTGATTGGTTCCAAATTCGCCCGTATTAAAACGCTTCCAGCGAACCATCTCAGGAAAACCGCCCTGATGAATTTCCAATCGCCTGTCCAGCTGCCTTTGTTTCCGTGATAACTGCCGTTGCTCACCACTTAACAATTTAACCTCCACCTTGTGGAACCTGGCAGGCAAATCCGAAATCAGGCCTATTTTACCAGAAAGCGAGGAGAGGCCCTCAGCATGCATATTAATTGAATCATTCAGGATGGTGGAAACTTTATTTCTCCGAACAGTTACTGTGGCATTTAACCGTTCACCCGGACTCCAGACCAGGGGCCTGATATCAAGAATTCTTTCAATGGGTCGCAACGGAGTAAGCGATTGCTGCACATGTTTTAATGTAACCGTGTTCCCTTCTATCCCGAAAAAATAGAAGTCGGCAGGATGCTTATAAGCAAATACAACCCCACATTTATCAAATTTAGCCTCTGGGCTAAAGACTACCTCAATGGAGTAGTCGCTCCATAAAGATTCCCCGGCCACAATCATGGGATGGGTAACCAGGCTCAGGGGTGAATCCTTATCATTCAGATTGGAGAAAGTCTGTGCCATATAATTCTCTCCATCCTCGCTCCGGATCACCCACGCCCTGTCAAAACCATCCTGTCTCAGGCTCGAAGCGACACTCCAGCTTCCGATATTTCCGCGACGGGCATCAAAACAAATGGCAGGATTAGAAGAATCAAAATAAGGATGGTCGCCTGGCTCCAGTTCCTGAAAACCATCGGTAAAAACCGTGGTTTGCATCACATTACCAGAACAGGAGGAGATTAAAATCAGAAAGGCAATATGTATAAACCTTGTGTGAAAAAGGTCTCTTCTCATTCTAGGGATTTACTTTCTACAAATATACATTATATTTACGATTGGAAGGAAAAAACCATAATGCGCCCAATCGTTACTGTAATATTTCTGATTTTCTATCAGTTACTCCCTGCACAAAAACCAGTAATCCTCTCTGATTTTGTGCAGGAGGTTGGCATTTCTGATATGCAGTTGCAGTTCTTGGACGACCCCACCTGCTCAGTCCATCCGAATGAACTGTTTTCCGGAATGATGGATCAGAATTTCAAGCTGGTTGACTTCAGCGACCCCGATCCGGCACTAATGAACAGCCAGGAAGGATCTTGCATCTGGTTCCGTTTTCATTTTGCCAATCACTCCACACGCCAATTCTCTTTTCATCTGCAGCATAACGATATTTCGGAATTCGATGAATATAAACTCTACCAGATGTTCGACAATGGAGTGGTGACTGTACGAACATCAGGTAATAAGCTACATCCCTCAAAGAAGGATGTGAATATAAGCGGATCAGACGACCTTCGCATTTTTCTGTCACCCGGCAAATCCGACACACTTTATCTACGGGTAACCATGGGGCCAGAATCGATCCTGTCCGATTTAACTTTTACCGTATCGACACAACACAGTGTGCTTTTGCACGACCGCTCGAAACGACTGGTATTTGGGATATTTACCGGAATCCTGCTGATTATGATCCTCTATCACATTCCTCTTTTTGTCCGGGGACGTGAAAGTTCCTATCTCTACTATATATTATATATCCTGGCCTTCCTGTTCTTTTTTATTAATAAGGAAGGATATGTCTATGAACTGATTCCCAGATTAATTACAGCTCCAATTACCATTTTCCTGCTTGAGATATTCCTTCTTTTTTATCTCCTTTTTGGACGTTCCTATCTGGATACACGAAATACACTGCAATCGTGGGATACCATACTGCTCATTGCTGTCTGGTTTACTATTGGGGGGCTCATTCTGAATTTTGCCATCATCCTCCTGCAGGGAATGGGAGTTGATATCGCATTTTTTATCGAACTGGGTGGATTTGCCATCATGATCGTATCGGCCATAGGCTGCCTCTTCCTGGCCATCGTTCCTGCTATGATACTGACACGGGAAAATTTTCAACCAGCCAGGTATTTTCTCTTTGCAAACCTGTTCCTGATTCTTGGAATAGCTACCAATTATGCCCTGGCTGATTACACCTTTGGGAAACATGCCCTGGAATTAGGTGTAACATTGCAGATCCTTACATTCTCAATTGGTCTCAGTGAAAGGATCAATCTGCTCAAGAAAAGCAGGGAAGTGGCCCAGCGCAGGATTATTGATCAGTTGAAAGAGAACGCAGCACTAAAGGATAAGGTGAACCGTGAACTGGAAGATAAAGTACAGGAGCGCACCTTTGAGATCCAGGCACAGAAAGAACATATCGAGAAACAGAACAAGGAGATCAAATACAGTTTCGATTACGCCAAAAAAATCCAGAACACTGTATTGCCTGGTAATGAAATATTTGAAACCCTCTTTGGAGAGCACTTCATCTTTTTCAAACCCCGTGATATTGTAAGTGGCGATTTCTACTGGATATCTCAGCGCGATCACAGGATAGTACTTACAGCAGCTGACTGTACGGGGCACGGAGTGCCTGGCTCGCTAATGAGTATGCTGGGAATCACCATGTTGCATGAGATAGTAAATGAGAAAGGAGTAATGAATTCCGAGGAGATCCTGAACCAGCTTCGCCTGAGTATTGCCCGTACCCTGAAACAGGAAGGAAAGATCGGGGAACAGAAGGACGGTATCGATATGGCTCTGGTTATTTACGACACCCAGACCAGGCAGCTTCAATTCTCAGGGGCAAACAACCCTATCTATATTGTAAGAAATGGTGAAATGCTGGAATACAAGGGAAACAACATGCCTGTAGCCTATTACGAAAAAATGTCCGATTTCACACGGTATACCATTGATATGAAACAGGGCGACCGGGTCTATATGTTTACCGATGGATTCCCCGATCAGTTTGGCGGACCACAGGGAAAAAAATTTAAATACCGCCCCTTCAAGGACCTCTTGCTGGAAGTGCATGGACGTCCCATGGAGGAGCAACACCGTATCCTGAATCTTATCTTTGATGAGTGGAAAGGTGACCTGAGCCAGATTGATGATGTACTGGTGATTGGATTAAGGCTCTAATCCGCCTGTGGCGGACTCACCTTTTTTTCCTTTCTTTGTACCTCAAAAAACACAAAATAAATGGCCAAAGTATTAACCAGCAGGGAAGAGAATTATGCACAGTGGTATAACGACCTGGTACTGAAATCAGGACTCGCCGAAAACTCGGCGGTAAGGGGTTGTATGGTAATTAAACCATACGGATATGCCATCTGGGAGAAGATGAAAGCGGAACTGGACCGGATGTTCAAAGCCACCGGACATGAGAATGCATATTTCCCGCTTTTTATTCCCAAATCATTTTTCAGCAGGGAGGCCGACCATGTGGAGGGTTTCGCCAAAGAGTGTGCGGTAGTTACCCACTACCGCCTGAAAAACGACGAAGAGAATGGAGGATTAATAGTAGATCCCAATGCCAAACTGGAAGAAGAGCTGATCGTCAGACCCACCTCCGAAACCATCATCTGGAACACTTATAAAAACTGGGTTCAGTCCTACCGCGACCTGCCCATCCTGATCAACCAGTGGGCCAATGTGGTCAGGTGGGAAATGCGTACACGACTTTTTCTTCGCACTGCCGAATTCCTTTGGCAAGAGGGCCATACTGCTCATGCCACTCGCGAGGAAGCTGAAAAGGAAGCCATGCAGATGATCAGGATTTATGCAGAGTTCTCTGAAAAATTTCTGGGCATTCCTGTAGTTGTAGGAAGCAAGACCGAATCGGAGAAGTTTGCCGGTGCCGTAGAAACCTATACTATTGAACAGTTGATGCAGGATGGAAAGGCCCTGCAAGGAGGAACTTCCCACTTCCTGGGACAGAACTTTGCCAAGGCATTTGATGTGCAGTTTACCAACAGGGAAGGAAAACTGGATCATGTATGGGCCACCTCCTGGGGAATGACCACCCGGATGATTGGAGCCCTGATTATGGCCCACTCTGACAACAACGGACTGGTACTTCCTCCAAGCGTGGCACCAATACAGGTGGTGATTGTGCCTATCTACAGGGGCGACGATCAATTGCCTCCCATTGCGGAAGTAGCCACCAAAATAAAGAAAGAGCTAGTGGAACTAGGTGTTGAGGTAAAGTTTGATGATCGCGACACGCAGAAGCCCGGTTGGAAGTTCGCCGAATATGAATTAAAAGGTGTACCGGTAAGAATTGCCATTGGTCCACGCGATATAGAAAACGGAACAGTGGAACTGGCCCGGAGGGATACCCTGGAGAAAAAGGTAGTACCACAGGAGGGAATTGCTTCTTACATCAAAGCACTTCTGGCTGAGATCCAGGAGAATATTTACAGAAAGGCACTTACTTTCAGAAATACCAGCACGCACCGTGTGGACAGCTGGGATGAGCTAATTGATGTTCTGGATAACAAGGGTGGTTTTGCCCTGGCCCACTGGGATGGAACCCGTGAGTCAGAAGACCGGATCAAGGAGACCAAGGCCACCATTCGCTGCCTCCCCCTGGACGATGAAATGGAAGAAGGCAGGTGTGTGGTAAGCGGCAAGCCTTCTAAACAAAGAGTTGTGATTGCAAAAGCTTATTAACAATCTTAACCAAAATAACTTCCCATGAAACTTCGTGCTATTATGCCTGCCCTGTTAGCTGTTTTCACCCTGCTCTTCCATGGGTGTAAAGATGAAAAAGCTATGTATGAACTTTTTTCCGGAACCATTCCACGGTTTGAGATTCCGGATGGAGAGGGATTTCGGTCTATTGCTCCTCAATCCCTGTTTTTTACTATGAAGGGTGATGCCGTTGAATTAGAAGGAGAGGTCTATGCCATAGAAAAAACCTCTGACAATGAGGATAGAATCATTTACAGCACCAGCATTCCCATCAATAATGATATTAAGGTGAATGAGCTCACTTATCTGAAAACGGAGGAAAAACTTATTCTCCATATTTCAGGAATTGAAAGAGTCATTAGCCTGGAGAAATTTGACAATCTGATGGAACGTAAGGTCAATGAGTTTGCTGAGGTGGACCTCATCTCTGATCTTTCCCATCTGTCTGATGATCAAAAAAAGATGATCCGAATCCTCTTCCAGGTGGCCGATATAATGGAAGATATTTACTGGGCCCAGGTGTTCCCCGACAGGGATGCTGCACTGGCCTCAATGATGGACAAAAATATATCCCGGTTCTTTAAGATTAATTACGGACCCTGGGAGCGACTCAATGGAAACCTCCCCTTCCTCCCTGGCTATGGAAGTAAACCTGCTGGTTCAGGTTACTACCCGGCTGATATGACTGAAGAAGAGTTTAATGCACTGGATGATCTGCAAAAGAACAGTCTCTATACCCTGATCACCCGTGAGCAGGATGGATCACTGAAGGTGGTCCCCTATCATGAAGCCTTTGCAAGCCAGGTAGAAAAGGCCGCTGACTTGCTTAAGCAGGCAGCGAAACTGGCCAAAGATAAGGGATTTAAAAAATACCTGGAGCTAAGGGCCGAAGCGCTGCTGACTGACGATTATTATCCTTCCGATATGGCATGGATGGAGATGAAGGATAATGAAATCGATTTTGTGGTGGGTCCCATCGAAAACTATGAGGATGCACTCTATAATTACAAAGCAGCGCACGAATCCTTTATCCTGATTAAAGATAAGAAGTGGAGCGAAAAGCTGGCCTATATCAACTCCATATTACCGCAAATGCAAAAGAGCCTTCCTGTGAGCGGAGAGTACAAAACCGAGATCCCCGGAAACAAGTCCGACCTGGGAGCCTATGATGTTATCTATTATGCGGGCGACTGCAATGCCGGCAGCAAGACCATCGCCATCAACCTTCCCAATGACGAGCGGGTACAGGGCAGCAAAGGCTCCAGAAAACTACAGTTAAAAAATGCCATCCGTTACAAATTCGAAGAAATTCTTGTGCCCATCACTAACGTACTGATTGCTGAGGAGCAACGGGATCATGTCACTTTTGATGCGTTCTTCGAAAATGTCATGTATCACGAGGTGGCACACGGACTGGGCCTGAACCAGACCATCAATGGGTTGGGAACCGTACGGTCGGCGCTGAAGGAGCAGTACAGTGCCCTGGAGGAAGGAAAAGCTGACATCCTCTCCCTCTTCCTGATCACCAGGATGTACGAAGAGGGTATGTTGGGCGAGCACGATCTGATGGATAACTACGTGACCTTCATGGCAAGTATCTTTCGGAGCATCCGCTTCGGAGTGGCCAGTTCGCATGGAAAAGCCAATATGATCCGCTTCTACTATTTCCAGGAAAACGGAGCCTTTTCAAGGGATCTGAACGGGACCTACAGCATCAATTTTGAAAAGATGCAATGGGCCATGAACGAGTTATCCTCACTGATTCTGACTACCCAGGGCGATGGTAATTATGAGCTGGCCAAACAATTGGTGGAGGAGAAAGGATATATCCGTGAGGAGCTGCAATCCGACCTCCTTAGGCTAAAAGAATTAAATATTCCGGTTGATATTGTATTTAATCAGGGACCTGAAGTAGTCGGACTCCCTTAAGATCATCTCCCTTTTTCGTAACTTGTCAGGATGATGCTCCAGGGATTCAACAGCTTTATCAGGAGACATGGACTCTGCAGTTTGAACGACAGGATCCTCTTAACTGTTAGCGGGGGCATCGATTCAGTGGTGATGGCTCACCTCTTCATGCAAGCGGGTTATGATTGCGCCATTGCACACTGCAATTTCCAGCTACGGGGTGAGGATTCGGAGCTTGACGAGGCTTTTGTACGTTCGCTGGCGCTCCTGCTGGAGTTTCCGGTTTATGTGAAGCGTTTCGACGTGGAAGCAGAGATGCAGGCAAAGGGCATCTCACTTCAGATGGCCGCCAGAGATCTGAGGTATGCCTGGTTTGAAGAACTGGCTTCGGAGCAATCCATGAACCATATTGCCACTGCACACAATAGAAACGATTCTGTGGAAACCTTCTTCCTGAACCTGTCACGGGGCTCCGGAATCAGGGGACTAAAGGGAATTTCTCCCTGCCGTGGAAATATTATTCGACCCTTGCTTTTTGCCTCACGTACACAGATTGAATCTTTTCAACAGGCACAGCATATTGAATTCAGGGAAGATGCCAGCAACCTGGAAACCAAGTATCAGAGAAACAAGATCAGACACGATGTGCTTCCCGTCATGGAACAGATCAACCCGGGTTTTATGGAGATCATGGAAGGAAATATGGAGCGAATTGGTGAAGTATACGAAATCTATACCCGCTCCATCGAAGACCGTCGAAATGAGCTGTTTGAAGAGAAACCCGGAAGGATTGTCATTGATACGGGCAAACTCAAAAAACTGCGCCCCCTGTCTACCTGGCTCTTCGAACTTTTCTCACCCTATGGTTTTACACGTTTGCAATGTGAAGGGATTCGGAAAATCATGGATGCCGGCCCCGGCCGCCAATCTATCTCCACAAGCCACAGGCTCTTTAAGGATCGCGACCAGATGATTCTTGTTCCATCAAAAAAGGACTCCTTCGAGCGTTACTACCTGGATGATGCTGTGAAGCAATCCTCCCTACCCTTTCCCATGGATATGGAAGTACTGGATCGTTCTGAATTAGAATCCATTCCAGGCGACCCTTTGACCGCCTGCCTGGATCTGGATGAAATCCAGTTTCCACTAAGCATACGGCACTGGAAACACGGCGACTACTTCTATCCACTGGGAATGGAGCAGAATAAAAAGCTGAGTGATTTTTTCGTGGACCAGAAAGTGCCTGTTCCTGAAAAAGAGCAAATTTGGGTCTTGGCCTCCGGGAAGAAAATCATCTGGATCATGGGACACCGGATCGATAACCGTTTCCGGATCAAACCTTCAACCAGCAGAGTTCTAATGCTACGACTTCAACCCGATATTCGTTCTTAAGCCCTGGAAAAAGGCGTTTAACTGCTCTTTGTCGCGTGCTTTGATCATTCCTTTCAGGGCCTCCATCTGCTCACTGATTTGCTCCACCTGTTCCAGGCTGTAAGGACTCAGCAGGATCTCCGAAAGAAGGAAGTTATCTTCTGAAAGGAGACCTTCGGCTATTTCGAAATGTTTCTTAAAGGTAGTCCCGGGCGCTTCCTGTTCCTTCATACAGGCAGCAAACACCATGGTGGATGAGAAGGGAATGGACAGCGAATAGGCAATGGTCTTATCATGCTCTTTGAAAGAATATTCATGAATTTTAATCTTCATGCTGCTATAGAAGTCCCTGAAGAATGTTTTACCCTCCTCGTCCGATTCTGAAATGATGATGGCATTCTCATTGCTCAGATCTTTTAATCTGCCAAAAGTAGGACCAAACATAGGGTGGGTGGAAACAAAACGCCGGCCCACCTTCTTATAATAATCGGCCATCCCACTCTTCACCGATGTTATATCGGCAATGATACAATCCGTTGGCAGATAAGAGATAATCTCATCGAACACTGCCACTGTCCTGTCAAGGCCTACTGCATTGATCAGCAGGTCGGGCGAAAAATCCGTGATCTCCTCATAGTAAAGAAACTTCCTTGAATTAAAGAAGTATTTCAATTTACTTCGGTCCACATCAAATATACCTACTTCATAATCGAGGCAGAGAGACTCCACCAACCATGAGCCCATATTCCCGGCTCCTATAATTGCAATACGCATTTTACTCTATTCAGATTTATGTTTGAAAATTCGTTCCACCTTCTGTGCTTGCAACAACAGATCAGCCATTACTATAGCCGCCGCTGCTTCGACCACCACTGGAACCCGCAGTGCAATGCAGGTATCATGTCTTCCTTCAATGGTAAGGTCCTCCATCAGGCCCGTGGTAATATTCATGGTATGCTGGGTCTGATGTGTACTGGATGTGGGTTTAACTGCCACCCTGAAACAGATTTCATTTCCGTTGGAGATTCCTCCGTTAATCCCACCAGAATGGTTGGTTCCGGTAGTTCCATCGATGGCTACAATAGTATCGTTATGCTCGCTTCCGGTCATCTTTGCAGCAGCAAAGCCTGCACCAAACTCAATTCCCTTAATAGCTGGTATGGAGAAAACCATGTGGCTTATGTGCGCCTCCACTGAATCAAAAAATGGTTCCCCCAATCCAGGGGGCACTGAAACAATGCTACATTCAATAATCCCCCCTATGGAGTCCTGGTTCTCTATGGCCCTGTCCAATGCCAATTCAATATCACTGCTTCCACCCACCTCCAGTATTGTACTTGAAACGCTTGCGGGTGCAATAATTTTTTTGGCAAGCACACCGGCAGCCACTAGTCCCAGGGTGAGCCGTCCCGAAAAATGTCCGCCACCACGGTAATCCTGGTATCCGCCAAATTTCTGATTGCTCGTCATATCGGCATGACCCGGTCTGGGTATATCCTTCAGCAAACTGTAGTCCCTCGAACGGGTATTGGTATTTTTGAATAGGATCATTATGGGAGCACCGGTAGTGAGCTCATTAAAAACGCCACTCATTATAAGAGGTGTATCAGGCTCCTGTCGGGGAGTTGTCCCTTTCGCACCACTTTTCCTCCTGGAAAAATCAGCTTCGAAATCCGATTGTTTCAATGAAATACCTGCGGGACAGCCATCGATAACTATGCCCACAGACTCTCCGTGAGACTCTCCGAAAATACTGATCCTGAATAATTTACCGAATGCGTTCATGATTCATCAATCACTTTATAAATATCATTCAACTGTTTCACTGTTAACTGTCCCGGTGCAGTTTCGTCCCCCTTTACGGTAGATCCAAAGGTGAATTCCGCACCCAGGTAGGATCCCATCACACGAGTAATCCTTCCCATCGGCCCCATCCCCAGGACTACCTTCTTTCCAGGCAGATTATAAAGACTCAGCAAGTTCCGGACATCTTCCGGTCCATTTACCTGAGTGGCAATCTTGGCAATCTCCCCGCCCTTCTCATAACATGCAATCATTAGCGACTCCATGTCCTCACAGTCCGGAGTTCTAATATAGTTATGGTAAGATACTATCAAGGAAGTACCAGCCTGGCTTGCTGTTTTTCTTAACTCCTCCATTTCCTCAGCCTTTGTTTCTATCTCAATATCTGCATAGTTTGCGCCCAGTTTCATTCCTTCTTTCAGCAGCACCAGCCTTTCACTGTTGCTAAAAACACCGGGACGACAGGTGACAATGGTTTGAAGGGTTTTTGGTACAAGAGGGAAAAGATTTGAGGGACTTTCCCTGATCAGGTCGAGCCGAAGCTCAATCAAGCCGGCTCCCGAATCGATGGCTTCGGCCAGACTGGAAATATGTGCGACACTAACACAGATCATGAACAATTGATTTTAGTTCTTTCAGTGCAAGGGGCCTGATAATCGGGTTCCCCAATCCTTTCAGCAAAACAAAATGAACATCCTCCCCGCTCTTCTTTTTGTCTTTCCGTATATTCTGGTAAATCTCATCAGGATCCAGCTTCATTTGAGCAGGAAGTCCCGCCGAGAGCACCATCTTCTCCACCCTGTCCACTTCAGGCGCAGAGAGGAGTCCCTTTGAGTATGATAATCTGGCTGCCAGGACCATCCCAAGACCTACCGCCTCTCCATGCAGGAGATGCTTGTAACGTTCAATGGCATGGCCCATGGTATGGCCGAAGTTCAATATCTTCCTAAGGTCCGATTCTTTTTCGTCCTTTTGAACAACATCAGACTTGATAGCAGCTGAAGTGCCAACAACATGCTCAAGCACGCTGATCTCCTGGTTCAACAAGGCTTCCATGTGCTCCTCCAGGTAATCCATAAAGTCAAAATCCTGAATGATACCATATTTAATCACCTCGGCTATCCCCGAAACATATTCTTTGTGTGCCAGGGTTCCCAGTAGCGAGAGATCGCACCAAACAAAAGAGGGCTGACGGATAGTACCAATCATATTCTTATAGCCATCCAGGTTCACTCCATTCTTCCCTCCTATGCTGGCGTCGACCTGACCAAGCAAGGTGCTGCTGATAAAGCCAAAGGGTGTCCCCCTGAGGATTGTGGAAGCCACAAAACCAGCTACATCTGTTGCAAGTCCCCCACCTACTCCCACAATCAAGGTGGAGCGGTCCACCTCCAGATTTACCAGCTCCCTGTAAAGGCTTCCAAGCGTCTGAAGTGTTTTTGATGCTTCTCCCGATGGCACAGTGACCGATTTATATGGCTTAAAAATATCATGATACAGACGGAGCACATTTTCATCAATCATCAGCACAGGCTCCTGATCCAGTGTCTGAAGGCCTGAAGAAAGGAGCTCACCTACAACAATTTCGCATGCTCCCGCGGGTGTGGTCAATCTAAGCTGCTGCATAGCTTTATTCTTCGTTCATCACACTGGTCTGATGATTGATGGACTCCTGGTGAATAGACCGGAACAATTTAATAATAAACTCTTCACTAAGCCCCTTTCTGTTGCCCAGATTTAACCTGGTTTTCAACATATCGTCCCATCGCTTGGTCTGCAGAATGGTAATATTATTATCTTTCTTATGCGCACCAATCTTCTCCGACACACTCATTCGGTCCTCCAGTAGATTGATGATCTTATCATCCAGCTTATCGATCTGGTCACGTAATTCGGCCATGGTCAGCATCAACTCCTCATTTACCTCTGGATCGCGAAACACCAGGCGATCGATAATCCGCTTCAGTCCCTCGGGCGTCACCTGCTGATTGGCATCGCTCAAAGCTTTATCGGGATTACAGTGGGTCTCGACAATCAATCCATCGAAGTTCAGGTCCATGGCTTTCTGAGAGATATCATAGAGAAACTCCCTGTTACCACATATATGACTGGGATCAGTAATTATGGGCATTTCAGGAACCCTTCTGCGCAATTCAATGGGAATCTGCCACTGTGGAACGTTGCGGTAGAGTGTCTTGTCATAACTGGAAAAACCCCTGTGTATGGCAGCCATCTGCTTGATGCCCGCATTGTTGATCCTTTCAATGGCTCCAATCCAGAGGTCCACATCCGGATTTACAGGGTTTTTGATCATCACCGGGATATTCACGCCACGTAAACTGTCAGCAATATCCTGTACCGCAAAGGGATTTGCAGAGGTGCGGGCGCCTATCCATAGAATATCCACACCATATTTCAATGCTTCGTAAACATGTTTGACATTGGCTACCTCGGTGGTAACCATCATACCCGTTTCCTCTTGAACAGTCTGCATCCACTTTAGCCCTTCGGAACCCACGCCCTCAAAAGCATTTGGTCTTGTACGGGGCTTCCATATGCCCGCCCTGAATATTTTAATACCCATTTTTGCCAGGGGAATAGCTGTATTCAACATCTGCTCCTCAGACTCCGCACTGCACGGGCCGGCCATAATTACCGGTTTACTAAACAGTTCCCCATCCTGGGTGATGGGTTCCAGCGCTACATCAACTACCATAATATTTATTATTCAATTACTGATTTACCTTTTTTATATTCTCCCAGGATGCCAATGGAAGGGGTAAAAGGTCCAATGGCCTCCAGAGATTTTTTATACATATCATAATCATTAATTTCCACATCCACGTAGAACATATATTCCCAATCCTTACCAACAATAGGCATGGACTGAATCTTGGCCAGATTAATCTCATAGTATGAAAGGATGGAAAGTATCTTGGAAAGTGATCCGAACTTATGTGCCACTGTAAAATATATGGAAGCTTTATTGACCTCTTCCGGAGGAGTTACCACGCCATTTTCCCCCAGGATCAGGAAGCGTGTATAATTCATCTTATTGGTCTCAATGCTCTCTGCTATAATCTCAAGCCCGTACTTCTCTGCAGCCAATTTGCTGGAGATGGCACCCATATTCCGCGCTTTCGATTTTGCAATCTCTTCCGCACTTAATGCAGTATCGATGCTTTCAATCACCCGAATTTCCGAGTGGGCATCAAAAAACTTTTGGCACTGCAGGATGGCCATGGGATGAGAGTAGACCTCTTCCAGGTCTTCAATCTTCACTCCGGGCATAACGACCAGGTTTTGTTTGATTCGCAGGTAAATTTCCCCGGTGATATGCATGCTGGTATTAATAAGCAGGTTATAATTGGGAATAATACTGCCTGCCAGGGAGTTTTCAATGGCCATGATTCCGAAATCGCATTGCCTGTCCTTTAGGGTGATCACCATATCCCTGAAGGTATCCCTGGGTAGGATTTCAATCTCTTCATTTTCAAAGAAATGATGGGCTGCAATCTCGTGGAACGCACCATATCCTCCCTGTATTGCTATCTTTTTGGTCATAGGTATAAAACAAAAAACCCGACTTAAGAGCCGGGTACAATATATATAAGAAGCCCGACCAGTTATCTACAGGTGAAAAAATAAAAATAATATACGGAGCTTCTTACTACCATGTCTGTTATATTCGGATGTAAATCTAAACATTTATTAGCAAAATAGCAAACATCGTAACAAACTGAAAGGAGTTCGGCTCAATAATAAACTTTTAGTAATATTGCTCTCATGAAAAGGGAAGAACGTTTTAGAAAGGTGATCGACTATTTTTCAGAGGCAATGCCTGTTGCAGAAACCGAACTGGACTACAGGGACCCCTACGAACTGATTGTTTCGGTGATCCTGTCGGCACAGTGCACTGACAAACGGGTCAACATCATCACCCCCCCATTCTTCAAACAGTTTCCTGATGCTTCCTCCCTGGCGACTGCCACAAAGGATCAGATCTTTGGATTGATTAAAAGTTGTTCCTATCCCAACAACAAGGCTTTACATCTTCTGGGTATGGCCCGTATGCTGAAACAAAGCTTCAATGGTGTAGTTCCCGATACTATGGAAGACCTGCAGAAACTACCCGGCGTGGGGAGAAAAACAGCCAATGTAATCCTATCAGTAGCCTTTGATAAACCAGCCATGGCTGTGGACACTCATGTATTCAGGGTGGCTGCCCGGATCGGACTGACCACGGGTGCGAAAAATCCCTATGAGACTGAAATGCAACTTATCAAGCATATCCCCGAAGACAAGATTGCACGGGCTCACCACTGGTTGATTCTCCACGGACGCTATGTATGTACAGCTCGTAATCCCCGATGCAACAGTTGTGAAATCAGTCACCTCTGCCGTTTTGTTGAAAAGAAGGAGAAACCCTGACTGTACATTTTCGTATATTAAGGAATCTGAAAGTACCGGTAATGCGCACTAATATTACAAATTTCTTACTTTTTATCCTGCTCGATTCCGCTACCTCAGCCTCTTCTCCATCCATTGATTTCAGGAATGGGCGGCACAACAATGTCTGCAAGGATCTTACCAAAAAGAGTATCAGGGCTATAATAGAGGATCAAAACCTTCTGGCCGGGCAACTCTTCCCTGATGATATTTTGACCGATGTTTATGCCCGCTCCTTAAACGATTTAGTGATCGGACCGTTTACCAGTTATATGATTGACTGGACTGAAGAACTGGAAAGAGAATTTGAGCCCTTGCTTACAGAAAGGTTTACTGTGTTCAAATAAGCATATATTTCAAAAAAAATGCTATTTTTACCTCATATGAAAGCTTATAATCAGGAAAAACAACCTGCAAATAAAACCACTAAGCTATGAACCGTAAGCTATTTTTATCGGGTAGATTCTTCCTTCTTCTCTTTGCTATGTTCGGGATCATTCTTTCAGGATGTAATCGAGGACCAAAGACCGAAGGTGAAGGCTCCGGAGAATTTGAAGCCTCTGGTACTCTTAATGCAGAGACTCAGGAACAATTAAATACAGCAAAGAGAATCTTCTATTCGCTTCCCTCCCCTCTGGAGACTGCCATGTTAATCAAAAATGCCGGGGCCGAGTATAACGAGGATTTGATGAATCCCACATCCAATACCTCAAAATATATCACTTCAAAAAGCAAAGCCCTTAACCTGGGGATCTACTCTACGGATTTGAGTTATGCCAGTTTGTTCGACCAGAGCCAGGCCACACTGGATTACATTGGTGCGGCTAAAGAAATGGCAGATGGACTCAATATCCTGAATGCCATAGATGAAGCAACTGTAAATGAGCTGGAAGAGCAAATCAATAACCGGGATGCCATAATCGATATCATTTCTGAAACATTGATGAATTCCAGTTCGTTTCTGAAAGAAAATGATCTGGAAGGTACGGCATCTGTAATCCTTGTGGGTGGATGGATTGAGGGCCTCTACATAGCCACTAACCTGGTTGATGAGAATAATCTGGATGATAACAAATTGGTGGAGCGGATTGTGGATCAAAAGCTCTCCCTGGATATCATGATCAACTTGCTGGAATCATCACCGGAAGATCAGGATGCCCAGGCTGTAATGGAAGATGTAAGAGCTTTAAAAAATATCTTCGATAAAATCACCATAGATCAGGGTGAAGTCACCGCCGTTGAAGATCCTGAAACCAATGTAACTACCCTCAAATCAGAATCATCCATCAAAATTACTTCCCGGGTGTTTTCAGAGTTGAAAAACAAAGTTATTGAAATAAGAAGTCGCTATATATCTTAATACAATATACCATGACTAAGAAAGGCATACTCTTTATATCCCTGGTTGTTTGCATGTTTACTTTGCCCAGGGCAATAAATGCACAGTGTAAACAATTCGCCAAAAACACCTGTAAAGCAGGCCTGGAACCTTATCAGCATGATGGCAACTATCATGCTGCATTGCTGATCGAAGGAGAAGAAGCTGAGCTCTATAAGACCTTTTATTCGGACAGAGGATACAGGATCGTAGTGTGTGGTGCCAACAGCCTGGAAGCCATTGAATTTAAAGTGGTTGATACCAGAAATGGCAAGGTCTTATACGACAATAGCCTGAACGATTTTGATTGGAAATGGGATTTCAACCTGGAGTCTAGTCAACAGCTTAAGATCATGGTTAAGGTTCCTGTTCCTGATGGAACTATAGAGGAGCCTGAGGAGGGATGCGTAGCCATCATGTTTGGTTCCAAGGATGATTAAGCCAGGCCTGAAAACTATATTGAAAATAATTTTACCTGAACAAAGGGTTGACCGTTTCTGCGGCTAACCTTTTTTTTATATTGTTCCCAGCAAACTAACCAACACACCAACACTTATTAACCCCCAACTTTTCTATGGATCCTTCAAAGAACGACTATCACTTTAGTTTCTTCAAGCCTACCACTGAAAGTGCCAGGCACAACAGAAACATGGTAGTACAGCTTGTTTCAATCTGGGCTGTTGCTATTTTCGGTTTTCAAATTATATTGAAAATCATTGAAAAACCTGTACCCGAACCGGCCTTAACGCTTTTCGAGTCGAGCTGGATTGCCATCGAAGCCGGCACCCCATCCGCAATTGATTACCAGGGAGCCGGACAGGCCGTACTCTCGGTTTTAGGGAAAATAGCTATTAAAGCTGACGATAAGCTACTCCTGGAAAATGCACTAAGCACTTTTGCCTGGCAGCTTTCGGATCAGAACGATGAATTCAAATCGACGGTGTCTGCTTTCGAAGAAATTGCCGCCTCCATTACCGATATTTCAGATGAGACCTATGTGACAAAAAAGAACGAACTGATACCTGTTCTGGCAGGACTGTTTGGTCTGAACGAACTGGACGTAAGATCCAAAATTGCCCCTCTTGAAGTTAAATCCTCACTGATGGAGTCTTTTGAAGATTCTGGCATGGATCGAATGGTGGAAACCATGGGATTATACCTGACACACAACAGGTCGGTCCTCACCGATACCAAATTCCTGGGTTTCCCATTCCATTATTTCTATACTGCAGTTTTTCTGTTGATTCTCTTTATCGGGCTCTGCTGGCTCTACTGTATCAGAACCGATATGTTCAACAAGAAATATGGTATAGAAGATTAATTATCCCTGCACTTATTCAAAAGACTCAATCATGAAAAAGATATTGTTACCAGCAGCATTGCTTGCATTTCCCAGATTATTACACGCCGCAACTGCAGCCACTTCACTGGAAGGTGGATTTAAGGTAGGCCCGGCCATTATCCTGATTACTATTTTGATCCTCTTCGTACTGGTAGGTATTATTTTCCGAGCCAAGGATACCACAGATTTCTATGCCGCCGGAAGGGGCATCTCAAAAGTTGGCTCTGGTATGGCCATTGCTTCCAACTGGATGAGTGCCGCCTCCTTTCTTGGAATGGCCGCACTAATGTACGGATCGGGGTACCATGGACTTGCCTATGTGGTGGGCTGGACTGGTGGCTATGTACTGCTACTGATTTTGATGGCCGGACAGATTCGAAAATATGGGAAATATACAGCTGCCGACTTTATTGGTGACCGCTACTATTCATCAACACTCAGGGCCGTTGGTGCCATTATTGCCATCCTGATCTCCATCTCCTATTGCGTAGGACAGTTTGGCGGAATCGGATTGATGTTCAAATGGGTGCTGGGGATTGAATACTCCTGGGCTGTCATTATCGGTGGTACAGTGGTACTCACCTATACCCTTATCTCGGGTATGCTGGGTGTCACCAAGAACATGCAGATTCAGTATGTGATCATTATTATATCCTTTCTGATCCCCCTTTTCATCCTCACTGCAAAATTTGATTACTTCTGGCTGCTACCGCAGATCGGTTATGGTTCGGTGGTCTCCGATGCCATCTCTGGATTGCCCATAAATGAGACCAAGGCGCTGGTCAACTCACTGGGTCATGATTATGCCATTGTTCCGGTCCCGGAGTATGCCATGCCCTGGGATCCGGCCACGGGAAAGAGCTTCTTTCAGTGGATCGCCATCGCCTTCTCTCTGATGATAGGTACTGCAGGCTTGCCCCATGTGATTCAGCGATTCTATGTAGTACCCAAAGCCAGGGACGCCAGGTGGTCCGTTGTATGGGGACTCTTCTTTATTTCGATCCTTTATTGGAGTGCGCCTGCCTACGCTGCATTTGGAAAGATTCTCTCTGCACACCCGGAGGTGGGTGCGCTGGCCAAAGATGCCATTGTGGTCTATACTGCACAACTGGGGAATATCCATCCGCTGATCGTAGGCTTATTGGCTGCCGGTGGCGTATCAGCGGCATTCTCAACAGTATCCGGACTCCTGGTGGCAGGCTCCTCGGCCTTTGCCCATGACCTCTATTTTAAGGTAATCAATCCCAAAGCAAGTCCACAGAAACAACTGCTCTATGCCAGACTGGCAACCATTTTGATGGCCATTATTGTAACCCTGATCGCTCTCAAAAACTTTGCCCTGATTGGTCAGCTCGTGGCTGTGGCCTTTTCACTGGCTGGTTGCACCATCTTCCCACTCTTCCTGCTTGGAATCTGGTGGAGTGGCTCCAACAAGGCAGGCGCCATTGCCGGACTGATTACAGGGGGAAGTGTCTCTCTGATTGCCATAACCTATTTTATTGCGGGAAAATCGGGCCTTACCCTGCCGGCCCATGACTTTATCTCTTACTGGCTAGAAGCATGGTACTTTGCCTGGTTCGGGGCTCCGCTGGCCATCATTGTTCATATTATTGTATCGAAGATGACCAAAGAGACACCAATTGAGATCAGGAAGTTCCTGGTTGAACAGGTCCACAGCTAAGGAAGGTATGAAAGCAGGAACTCAGCGTTCTCTCGGCCGGCTAGTTGGGATCATGTTAATCATAGTGGTAGCCGGGGTAATTGTGGCCCGAAGCTATTACGGGAACATGAATCGGTCTGTGGACCCAAGGATTCAGCATGCACGGGAACTCTATGAGCTCTATGACCAATATGCGCGTACGGGTGATTACTACCGCATTTTTGCATTGCTCGACACTATCTCAGAGATATACATGTCTATCCCTCATTATGAGAAATCATTTGAACTGGGGGTGCTCCACAATAACAGGGCAGCGGCCATGCTGACCATAGCACTCTACCGGGACAGCATTCCCGATTCTTCCAACCCCCTTCATGTTTTATCCGCTGATTCGATTGTTAACATGGCCGCTCATGAAGTTGAGACAGCCATTTCGCAATACAAAGCATGGAGCGAGCGATTTGAAGGGAAAGAAGAGGAAGAGATTCGGATCATGATCAGACAGGAGTTCCTGGATGGTCTCGAAACGACCTCTCCTGAAATGTCAGAAAAATATCTCAACAACCGGGTAAAGGAGCTTGAGAATGCCACTGTTGAGAATGTAAAAAGACTCTCAGTATGCCATACCAACCTGGGACTGGTTTACCGCTATTGGGGCGATTACAAGGAAGCCGTTGCAGAGTATGAACTAGCCATGACCCTGTGGGACCAGAACCTGGATGCTGAGAATAACCTGAACAAACTATTGAACAGACCCATAAAGAAGAGGAACTTCATTCAGAAAATGTTCCCCCCGAAAAAAGAATAAATCGTAAAAAGCTAAGATGAAACGTATACTCAGTATTGCATTGATCCTGGCTTCGAACCTGGCACTATTTGCGCAGGAAGAGGAAGCTCCAAAATTCGGAATTAAATTCTCAGGTTTTGTGAAAAACGATTTCTTCTGGGATTCCAGGCAGACTGTTGCAGCCAGGGAGGGACATTTCCTGCTCTGGCCCTCTCCGGTGGACCTGGATGACAACGACGTAGATATCAATGGCAAGTCCAGCTTTAATTTCCTTTCCATTCAATCACGCTTAAGCGGAAAAATAACAGGACCAGATGCCTTTGGTGCCAAGACCTCCGGATTGATCGAAGGTGATTTTTTTGCCCAGGCCAACGACAACATCAACCTCTTCCGCTTGCGACACGCCTATGTAAAGCTCAACTGGGAGCACATGGAAGTGATGGCAGGTCAATACTGGAACCCCCTGTTTGTCACCTCCTGTTTCCCGGGTACAGTCTCCTTCAATACTGGTACTCCATTGCAGTCCTTTGCCCGGAACCCGCAGCTGCGTGTGAGCTATCGGACAGGTGGACTTTCTTTCATTGCAGCGGCACTCGGTCAGCGCGACTATTCCACAGTGGGGCCCAATGGGGCCAGTTCAAGCTACCTTCGTAATTCCGCCGTACCTGATATGCACCTTCAGCTTCATTTCAAAATCGACAATGAATCAGGATTCAATATCCTGGGCGGGATCGGAGCAGCCTATAAAACCATTGTACCCCGTCTGGTCAATAATCTCAGCACTGGTGCGGGACGCACTGCTCTGAACGAGAAGGTGAGTGGTGTAACTGCCATTCTCTTTACAAAAATCACCACCGCTCCGTTAACCATAAAACTTCAGGGCAGGTACGGTGAAAATATTTCGGATGTGCTGGCCATCAGTGGATTTGCCGTTAAAGAAATCGTCGACCCTGTTACTGGCGAGTTTTCCTATACCCCCTTGAAAAGCACCACCATCTGGGGTGAGATTCACACCAACGGCAATCCCCAGGTGGGAATCTTTGGCGGTGTCACCAGCAACAACGGGACCAAGGAAGCCATGGACTATATGACTGTATATGGACGGGGCACCAGTATCCGAACGCTTTGGCGGATGGCTCCACGGGTGGTTTATAATGCCGGTAAAGTACGCGTGGCAATGGAAGTGGAGTACACCAGTGCCGACTATGGAAGTAACTACAATGAGTTCTATATTCCGGAGGTGACCACCACAGCCAATAACCTGAGGGTACTGACCGCCATCTACTATTTCTTCTAGTTCAGCTTCGATTTGAGATAGAAACCGGTATAAGAGCCGGTTTCCTGGATATTTTCCGGAGTGCCTTCGTAAACAATTCTTCCTCCCTTATCTCCCCCTTCGGGTCCCAGGTCAATGATCCAGTCAGCATATTTGATTACTTCCAGGTTATGCTCAATGACCAGTACCGTATGACCTTTCTCTATAAGAGACTCCAGGGAGTGAAGTAAGAGGGATATATCATGCATATGCAATCCGGTGGTAGGTTCGTCAAAAATAAAAAGAATCTTCTCCTCGGAGGACTCTTTGCTTAGGAAATAGGCCAGTTTGATACGCTGACTTTCCCCACCGCTCAGGGTACTTGAAGATTGTCCCAGTTTTACATATCCCAATCCCACCTGCTGCAAGGGAGTAAGTTTCTTTACAATCTTCTTCTCTGAGGTATCGGTCAACTGACTGAAAAATTCGATGGCCTCATTAATGGTCATCTCCAGAATATCAAAAATATTCTTTTCACGATAGTTCACCTGAAGAATTTCATCCTTAAAGCGTCTGCCATGACAGCTTTCACATACCAGGCGTACATCGGCCATAAACTGCATCTCTACCTTGATCTCTCCCTCTCCCTGGCAGTCATCGCAGCGTCCCCCATCAATGTTAAAGGAAAAATGCGAAGCCTTGTATCCATTTATTTTAGAAGCCTGTTGAGCAGCGAAAAGCTTCCTGATCTCATCATAGGCCTTCAGGTAAGTCACAGGGTTAGAACGGGACGATTTTCCAATGGGATTCTGATCCACAAATTCTACCCTGTCAAGGAGATGAAGATCACCTGTAAGCAAATCATGTTTGCCCGGTTTCACTCCTGCCCCATGAAGCTTCTTATTCAGTGAAGGATAAAGGATCGAACCTACCAGACTTGATTTTCCTGACCCACTTACACCAGTGATCACCGTAAAAATATGCAGGGGAAACTTTACATCAATGCCGGTGAGATTATTTTCACTGGCACCTTTGATTTCCAGGTAATTATTCCATTTCCTCCTTTGCCTGGGTATGGAGATTTTATCCAGTCCGTTCATGTATCTCGCAGTGAGACTCTTTTTCTCTTTCAACAACTCCCTGTGATTGCCCTGAAACACTACCTCACCCCCATGTCTGCCAGCCATGGGACCCATATCGATCACATGATCGGCCGCCCGTATGATTTCTTCATCATGTTCAACGACCAATACAGTATTACCCAGTTGCTGCAGTTCTTTCAGCACCCCAATCAACTGTTTGGTATCGCGCGAATGGAGTCCGATGCTGGGTTCATCCAGGATATAAAGCGATCCAACCAGGCTGCTCCCCAGAGATGTAGCCAGGTTAATACGCTGGCTTTCACCACCCGAAAGGGTGGATGACAGGCGGTTCAGTGTTAAGTAACCAAGTCCCACTTTGGTCATGAAACCAAGCCTGTTGCTTATTTCCTTTAACAGCCTTTCGGAAACCTTAAATTCCTTCCTGGTCATTTTTATGGTACTGAAAAAGATCTTTAGCTGATCAATGGGCATCTTCACCAGTTCACTAATGGTAAGTCCGCCAACTTTCACATAGGATGCTTCTTTTCTAAGCCTGCTTCCACCACACTCAGGGCAGACTGTCTTCCCCCTGTAGCGGGAGAGCATCACTCTGTATTGTATTTTGTATTTTTTATTCTCCAGATGGTCAAAGAAGCCATGAATCCCCTTAAAGTAACGATTTCCAATCCACAGGAGGCTGCGCTGTTCATCTGTAAGCTTTGAGTATGGTGTATGGATGGGGAAATCAAACTCATCTGCCCTCATGATCAGCTTCTCCTTCCATTTCTTCATCTTCTCCCCTTTCCAGCAAACCACTGCATCCTCATACACCGATAGCTGTTTATTGGGTACCACAAGTTCCTCATCGATACCCATCACTTTCCCATAACCTTCACAGCTGGGACATGCTCCAAGGGGATTGTTAAAACTGAAAAGGTGCTCAGTAGGCTCTTCAAATTCCACTCCATCTGCCTCGAAGCGGGTAGAGAAGTCCTCAGTTAGTTCCCTTTCCGGATCCCAAATCATGCAGCGTCCACGCCCTATCTGCAGGGCTGTCTGAACCGAATCACCAAAACGGCTAACTGACTCCCTATCTTCCTGTACCACAATTCTGTCAACCACCAGATGAAGCAGGTAATTATCACTCTGCTTAGCCCCCCCCTTTAGTGATTCCAGGTCGACAATCTTCCCATTCACCCTGGCCCGGGTCATCCCCTGCTGGATAAATATGTCCAGCTGATAGTCAAGGTCTTTATCCTGGTTCAGACAAACTGTGGCCAGAATAACCAGCCGTCTTTCCTTCTCCTGCTCAAGGATGTAATCAACCACATCACTCACCGCATGCCTCTTCACCAGTCGGCCCGAAACCGGCGAATATGTATGCCCGGTCCGGGCAAATAATAACTTTATATAATCATATATCTCGGTGGATGTTCCCACAGTGGACCTGGGGTTCCGTGAATTTACACGCTGCTCAAGTGCCACAGCCGGTGGAATACCATGAATAAAGTCCACATCAGGTTTATCTATTCGCCCAAGAAACTGCCGGGCATAGGCAGACAGGCTTTCCACATACCTTCTCTGTCCTTCAGCATAAAGTGTGTCAAAAGCAAGAGATGATTTACCCGATCCCGAGAGTCCGGTTATAACCACCAGGGTGCCCCTTGGGATCTTAATCTCCACGTTTTTCAAATTGTGTACCCGGGCTCCCTTAATATGTATAAAATGCTCTATAATAGCTCTAAATTTTATTGCCCCAAAAGTACTATATTTTGCATTAAGAATTATTTTTACTTTCTTGCACCCTAAGAATATTCACAAAAAGATTTTGCCTATCAATACACCTTTACGCTTAACCAACAGAAACGGAAGTTTTGAAGAAAAGTGTAGCTAATGACCAGAACCTGGTTCAAGCATATATAAAAGGTGATCATTCAGCCATTGAAGTCTTAATAAACAGGCACCGGAGCAAGGTGTATACATACATTTTGCTTACAATTAAAAATCAGCAGCTGGCTGAAGATCTTTTCCAGGAGACCTTTATCAAGGTAATTCAAAGCCTCAGAGCAGGCAAGTACAAGGACAATGGAAAATTCCTTTCCTGGGTCATTCGTATCGCCCACAACCTGATTATCGATCATTTCAGGAAAGAGAAGCAGATGAATGCCATCTCCAACGATGATTCTGAAGTGGACCTGTTTAACAGCAAGAAGTTCTCCGATGAGAATATTGAAGAACTGATCGTAAACAACCAGATCAGGTCAGAGATCCGGATCCTGATCAATGAACTCCCTGATAATCAACGAGAAGTAGTACTTCTCAGGCATTATGGAAATCTCAGCTTTAAGGAGATCGCTGAGCAGACCGATGTAAGCATTAATACTGCATTGGGCCGAATGAGATACGCCTTAATCAATTTGCGCAAGCTGATTCAGGAAAAAAATCTTAGCCTTACAGTTTATTAATAAACTTTCACACTTTTTTACAATATTATAGAAGCATAGGCGTTATAATTTCGAAAACCTAATTATAATTGCCTATGGTAAAAGTATCTACCCTTTTTCACCGGGTGGATGGATTTGATGAACAAGAAGCATCATCCGACAACCCGGAATCACTGTATCAGGATTTTGGAGATCAGTTCTTACAGGAACTGATGGAACCGCTTATTTTTGATCCGGGTGAACAGCTGGTGAAAACCATTTTAGAAAAATCTAACCAGGGGCCGTAATGGCCCCTTTTTTTTGATCAGCTTTTCAGGTGGGAAAAAGAGATGGCTGCAGTGATGTAAACAGCGGCAGTTTCAGTGCGTAACCTGGAATCTCCCAGGTGAAAAGGAAGATAGGCTGCCTCCAGTGCTGCGAATACCTCATCTTCAGTAAAATCCCCTTCAGGACCCACCATCATGGTGTATCTGCCGGAAAGTTCCATTTCCTTTATACCACGTCGCTCCAGAGGGTAACAATGTGCGATCCCCAGGATTCCCTGATGATCCTTTTGTATAAAATCGGCCATGCTGAGCGGCTCATGAAGAACGGGCTTGAAGGCCTTGAGGGACTGTTTCATGGCCGATACAAGTATTTTTTCAAGACGGTCCATTTTCACCTGCCTTCGTTCGCTTCGTGCACAGATCAGTGGAGTGATTTCGCTAACCCCGATCTCTGTAGCCTTTTCAAGGAACCACTCAAAACGATCCATATTTTTGGTAGGTGCAACGGCCATGTGCAGAGCATAATTCAATGGCTTATAATCAGGCGTATGCTTAATAATTTGAAGCATACACCGTTTGGGATGATCATCCACAATTACAGCCTCATACCAATGTCCTCTCCCATCCACCAGGATCACCTGATCGCCCTTGAGCAGCCTGAGTACACGAATGGCATGTTTAGACTCCTGCTCTTCCAGCACAAAAGTGTCGCCTTGAATATGGGGATTGTAAAACAAATGCATTGTCACAATTTGACGCTAAAATTAGTAAATTAACCGGCCAAACTCCATACCAATGTTCAGAATAGGTGTTCTATCCGATACTCATGGCTTCTTCGATTCAAAAATCGCTGAATATTTCGGACAATGTGATGAAATCTGGCACGCCGGCGATATTGGCGACTATAATGTAATCCTGAAACTCAACCTGATAGCCCCCGTGGTAGCAGTCTTTGGCAATATTGACGGGACCCCTATCCGCTCGAGATACCCCGGTCACCAGCGGCAAAAACGCGAAGAACTGGATATCTGGATGACCCATATCGGTGGCTACCCCGGGAACTACGATAGGCGAGTAAAACCAGAAATCTTCACAAACCCACCCGGTCTCTTTATTTCGGGACACTCGCATATTCTCAAGGTGATTCACGATAAAAAAAATGGCTTTCTGCATATCAACCCGGGGGCTGCCGGACGAAACGGAATGCATAAGGTACGCACTCTGGTCCGTTTTGAGGTGGCACAAGGTCGCATTGGGAATCTTGATGTTATTGAGCTGGGAACACGCTCATCGGCAAAAATCTCCTGATTCCCTACTCCTCATATTCCAGGAAACGATCAAGAAAGAGGTCCAGGCGTCGCATGGCCGCGAGACTGTAAATATAGGCTCCCTGGCCTACTTTCCCCTTGACCCGCCTGTCGGCCGGCTTCAGATCAAAAACCAGTGCATTGAAACGACGGTTCGATGATAGAACCTGCAAACCTCCGGGAGTATATGCAATATAATACCAGGTGTTGTCATCCACTTTCAAATATATATCAAACAAATCGCCGGATCCTTTTTCCACCAGTTCCACATATGCCTGCACCTTCTTATTTACCTGGATATCTCCAATGTTCCCGATACCAATGGTTCCGTTATACCTGAATGAACGGGAATCCTGGTTCCACTTCAAAGGAAGATCACTAAAAAATATGGAATGCTTCCACTGGGAAGGAATCTCCCCATAGGATCCTGTAAGACCAAGCTGTCGTTCCAGGGAATTAGCCATATCCCTGCCCAGAAGATCCTTCATTGCCAGCCGGTAAAACGGATCAGACAGGTCAACCGGCTCCAGATTGGGCAGGCTGTCAATCTCCGCTCCCATTATCTCCAAAGCCTGCTCTGAGAAATAAAAATCCAATCCAAGAATCAGGCGGGTCTCAAATTCTCCTTCAGCTAAATTATGGCTTGCATTCCCTGTGGAGACCATCTTTACCAGTCCATAATCAAGATTCAGTTTGATAGCACCCTCTCCATAAACCTGACATTTCTTTGTGTCCAGTCTCAGGTAGTTTCCGGGCCAGTCAGGATGCTCCAGTTTTTCGGGCTTAGCAATTATATAACTTTCCAGATCTGGATCATAGCTCAGCTCGCCGCTTGCAGTGGTGATATTGGCATCAAAGTAATCTTTGCGTCCCGAAAGGAAGGTGGAATAAATATGGGTGGAGTCCCTGGTAATCATAGAACCGGCAAAAATTTTGTTCAGGGCCGTATTTTGCATCTGTTCTGGTACAGGAATGCTGATATTGGCCGGATCCACAAGCGAGGTAAAACGCAACCAGGATTTGCCGATACTACAGTCATGAACCAGTCTGGTTCCGCCGTCAAAAATCAGATTCGATGCATCCGCAGAAAGCTGCACCTCTCCCTGAAAGTCAAAATAGGGACTTAACATAAATGGATCATCAGCATCCACCTTCCCACTGGCAAGGGTCAGAATGGAGGTATCAACCCAGATCTTGTCAAAATGGAGCTGATAGCTGTTGCCAAAGGCATCGAGGTAATCATAAATACCGGTTCCACTGAAATCCTTTGCTCCTTTTACTGCAATTGTAGCATCATATATCTGGTACTGCCTGTTTACCTTGTTGGCCAGTACCTTTGCATTTTCAAGCAGATTCATGGAGGCACGGTACCCAATATCCACATTCCCCTGGTGAGGAAAAATATAGGCATCCGCCACCTCAATAAAAGGAACTTCATAAGCATGCAGCTTCCGCGTCCTGTAATTATAAAGAGCTTCAGGTGCAACAAAATTAAGACTGTCCATTTGCGGATGGGTGGAGGTATAGGTGGGTCCATAGGTTTTTAAAGAGTCGATGCCAATATCCACAGTGTTTTCCGGCAGGAGCTTGTTCTGGGACAGGACCACTTCATCCTCATCCATGTTCCATATCATTTGATCTAGCCGCGTTTCATAAAGGTTATAGGGAAACTCAATTAAAGTAGCATCTCCATTGGCCCTGAATTCCCCCCTGCGCTGATCCAGATCGATAAATGCATTGACATTACCGGTTAAGAAAGAATAGTCATCAAAGGCGGGATTCTTTAGCTTCACACCGGCAGAATCGGCCCTAAGAGATCTTGAACCATAGGAAAAAAAATCCGATTCAATACGTGCATCAGGAAAGCCCATGGCACCATCTCCTGTGAGACCGGAAGGAGAAAGTGCAAGGTTGCCTCCATGAAAAACGCTGTCATTGTAAACTTTAAATGTCTCATCCACCCTTGAAACCGCAAGCATATTTTCTTCCGGTAACAGTTTTAAATCCACCACGCTATTCTCCACATAGGGATATTCTGTCCCTTCGTTCTGTTCGCGTATCAGGAAGTTTCTGGTTCGTGCCATCATGGAATCGGGATGCATCAGGAACAGATCCGATGAAGCGGAAGAGCTGAGGTAGTCAAAAGACCCGTATCCGCGCAATCCCGCACTACTCATTTCAATATCTTTATAAAACGTACCCACTCCTCCGTACAGACCGATCCCCTCTTCGGGGACCTCCATATAGAAACCCAGTGAGTTATCATCCCTCAGGGTCATTTCCAATTGTAAGGGTGGCAGGATACCTGCTGAGATAAAAGTTCCATCTGGAGAAATAGCTTCGGGCCTAAAATTATCCAGGCTATCGATGGTAAAAGGATCCATCTGGAAGTAAAATTCATCCCGGTCATAGACTCCATTTTGAATGCTTGGATCATCAAAGTAAATATAGGAGCCTTCCAGGCTGGTAAATACGGGATATTGCGGAAAAGAGGCCAGACCAGATTTATTCTGGGGATCATCTATGAGCAAGGATCCTGTCATATTCTCCATGGCATTCTCAATCCGTGCCAGTATGGGTTCACCATACTGGTTATATTCATCGGTCAAGATTGAGATCTTAAGAGAATCAATCTGCTGCAGATCTATCTTAAAATTATCATAATCAAAGAAAAAATTCTTTCCTGAAATCTGAAACAGACCAGCATCAACAACTCCATCAAACAGAAAAGACCTGTTGCGCTTCATTACAATGCTGTTCTCATTTGGGATCAGTCTTACATTTTGTGAGTCGCTCAGGAAGATTACCGGTATCCCTGAAATGGTCAGGTCCCTGGTATATAAATCCAGCTGAGCATTGGATGCTCCTTCAAGCCTGGAGATAAAACGGATCACATCATAGTCTCTCTGCCTCATGGAAGCAGAGATATAATCAAAGGTCTTCTGACGCACTGTAATCAGATCCTTACTATCGTCATAATAAACAAAGCCATATTTGGCGAGGCTCATAAGCAGATGTCGTACCTGGTAGAGTGAATATCCTATGTAATTGGCATAATTGGGCAGTGCGAATGTATTCCCACCAAGCATTTTGGAATAAGTATACAGCTGTGCCAGGGGATGGTCATAATCCATGCCTTGCAGATCCATATAAAAACCGTAATCGAAATAAGTGTCTGACTCAAATGTGGCCCGGCCAACAGAGGTTCCCTGAAGGGCCTGTAATTTCATAGTAGATTCTCCCCTGGTCCAGTAAAGCTCATCGAAATTCATATCGATGCTATGATAACTGTTAGAATATGGCCCCAGTGACTTAAAATCTTCTGACTTATTGAGTCGGAACAGTTCCCTGGCTACATCAAATGAAAGTTCCAGGTCAGGATGAAAGATGGAATCCCTGCCTAAATATATAGAAATTTCAGCATGAGGCGACCTGATAAACCGGCCGTTCATTAAAACCCTTTGGGCTTCAGCTTTAATCCTCAGGGTATCCCCGTCAAAAATCTCAAGTACTGCTGGGTCTCCATCCACTGCAGAACCTATCAGGTTGGAGCCCTCAATAGCCAGTCCGCCGCGATAGTGAATACCTGGAATGAAATTATCAATCCTGTATGAGCTCTTGTAGGAAAGAAATTTCGGGTAGACAATGGAAGAAAGATCCTGAATCAGAGATACTTTATCCTCCAGTCTGCCCATGGCAATTCCTTCAAAAAGTGCAGGATAATAAAGTTTCACTGAATCGGCTGTATATCCGGTCGTTTTCAGATTAATCTCATAATTCCCCAGAACAGCATTCATCTCATCCTCAGGCATACCTGTCCGTTCCCAGCTTACCTTGCCATGGGTACCGATCCATTTCAAATCAAGGGGATTAATATACCCGGTGGCATCTTTTATCTGGATGTAATCTCTGCCCGAGTAACATGCCACTGTTACATTTTCGAATCGAACCTCCATGCGCTCCTCTGTATGAAATTGAAATGATGGGCTCGAAACCTTCCAGGTAATGGTATTGGTGCTGTAAAAAATATTCTCCTCCAGCAGAGACTGGGAGACCATAAGCCACTGGTCAATGGCTCGGACAAATGCGACCTCACTCTGAAGCAAGAGTTTAAAGCCCTCCAGCCATTCCTCATAGCCATGAGAGGTCTTCCCTTCCGTAAAAAACTCCATCATGATCCGCTGATACTTGATAAAATGGGGCCTGGGCCTGCATTTTCGTTTCAGCATTAAATTGGATACTTCAATGATCTCCAGCTGTTGTTCATAAGAAAGAGAATCGTAAACACTAATAAAACGTACAAAATCGGCGACTTCATTTGATTCAAGAAAATTTCCCGTAAACTGGGTTAGTTCTGAAACATAGCGTCCTGTATCACTGGTAAACTCCTTGATGGACTGGGCGTTTATTACGCTCACCAGCAGAAGAAAAATAAATATGGAAGCTGCTTTTCTCATGCTTACTGATCACTGTTCCGATGGTTTAAAAAAGTAAGACTTATCCAATTGGAGTCCTCCTGTGTATTCAGATGATCAAGACCGCACCTGTAGGCCTCGTCCAGTATATATTGTACATCCTCTGTAAGAATTCCGCTGATGAGTAAAATCCCCTGTTCGGCCATGTGTCCAGTATATTCAGACATGTCCCGGACCAGTATATTCCTGGTAATGTTGGCCAGAACAACATCAAACTTCTCCAAATAAAGAGCCCCCACATCGCCAAGTCGAACATCCATTGCATCTGCTCCGTTCCTGCTTACATTTTCAATGGCATTTTCATAGGCCCACTGATCGTTATCCACACCCAGAACCCTGAGAGCACCCAGTTTACATGCGTATATACCCAGGACCCCGGTTCCGCATCCCATATCAAGTATCCTCTTCCCTTCGAGCACATGATTTCCCATCTCCCTGATCATCAGCCTGGTGGTAAAATGATGCCCGGTTCCAAAGGACATCTTTGGTTCGATGACAAGCGTACAGGGAAGGTCGTTCGAAGAATCATGAAAGGGTGCCCTGATTAGCACCCTTTCATCAATAAGCACCGGATCGAACTTCTTTTCCCACTCCTCATTCCAGTTCTGATCTTCTATTCTGTGGAACCGATACTGAACCTTTATTTTTAAATCTTCCAACTCATCGATCAGCTGGTTCAGCTCTTCAACATGGAAGTGTACCTCATCAATATAGGCCCGAATATCGTCCTCTTCTTCTATAAATCCCTCGAATCCGATTTGCCCCATTCTTGCAGACAGAATCTCTTTTTCACTGCTGCTCCATGATCTGGCCGGTATTACAAATTCAAAGTATGCCATACAGCCTGTTTGGGACTAATAAGCATTCACTATTCCCAGGAAATCTTCAGCTTTCAGCGCGGCTCCGCCAATCAGGCCACCATCAACATCGGGATTGGCAAAAAGCTCTGCGGCATTTGAGGGCTTGCAGCTTCCCCCATAAAGAATGGACATATTTTCGGCTACCTCCTGATGGAATAATTCCACAAGCAGATCCCTGATAAACTTATGCATCTCCTGTGCCTGATCCGGTGAGGCAACAACACCTGTCCCAATGGCCCAGACCGGCTCATAGGCAATAATTACCTGGTCCATATCCTCTTTGGTGAGACCCGCCAGGCCCACTGAAATTTGCTCCCTGATAACATCAAAGAGCTTTCCACTCTCACGCTCCTCAAGCACTTCTCCACAACAGAAAATTGGCTTGAGCCCTTTTGACAATGCAAGTTTTGTCTTCTTGTTCAGCAATTCATTGTCTTCTCCGTAATATGCACGTCTCTCCGAATGTCCCAAAATTACATACTCAACACCAACTGAAACCAGCATATCGGGAGAAATCTCACCGGTATAGGCTCCTGACTCCTCTGAAGCACAATTCTGCGCACTCAGCTTTACCCCTTCAATCAGATCATTCACCCTGCTTAAGTGTGTATATGGAGGTGCTATGATAACCAGCGTATCACTACTTTTCTCCTTCTCCAGGCTTTCAACAGCTTTGGCAAGTTCCATCCCGTCTTTCAGAAGGGTATTCATTTTCCAGTTTCCGGCAACAATTTTCTTTCTCATATTAATTCACGTTAATGATTCTTATTTAAAAATAGTAAATATTCACAATGCATTGGTATATTACCGTTTTTTATACCCTGAGCGGTGAAATACGACCCGATAAAAGCAAGAGCAAGAGTAGCGAAAGAATAAAAACAATGGTAACTCCCTGTTCACGCCTGGCAGCAGTATAATTTAGTAGCAGCTTTGGAAAAATACGATCGAATTCAACCATATCAAATGAGAATTCATCAGTGATCCCGGCATCCAATAATAGCTCTGCCTCCTCATCCATGGGAACAGAGGCATTCCCGATCAGTTCCTGCAATTGGGAATCCACCTCTTCCAGAAGTGGAAAATCTCTGAATCCCCATTTTCCAATAATAGTTCCGTTTTTCACCAGCATGAACCCTGGATTGGAACGAACAATGGTCTTCAGCATAATCTCATCACCAGCCAGGAAAGGATAATCCAGATCCAAGGCTGAGGAAATTGACTCCACATCCGCTGTGGTAGAAGCAGTTGCTGCATAAAAGGAGAAGTCTCCAGAAAAAACTTCAAGCTGCGACCACTCTTCGGCATTGATCAGTGCCTGTTCATTTGCCCCCCTGAGTTCATGGCTGATCATAAGCAAGCTATATCCTCTGTCAGAAAGGATCTTTTCAACCAGGTCCCTTCCCGATGGATCCATAAGTGCAAAGTCATGAATTGGAGGCTCATAACCCTTCTTCACCAGTTTTGATTCACTGTCTATGAATTCCCAGCTCAGGGTGTCTTTAGGATAGTCTTCCATAGTAAAGGAGCTCGTTTTTCCTGTCTCCCGACTCCTGTATATGAGGGTGGTACTATATTCATCCATCTCAACTCCCTCAGGAACCTCCATCTCCTCACTGATCACCGTACCTATATCATAGGGCCTGAAATCAAGCAAAGGCAGGTGTCTGTAATTCCAGAAAGAAAAGAGAGAGGCAAAGACAAAAAGACCGATCACCACCGTCCACTCTCGTAAAGGCAGTCCTGCATCTGTCTCACTCTTTCTTGAAAAGTACAGGATCAATACAAATACCATCAGTACCACATTCTTGAAAAAGGTCTGCCAATTGGTAAGTATCAGTGCATCTCCAAAACAGCCACAGTCCGATACCGGGTTGAAGAGCGCAAGAATAAATGTCAGCAGGGTAAAAAAGGACATGAATAACATCAATACAAGGAAAGCGCTCCTTCTGCGGTATCCAAGAATCAGAATAATTCCAAGAACCATCTCAAAGGCTGAGAGAAATATCCCCATGGGAAGGGTGAGAAATTCCAGGAAATCCAGTTTAAATGCGGTAAAGTAATCTGCAAACTTATAGGCCGACCCCAATGGATCCACCGCTTTTACAAAGCCGCTGAATATGAAGACTATCCCAACTAATAAACGACTTAAAAAACGTATGTACTTCATTTCACTATACTATTACATGTTGAATAATCAAATCCGAAATGACCCCAGGAGCCAGCATCTCACCATCCGGACTTGTACAATCAATAATCTCCAGATCATCCACATGTCTCTTAAGCGACAGGTATACCTGCCGAACCTGCTCCTGGAATCCAAGGTTCTCTTCATGAATATCCCGTTCTCCCTTTAAATAAATCCTGTCATCACCATTTCTGTCGCTGTTCAACTGTTTCCTTGTAAACTCAAATGGAACATTCAGGTAGAGATTCAGATCCGGTCTGGGCAGCTTGTTATATGAAAATTCAAAGTCAAGTATCCAGTCCCTCAATTGTCCCTGATCTTCCTTGCTGCTTAACTTCGCACATTGAAATGCAATATTTGAATAGACATAGCGGTCCACAATCACCAGCTTTCCTTCATCCATCCACTGCTTGATCCGGAAGGAGGCATCTGCCCTGTCGCCTGCAAATATAAGGGCTACAAGGTAGGGGTCAACCTGGTCGTTAGCCCCCATCTCACCACGCAGAAACCTGGCTATGAGCTCTCCGAAAACACCCTCTTCCAGCCTCGGGAAATGAAGGTAGCTGTAGGGAACCTCATTTCGTTCAAGATATTCTCTTAAAAGTTTCAACTGAGTGGATTTCCCGGAGCCATCCAATCCTTCAATCACTAAGAAACGCATGAATTAATTCTGGATTA
This sequence comes from Bacteroidales bacterium, assembly GCA_029931975.1. GTDB lineage: Bacteria > Bacteroidota > Bacteroidia > Bacteroidales. The sequence goes on along the minus strand of JAOZQY010000008.1, from coordinate 38,526 downwards.
TTTAATGTAATTTTAAATCAGTTTTCAAACATACAAAATATAGGCTCAACCTATCGAGAATAGATGAATAACTTCTCCACATCCATGCCCCTATTTTCAAAGAATTTATCCCTGAACCTGGGAGGATTGATAATGGACCTTTCTACCCCGCACGTGATGGGAATCATCAATGCCACTCATGATTCCTTTTATGATGGAAGCAGGGTACCCGGACCAGAAGAAGCAGTTGAAAAAGCAAGGGAAATGATAGAACAGGGTGCCGATATCCTGGATGTGGGAGCTGTGTCCTCAAAACCAGGTTCAGAAGAGATATCCGAAACAGATGAGCTAAGAAGGTTGTCGCCCATACTGGAGGCTCTGCGTGAGAATTTCCCTGAAATTCCTATATCGGTGGACACCTGGAGGTCAGGGGTGGTCCTTAGTGTAAAGGAAAGATTCGGTGTCCATATGATCAATGATATTTCAGCAGGCACCCTGGATCCTAAAATGTTTTCCACTATTGCAAAACTGGGCATCCCTTATGTCATAATGCATATGCAGGGTACTCCTCTTACAATGCAAAACGAACCGGCTTACGAAAATGTGGTGGATGACTTGCTTCAATTCTTTGCAGAAAGAGTTTACAAACTCAGAAAACTGGGAGTGAATGATATCATAATCGATCCTGGATTTGGCTTTGGAAAAACCCTGGAGCAGAATTATAAACTTCTGAGTAAATTTGATTCATTCCGGATACTCGAATTACCATTGATGGCAGGAATATCCCGTAAATCAATGATATACAAACTGTTAGAATCCGAACCTGATCAGGCCCTTAACGGAACCACTGCCGCTCATATGGCAGTATTGCTCAAGGGTGCCAGTCTGCTCAGGGTACATGATGTCGCAGCTGCCAGGGAAACAGTGAAGATCTTCCAGCAGATTTATTAAATTTGGACCCACAACTTTTGCATGATCAGCACTTTTATACATATCCGCCTGCTTGATATTATCGACATCTTCCTGGTGGCCCTGCTGTTCTACCAGCTTTATATGCTTATCCGAGGCACTGTTGCCTATAGCATCACCCTTGGTATTGTTGCTATCTACATTTTCTGGTGGGTAGTGCGGACCATGCAGATGGAGTTGCTAAGTACCATCCTGGGATCGGTACTTGGTGTAGGAGTCATTGCACTAATTATTGTGTTCCAGCAGGAGATTCGCAGGTTTCTTATTTATGTTGGTTCACGCTATGTGGACGGAAACCGCATCAGCTTTGAAAAGCTCCTGAACATCAGCTTCGATACCAAGCCACAGATTAAAATCCGCTCCATTCTGAAAGCAGTGATGCAATTCTCCCTGGAAAAAACCGGTGCCCTGATTGTAATCAAGAAAAAATCCAACCTGGATATGTTTGCACAAACGGGCGATGTGCTCAATGCAGAAACTTCCAGCAGGCTTTTCATTGCCATATTCAATAAAACCAGTCCCCTGCACGATGGAGCGGTAATAGTGGAAAATGATAAAGTTAAAGCTGCCAGGGTGATCCTTCCTGTCACTGAAAAGATGGATCTTCCACCTGAGTACGGACTGAGGCATCGTGCCGGACTTGGTATTTCAGAAATTACAGACTCCTTGGTTATCATTGTATCAGAAGAGACCGGACAGATATCCATTAGCGAAAACGGAATCCTGCAAAAGAATATTCCTTCCAGGACATTAAAACAGAAACTGGAAGAGGATTTCAGTTAAAACCTTATTTCTGCAGCAAAATCGATTAGTTTCCTTCTGAAGCTTAGGTAGCATTTTAAAGTTAGACGTTTTAAAAATGGAAATTGATGATGCTAATAAGCATCGCCTGACCACCTTTATAACCATCAATGTTGCGAATACATTTCTACAAGAAAGAACCAAAGTACCCTTAATCATTTAAAAACTTTCTTTTATAAAAAAAAATACTTTCTGATTAATAATGATAAGAATTTTAGTAAATTAAGTCTATTATTTACTTGTAAAACAAATATATAGCGATTATCGAAAAACTGGAAATAGCTAAATAGTAATACAAATATTACAACACTATGGATAGAGTATCAATTGTATCCCCGGAAAACATAGGCAAGAATTTTATTCCTCTAGAATATCTTCCCAAAGGTAAGGATGAATACTACCAAAGGAACAAACAAACAAACACTCCAGAATCAGGATGGAGGCATCTGCGATCGATTGAGATTGAAAGACTCGTAAAAAACCATAATACTGCAGATGATTGGGATGAATTATTGGTTACTGACGAGTTTGATACGCGTCAAATTAAAAACACACAGTTTTTTGGACTTGTCAGACTTGGAAGGGTGCGGAATACCATTCTTCAGCATCACGATCTAAAAGTGCCATCGGGAATCACAAATAGTCTTATTATTTCCTGTGATATTGGCGATGATGCTGCTATTCATAACGTACATTATCTGTCCCACTATATTATTGGTGAGAAAAGCATCTTGTTTAATATTCAGGAAATGCATGCTACGAATCACGCTAAATTTGGGAACGGAATTGTAAAAGATAGAGAACCGGAAGATGTTCGAACCTGGCTTGACCTAATGAACGAATCAGGTTCTCGCAGAGTCCTCCCCTTTGATGGTATGATAACGGCTGATGCATATTTGTGGGCAAAGTACATTGATGACAAACCTTTGCAAGAGAATCTTAAGAAGATTACACAAAACAGTTTTGACAATCGTCGCGGTTATTATGGCCTAATCGGACACCATTGTGTTATTAAAAATTCTCTAATTCTGAAGGACATTAAAACTGGTTCAAATTGCTATATCAAGGGGGCTAATAAACTAAAAAACCTGACCATTAATTCTTCAGAAAAAGAGCGTACACAAATTGGAGAAGGAGTGGAATTAGTGAACGGTATCATTGGTTTAGGATGTCATATATTTTATGGGTGTAAAGCAGTGAAATTTGTTCTGGGCAATAATTCCAACCTGAAATACGGAGCCAGGTTAATCAATTCATTTTTAGGAGATAATTCAACCATCTCTTGTTGTGAAGTTTTGAATAATCTAATTTTTCCGGCACACGAGCAACATCATAATAATTCGTTTCTTGTTGCCTCGGTACTTATGGGGCAAAGCAATGTGGCAGCTGGCGCTACAATTGGTTCCAATCATAATAGCCGCTCTAACGACAATGAAATTCAGGCAGGCCGGGGATTTTGGCCGGGACTATGTACAAGTTTAAAGCATTCAAGTCGATTTGCATCATTTGTATTGCTTTCAAAAGCAGATTACCCGGCAGAACTTGATATTCCTCTCCCCTTTTCATTGCTTAATAATAATTCATCCTTAGATCAACTGGAAGTGATTCCTGCTTTCTGGTGGTTGTATAATATGTATGCTTTAGCCCGTAATTCCTGGAAATTCCAGAGTCGTGACCAACGAGTGAAAAAAATTCAGAATATTGAATTCGAAACATTTGCCCCTGACACTGTGGAAGAAATATTCAATGCCCGCAAACTGCTTGAAAAATGGACCGCCAAAGCCAGTTTGCGACATAAGGATAAACTAACAAAGATAAAGAATGACGATGATCTGATTATTTTGGGACGGAAACTATTATCAGGCAAAGAAGAAGCAATCAATGGCATGGAAGTTTTAGGCGAGAATATGGAGAATACCAAACGAAACGTACTGATTTTAAAACCATATAGGTCATACCATGCCTATGGTGATATGTTGCTCTATTATGCCGTGAAGAACCTGATGAAATATATGAATTCGCATCCTAATGCTACGTTTTCATCCATGTCTAAAGAGCTGAAAAGCAATCGGCTGCATGATTGGATAAATTTGGGTGGACAGATTATGCAAAAAGAAGATCTGGATAAACTTCGATCTGATATTGGTTCATCTGTACTAAATTCATGGGAAAATATCCATAACAGGTATAATGATCTTTGGGCCAAATATACTGTTGACAAGCAAAAACATGCGTTTGCAAGCCTTTGTGAAATATTCGGAACAGAGAATCTCACCTTAACTGAATGGGAATTGGCTCTTGATAAAGCAGTGACCATTCAAGATTATGTTAATAAGCAAGTATATGTTACACGGAAAAAGGATTATGACAACCCTTTCCGACAAGCGACCTATAGAAATATGGATGAAATGACAGCTGCAATCGGGCCTATTGATGAGAATAGCTTTATTATTCACGTAAAACAGGAAACTGAAGATTTCAAATTACTGGTTGAAGAAATAAAAAAGAGAAAATAATGAATTTAAAAGATCCCCATTATTCAAACTTTGCTCTGGTTCAGGAAATGATGCAGACTATCGATGTAGTTAAAAATTTCGATCCAAACCAGACCAAAAGTATTGCTGGAGAGATAAAATCTGCCGGTAAATTGCTACTTACCGGAGAAGGCTCCAGCCGTATCTTTCCAGCTAAAAATGCCATACGCAAAGCATTGACATTGGGTCTTAACATGTCCATTTTTACGGACGGTTCACGTCAATCAGCACAATATGATCTATCGAAATTAGCTGTATTCTGTGCTTCCAACTCCGGACGGACAAAAGAAGTTGTCCTGCTGGCAAAAAAACTAACTGCAATTGGCAATGAAAAACGATTTGCATTGACTTCAAACAATAACACCCTGTTAGAAAAAGAATGTATGAAAACCTTTGTTCTAAATTGCGGATGGGAGAAAGCCGTTGCAGCTACAAAAAGCGTGATCGAACAAACCCTGTTTTATGAATCTATTCTCTGGCATATTCAAGGTATTGATATGATAGCTGAATTTTCAAAACTACCAACATTCATTGAGGAAGCCCTGACTTTTCCAATCAGCAAGGAGATTGTTGACTTTGCAGCCAAAGCCCCGACCATATATTTTGCAGGTTATAATGATGGAGTTGCTGAAGAATTGACTCTTAAAACCAATGAGATTACCAGAAAAAAATCTGATTTTCTCGAAGGCACTTACGCCGTTCATGGCATAGAAGAAGTTATGGATAAAAATGACATTGTTTTTGTTATAGATCCTATGGAGGAAGAAATTGAGAAGTTCCAGGAAGTGCTAGTTGAAGGAGTTGGACTTAAAGTGGTTGCAATAGCTGATCGGAATACACCATTTACAACCATTCGCATCCCTTCAGCAGGGGATCTGAATCCCTATGTTTTTTTAAGCGTCGGTTGGAATCTGTTGGTGGAAATCGGTCTGGCAATCGGTATCAACCTGGATAAACCAGAACGTGCTCGCAAAGTGGGGAATGAATTTATGGGAGAGTAAGCTATCCATGAAATTGACGACATTCACCTCTTCGTGAAGAGAGAATTCTCTTCACCCTGAACAAGCCTCTGAATATTTGAACGATGTGTGATCAGTACAAGTAGTACCACAACCACTGAAAATATCCTGATAGTGAGATATTCCGATTTAAACACCCAGATCATCCAGACCGGATAGGTAAGTACTGCCAGAAGAGATCCAAGTGCGGATATCCTGGTAAACAGGAAAACCAAGAGGTAAACTCCCATGGCTGCCAGGGCAGCCATGGGATGAATGGCCAGTCCCACACCGGTAATGGTGGCAACCCCCTTCCCTCCCCTGAATCCGGCAAAAACAGGAAAGATATGGCCCACAACGGCCAGCAGGCCCAAAGTGATCTTCATGATCATCCAGGCCTCCGATCCTGGTAGTATTACATGCTGCAAAAGCGTCAGGTTCACAGCCAGGAAACCCTTTAACATGTCAAGAAGCAGTACTGCTGTACCTATGGGTTTCCCCAGCACCCTGAATGCATTGGTGGCTCCTGCATTGCCACTTCCATGCTCACGCAGGTCCACTCCTTTGATAGCCCTTCCAAGCCAGAGGGATGTTGGTATGGAACCCAGCAGGTAGGCCAGTAGAATTGCTGTTACAAGTAGTATCAAGGTGTTTTAGAATCAAATTTGATTCAGGAGCTTGCTTATAACTGCGGACCTGCAGTCACCAGAGCTTTCCCAACTTCGTTGTCGGTGAACTGCTCAAAGTTTTTGATAAACAGCTCTGCCAGATGCCTGGCATTCTTCTCCCACTGAGCAACATCCTTGTAAGTATCTCTCGGATCGAGAATATCTGCTGCAATGCAAGGTAGCTCCACAGGTACTTCCAGGTTAAAGAATGGGATTACATGTGTTTCTGTCTTATCCACGGTTCCATCCAGAATCATATCAATAATACACCTGGTATCCTTAATGGATATCCGTTTCCCTGTACCGTTCCAGCCGGTATTTACAAGGTAGGCAGTGGATCCTGTTGCTTTCATCCTTTTTACCAGCTCCTCCCCATACTGTGTGGGATGGAGTGTCAGGAAGGCTGCACCGAAACATGCAGAAAATGAAGGTACCGGGTCGGTGATTCCCACTTCGGTTCCCGCCAGTTTTGCTGTGAAGCCTGAGAGGAAATGATACTCAGCCTGTGCGGGAGTAAGTTTCGATACCGGGGGCATCACCCCAAATGCATCGGCAGTTAGAAAAATCACCTTGGTAGCATGACCTGCCTTTGATACCGGCTTCACAATATTATCGATATGATAAATCGGGTAAGAGACCCGGGTATTCTGAGTCTTTGAACCATCATCAAAATCGACCTTTCCTCCCTCAAGAATACTCACATTTTCCAACAGGGCATTCCTCCGGATAGCATTATAAATATCCGGCTCACTCTCCTTACTCAGGTGAATGGTCTTGGCATAGCATCCTCCTTCGAAATTAAAGATTCCATCATCGTCCCATCCGTGTTCGTCATCACCAATAAGGGCCCTTTTGGGATCGGTGGAAAGGGTTGTTTTCCCTGTGCCTGAAAGCCCAAAAAAGATAGCTGTATTGCCATCAGCCCCCACATTGGCAGAACAGTGCATGGCAGCAATACCCTTCAGGGGAAGGTAGTAATTCATAATGGAGAAGATGCCTTTCTTCATCTCCCCTCCATACCAGGAACCACCAATAACACCCATGCGTTCGGTGAGGTTGAAGAAAACAAACACATCCGAATGAAGCCCCTGCTCCTTCCACTGCGGATTCGTAGTTTTTGCAGCGTTCAGTACTACGAAATCGGGTTCAAATACGGCCAGCTCTTCTTCGGTGGGGCGTATAAACATATTTCTTACAAAATGAGCCTGCCAGGCCACCTCCATAATGAAACGAACTTTGAGCCGACTATCTTCATTGGCTCCACAGAAACAATCCACCACAAATAATCTTTTCCCCGACAGCTGTTCAGCAGCCAGTTTTTGTCCGTGATCCCAGACCTCCCTGGTGATGGGTTTATTATCGGATGATTTGGCTTTATCGGATCTCCACCAGATCGTATCCTTGCTGATCTCATCCATGACTATATACTTGTCCTTGGGCGAACGACCTGTGAAAACGCCTGTATCTACTCCCACAGCGCCAAACTCACTCTCCACTCCCACTTCAAATCCTTCCAGTTCGGGATTCATCTCTTCCTTGTATAACTGTTCGTAGGAAGGGTTGTATACCACATCGCTAACACCTTCGATTCCGTACTGGCTAAGTTTTACTTTGTCTAATATGTTTGTCATAATGTTTCTATGCTTAAGCTAAAAGGCTGATTTTATTTCAATTTATAAGTATCACAGGGTTTATTCTAAAATAATAGTTGTGCGAATATCCAAAAAAAAAGCGGCAAAATCAAATTTTGCCGCTTTATTGGTATATTAAAATAGTGACTTCGTCAAACTACCTCAGGTTGGCCTGAGCAGCAGCCAGTCTGGCGATGGGTACGCGGAATGGTGAACAACTTACATAGTTCATTCCAACACGGTGACAGAACTCCACTGATTCGGGATCTCCACCGTGTTCTCCACAGATACCAACCTTCAGATTGGGTTTGGTTGAGCGGCCTTTTGTTACGCCCATTTCAACCAGTTGGCCTACACCTTCCTGATCCAGTGTCTGGAAGGGATCGTTTTTCAGCAATCCTTTTTCAATGTAGATGGGCAGGAATTTCCCCGCATCATCCCTTGAGTATCCAAAGGCCATTTGAGTGAGGTCGTTGGTTCCGAATGAGAAGAACTCAGCGTGCTCAGCAACCAGGTCGGCAGTCATGGCAGCCCTGGGAATTTCAATCATGGTACCTACCAGGAAGTCGCACTTGGCTCCTTTTTCAGCAAACACCTTCTCTGCAGTGGTGCGAATAATCTCTTCCTGCATCTTGAATTCTTTCCAGGTACCGATGAGCGGAACCATGATCTCAGGACGTGCATCCACACCCTTCTTGGTCAGGTTTACAGCAGCCTCAATAATGGCCCTGGCCTGCATCTCGGTGATCTCAGGATAGGTATTACCCAGTCGGCAACCACGGTGTCCCAGCATGGGGTTAAACTCGTGGAGGTCCTCAACAAGTGCCTGGATATCAGCAACAGTAATTCCCATTTCATCAGCCATAATCTTCTGATTGGCCTCATCGTGGGGAACAAACTCGTGCAGCGGCGGATCCAACAGACGGATAGTTACACCAAATCCGGCCATGGCTTCCAGGATACCCTCAAAGTCTTCACGCTGATAAGGCAGCAACTTATCCAGAGCCTTGCGGCGCTCTTCTTCAGTAGTAGCAAGGATCATCTCTCTCATGGCCTTGATACGCTCGCCTTCAAAGAACATGTGCTCGGTACGTGTCAGACCGATTCCTTTGGCACCAAAATCACGTGCAACCTTTGCATCATGCGGAGAATCTGCGTTGGTACGTACGTCCATCCTGGTGTGCTTTTCAGCCAGATCAAGTATGGCGCCGAAGTCTCCACTCAGCTCGGGATCAATGGTTCCCACTTTTCCTTCCAGAACATTACCGGTGGAACCGTTAAGCGAGATCCAATCTCCTTCTTTAAATACTTTGCCTGCAGCAGTCATGGTGCGGGCCTTATAATCAATTTTTACACCACCGGCACCTGATACACAGCATTTACCCATTCCGCGGGCAACCACAGCCGCATGGGAGGTCATTCCACCGCGTGCGGTCAGAATACCCTTGGCAATGTTCATTCCTTCCAGGTCCTCAGGTGAAGTTTCAGTTCTTACGAGGATGGATACAGGATAATTAGCAGCCTCGTCGGCAAAGAATACAATCTGTCCGGTGGCAGCTCCCGGAGAAGCGGGCAGTCCCTGAGCAAGAACTGTAGCAGCAGCAAGGGCACCTTTTTCAAATACGGGGTGCAGCAACTCGTCCAGCTTGGCAGGCTCCTGGCGAAGCAGGGCTGTCTTCTCATCCAGTTTACCTTCACGAAGCATATCCATGGCAATCTTTACCATGGCAGCACCTGTACGTTTTCCGTTACGGGTCTGAAGCAGCCACAATTTGCCTTCCTGAATGGTAAACTCAAGATCCTGCATATCTGCAAAATAATCTTCCAGCTTCTGCTCAGTCTCGTGCAGTTCGGCGTATACTTCCGGCATAACTTCTTCCAGTGAGGGATAGTTGGCAGCACGGTCTTCTTCACTTACATTGGCCAGAACGGCCCACCTCAATGAACCTTCTTTGGTAATCTGCTGGGGTGTACGTACACCAGCAACAACATCTTCTCCCTGTGCATCGATCAGGTATTCTCCATTGAAAATATTTTCTCCGGTTCCGGCATCACGGGTAAAGGCAACACCTGTTCCTGAAGTCTGGCCCATGTTTCCATAAACCATGGCCTGAACGTTTACAGCAGTACCCCAGTCACCAGGAATCTGGTTCATGTTACGATAATACTGTGCCCTTGGAGTTTCCCAGCTATCGAAAACGGCCATTACGGCACCCCAGAGCTGCTCCCAAGGATCGGTGGGGAAATCATGTCCGGTTTGCTTCTTAACGGCAGCCTTGAATTTCTCGACCATCTCTTTCAGGTCCTCTACGGTGAGCTCATTATCGTTCTCCACGCCACGCGCTTCCTTCAGCTCATCCATGATTTCCTCAAAAGGATCAATATCCTCTTTGGATTCGGGCTTCATACCCAGAACCACATCGCCATACATCTGAACGAAACGACGGTAGCTGTCCCATGCAAATTTTTCATTACCGGTCTTGGCAATCAATCCCTGGACAGCATTCTCATTCATACCCAGGTTCAGAACAGTGTCCATCATACCCGGCATGGAAACTCTTGCTCCTGAACGGACTGAAACCAGGCAGGGATTTTCATTGCTCCCGAACTTGGTTCCCATGATATCTTCAATATGTTTTACAGCTGCTTCTACTTCTGCTTTAATCAGCTCAACAACTTTGTCTTGACCCAGCGAGTTATATTCAGTACATACCTCTGTGGTAATAGTAAATCCAGGAGGTACCGGTACGCCAATCAGGTTCATCTCTGCAAGGTTGGCACCTTTTCCGCCCAATAAGTTTTTCATGTCGGCTCTACCTTCAGCTTTTCTGTCACCAAAAGTATAAACGCGTTTTAAATCTGACATTGGAAATTGCTTTTAGTTATTAATAATGAGTTATTTATACGAAATATCCAAAAAAAATTAAGACACAAAGGTACCTAAAAAAAAGATAAAACTGTTCTAAATAATGTTAATTCAGGGAGGATAATCAGGAGCCGAACTGCCTGACAGCCTCCAACATGGCCAGTACATTCTGAAGTGGAACATTGGCCTGTATGTTGTGAACGGTATTAAACACAAAGCCACCTCCAGGAGCGAGAATTTCACACTGCTTTCTTACGTGTGCTTTCACCGCATCCGGCGTGCCGAAAGGAAGCACTTTCTGGGTATCAATTCCCCCACCCCAGAAAGTAAGCCTGTCTCCATACTTCTGTTTCAATAATAGTGGATCCATTCCCGCCGCATTGATCTGCACCGGGTTGATAATATCAAAACCCGAGGAGATGAAACTTTCCATAAAGGGTTCCACGGCCCCACAGCTATGCTTAAAAGTCTTCCATGGTGTATTCTCATGGATCCAGTTATTAATCTTCCTGTAATATGGGGCATATAATTGCTCGAATGTATCCAGGTCACAAAATGAGGAATCCTGGGTACCAAAATCAGTCCCGCAGATATAGGCCACATCCACCATGTTGCCAGCTATATCTTTTATCATGACCAGATTTTCCAGGGCCACATCGGTCTGCTTTTCAAATATATAATGTAGGTAATCGGGTCTCATGAGCGTCGACATGTACCAGTCGGCCACATCCCTTATTCCCCTGGGTGCCTTCAGATTCAATCCTGGAACCAGGGCTATATCGCCTATGCCGGTGCCTCCAAAATTGGCCAGAAGTCCCTTCCCCGCCTGAGCAGCCTCCGGAATAATACGCTTCCAGTATTCCAGATCGGATGCAGTCATCCTGGTAAACTCCTCCACATTATCCTCCGGATCCAGCTTACTTTCATCCAGGGGCTTCTGACGGTTTACCGCATCAAAGAAATAGGCCGCCTTGGGCATTTTAGCACTTGGGGATACCGAATTATCGCCCTGCGGATATAGCAGCGTATCACCCTTTCCGTCTACCGATACCGTAAAGGATCCGGGCACAAGCACCACCTGATTCCATGGTGTTCGGTACTCCTTGAAGTCCTTCATGGGATTTCCAAACATATCTGAGGAGGGTGAAACACCAATCACATCCACTCCCATGGCCTCCTGCAGGTCCTCTTCCACCTCACCCAGCATCTGGTATGGCTCATTGACCTTTACGGGCTTCTGTTCCAGTCCGAAATGCTCCCTGAGCTGTTCCACCATCAGGACATGGATTCCGGTAACCGGACTGGCCCCGAAATCAACCACCATCCGGTCGGGTTGTTGATGATTTAATGTCTTCTGCAGATTCTCTCTTGAATGTGACATGCCTTCCTAAATTGTAAGATCCTGGAAAAATAACGTACAATTTAAGTATAATCCTCCAGAATATTTATACCATCAAAGAGTTTGGGATAATGGGCTTGAATTGGTACATTTGGTTTTACTTTTTTTTCTTCCAAATAACAAATCATGGAGAGACGAGATTTTCTGAAAAGAAGCGTGCTCGGAGCAGCCGCTTTCACCATTGTACCACGACATGTACTCGGGGGACCAGGTTTTACGGCCCCCAGTGACCAAATCACCAAGGCCATCATCGGTGTTGGTGGAATTGGATACAATCACCACTTTACCCGGGAAGGGCGACTGGTAGCTGTTTGTGACGTAGACAGACTCCACCTGGAAAGGGCTGTTAAAAGGGCCGGCGAAGGTGTGAAAGTCTATTCAGATTTCCGTGAACTGCTCCTCCAGAAGGATATTGATATCGTACATATTGCCACTCCTCCTCACTGGCACGGGACCATGTCGGTGATGGCAGCGGAAGCTGGAAAAGATATCTGGTGCGAAAAACCCATGACCCGTACCATTGGAGAAGGGAAAAGAGTCATTGAAGCTGTGCAGAGGAATGGAAGCATGTTCAGGCTCAATACCTGGTTCCGCTTCCGGGGTGGTTTCTACGGATTGGGCACTACCGTGAAACCATTAAAGAAAATCGTGGACAGCGGTGTACTGGGATGGCCGCTAAAGGTTACTGTCAGTGGCATCACCGGTTATGACTGGAAATTTTACTGGAGCGGTGATAAGAACCTGACTCCCCAGCCGGTCCCTGAGCATCTTGACTACAATATGTGGTTGGGGCCTGCACCGGTCAAACCATACAATCCCCTGCGTGTACACTCCAAGTTCCGTGGTTTCTGGGATTACGATGGAGGCGGACTGGGCGATATGGGTCAGCACTACCTCGACCCGGTTCAGTATATGCTCAATAAGGACCACACCAGCCCCATCAAAGTGGAAGTGGACGCACCCCAGCAACATTCCGATGCTGTGGGATCCTGGCGACGCATCACCTATACCTATGAAGACGGATGCCAGATCATCCTGGATGGTGAGAACAAGGATAAGGATGCCGCCTATATAGAAGGACCCAAGGGAAAAATATTCCGTGGTTTCCGTTCCACCATACCTAATATTCAGCAACTGGCAGCCACCCTGCCCGATCCGGAGCCGCAGATTACCTCCTTTCATGAATCGGTCCGGACGCGCAAAAAGTTTGCCCTGAATGAGATGAACGGTCATCGTTCTGCCACCATAGTCAACATGGGCGTGGCAGCACTGAGATTGGGTCGCGCCCTTCATTACGATCCTGTAAAACAGGAGTTTATCAATGATGAGGGAGCCAACCGGCTGATCTTTCCCGAGATGCGTTCACCCTGGAATATTTAAGAATCTGCTAACAGCTTAATGAGAACAATCATGAAACATATAAGAATCACCTTTATTACCCTTCTGGCCCTGCTGTTGATTTTTTCTCCCCTTGCAGCGCAGGACAACAGAACCCTGGAAACCAAAGTGGCCGACCTGCTGGTACAGGTGCCAGCCAATGATCAGCAAAAACTGAATGAGCAGATGCAGTCCATGCTCAGCATGGAGGAGGCCGGACTACAAATGATAATGGACCTGGTCATTCCCCCGGGGACAGGCGATGATACCAGGGGGCGTATGGCCATTGAGAGCCTCTCCCGCTATCTGAGTCAGCCCGACATGGAAAAAGAGCGGGCCGCATGGGAAAAGATGATCCTGGCTAAGATTCAGAATAGTGAGGATCCGTATATTATTGCATTTTTCATCAGGCAACTGAACTATTTTGGAAGCGAAGCAGCCATGGAGAGTCTCACCCCCTTCGTGACTGATCCAAAATTGCAGGATCCAGCCATACGGGCCATGCGGGATATTAATCCTGAAAAAGCCGCGGATCTTTTTGTGAATAGACTGGATCAGTGCAAAGGAAGAACTCAGATTGCCCTGGTCAATGCCATAAAAAACACCGGAAACAGCAGTCACGCCGAAACAATTGCCAGACTTGCAGGATCCAACTCCCCCGAGCTGCAGCGCAGTGTACTTGCCTGCCTTGCCCGTCTGGGAAACCCGGCTTCCGAGGCTGTATTAAATGAGGCAGCCAAAAATGCAGGCTATATGCCCGAGCCCACCAATGCAACAGGTAGCCTGGTGGTTTATGCCCGGGCACTGGCAGAACAGAAACAGAATGAATTGAGCCTTAAGATCTGCAAAACCCTGATAAAGAGTTGCAAGGCTCCGGAACAGTCCGGTTTCAAGACAGGAGCCTTGCTTACGGCTGCAGATCAACAAGATATTGAACAGTCCCTTCCTTTGCTGGTATCAGCCATGAAGGATAAGAACAAAGCCTACCGCATGTCGGCCATCCGTTACGCTGCTGAAGCTCATTCGCCAGTGGATGTTTGGACTGTAGCTCTGGATAAAAGTAAAAGCAAGGAAGTTAAGGCTGAAATCCTTTATCTGCTTGGGGAATTAAAAGACAAGGGAACATCTCTTAGCGTTTCAAAATACATCAAGGACCCCGATACCAAAGTAAGGCAGCAGGCCATTAGCTCCTATGTCCTGATCAATGAAAACGAGGCCCTGCCACAAGTATTGGACTATACCCTGACTCATCCTGAGCTTCCGGAAAGTGAAACTGCAAAGAGCTGCCTCCTTCAAATTGTAAGAATGGAACAGTTGTCCCTGCTGGCAGAGCAACTGGACAAGGCCCCGGAAGGTGCAAAAGTTGTGCTGACCGAAGTTATTGCAGCTAAAGGCGATCCCGGGTACTTCGATACCCTGTATGAGCTCGCCGGGAAGGGTGGTGCAGCAGGAAGTGCTGCCATTGAAAATATCTATATGGTCTCCCGTTATCAACACCTGGATAAGTTGCTGGTCCTTTACGACAAGCAGGCAAAGAAGGCTGAGCGCAGTCACCTTGAAAAAGCGCTGGTAAGCGCCATCAACAGTTTTTCCGACAGGAGAGCTGCCATAGAACAAGTGATTGTCCATGCAAGGGAACATAAGTCCATGGAGAATTATATGGGCGTATTGACCACTGTTGGTGGAGCCAGGGCTCTTGATGCAGTCTACGGCATCTGCCTGAACGATGCTTCTCCCAAAAAGAAGCAGGCCTTTGATAACTATCTCAGTATTGTTTCAGGATCTGACATGCCTGACGACCAAAAACTTTTATTACTGAGAAAAGTCAGTCCGCTGGCTAAAGACATAGAGCAACAGAAGCATTTAATCCAGGCCATGGGAGGTGTAAAGACCTTTCTAAGTATGATCACCCTGAGCCACTACCTGGATATGGAGGGACTGGAATCTGACGCTGCCAATGCCCTGGTTCGGGTGGTTCTTCCGTCAAACGGACTGGATAACGGACTGACAGGATCACTGGTCAAAGAGAAACTGGTGAAAGCCCGGGATATTATCAGCGGCCCGGATACAGAATACCTGAAGATCGATATTCAGAACTACCTGGATAAGATGAGCGATGAAAAGGGATTTGTCTCCATGTTCAACGGGAAAGACCTGAGTGGATGGCAGGGACTGGCCACCGATCCGGTAACAAAGGCACATATCTCCGCCAAAGAGCTTCAAAAACTTCAGGAAGAGGCCGATGCGAAGGTAAAGGATGTCTGGAGCGTAAAGGATAACTGCATCGTATTTAATGGTCATGGCTCCAACCTCTGCTCAAAGAAGCAATACGGATCCTTTGAGATGATTGTGGACTGGAGAATCACCAGAGAAGGAGATTCGGGCATCTATCTGCGTGGATCGCCTCAGGTACAAATCTGGGATACCACCCGAGTGGATGTGGGCGCCCAGGTGGGCTCGGGCGGACTCTACAATAATAAGGTATATGAGAGCAAGCCACTGCTGGTGGCTGATAATCCAATCAATGACTGGAACACCTTCCGTATCACCATGATCGGAGAGCGGGTCACCGTCTACCTGAACGGACAACTGGTGGTAGACAATGTGGTGATGGAGAATTACTGGGACCGCAGCATCCCCATCTTCCCCACCGGTTCAATCGAGCTGCAGGCCCATGGCACCGACCTGGCCTTCAGGGATATTTATGTACGTGAGCTGAAGGATTCCAACAGCCTGACCGAAGAGGAGATTGAAGAGGGCTTTGTAGCTCTGTTCAACGGCACTGATCTTTCCAATTGGGCCGGCAATGAACACAGCTATTCGGTGGAGGATGGAAACATTGTGATCCGCCCTCAGAAAAGTGGTGGAAACCTCTATACAGCAAAGGAGTATGCTGACTTTATTTTCCGTTTCGAATTCAAACTGACCCCAGGTGCCAACAACGGACTGGGGATCAGAACCCCCATGGAAGGCGATGCGGCCTACGTGGGTTATGAACTGCAGATCCTGGATAATACGGCTCCTGTATATGCTAATTTGCAGCCCTACCAGTACCACGGTTCGGTCTATGGTATTATTCCGGCTAAAAAAGGATTCCTGAAACCTGTAGGGGAATGGAACTGCGAGGAGGTTTATGTGAAAGGAGATAAGATCCGGATTACCCTGAACGGCACGGTGATCGTGGATGGTGACCTGAAAGAGGCCAGCAAGAATGGAACAGCCGATCACAAGGATCATCCCGGCCTGAAGCGGACCAGCGGTCATATTGGTTTCCTGGGACACGGATCCCTGCTCTGGTTCCGGAATATCCGGATTAAGGAAATATAATCTTCCAGATAATCTAAGGTACTGAGCCTATCTCAGGGTCAGTACCACAATTGTATCAATGGGCTTAACCTTTTCTTTGGGAACGGTCAGGACCATCCCGGACTTACCCTTCTTCACCTTAATTTCTACTTTTGAATCATCATCGAAGAAACGGGCAGACTTCACTTTAGGCAGGAAACCTTCAATCTCCACGGACCCTTCACCGGGATCCAGCACATGAACATAAACCGTACTTCCCTTGGTGGTAAGCGCTCCCCACTCCTGGGGTTTAACTGCGCCCTTCCGGGTTCCGTAAATTGAAGTTCCATATGTCTCCAGCCAGTTCCCAATGGCCATCAAGGTATCCACATTTTCGGGCTGAATCTTTCCGTTGGACATGGGGCCCGTATTAAGCAGGAAGTTAGCACCATAACCAGCAGCCCGAACCATGGTATGGATCAGCCTCTCAACCGATTTATAGTCCTGATCGATAATATTAAAACCCCAGGATCCATTCATGGTCTCACACATCTCCAGGGGCACTTCATCGGTTATTCCAGTATTATTGAATCCCATGGAGTTTTCCCCGGGCAGGTCACGCTCAAACATCATGAAATCTTCACCAGGAAAGGGCATCTTATGGTGATTGCTTCCAATGAGTGCTCCCGGCTGCAGTTTATGGATCAATGCATAGGTCTCATCCAGTCGCCAGTCTGCATCGGGCTTGTCCCACATTCCGTCAAACCAAATTCCTCCTACCTCCCCATACTGGGTAAGCAATTCAGTTAGCTGAGTATTCATATAGTCAATATAAGTATCCCAGTCACCCCCGGTGGAACGGTCCTTGATCCCCTTTCCCGTTCTCCCGTGAGGAAAATAATCCGGATGGTGCCTGACCAGCTGTGAGTGGTAGAAGAAGAGTTTCACTCCCTGTTTATCGCACTCGGCCTTTAGCATTCCAATTACATCCTTGCCATAGGGCGTGGCATCCACTACATTGTAATCGCTGATCTTTGAATCGAACATGGCAAAACCATCGTGGTGCTTGCTGGTAATGGTAATATATCTCATCCCTGCCTTCTTCACCATGGAGACCCATTCGGCCGGATCGAACTGGGTGGGATTAAAAGTAGGGGGCAG
The DNA here is from genome assembly GCA_029931975.1 of Bacteroidales bacterium. Taxonomy (GTDB): domain Bacteria; phylum Bacteroidota; class Bacteroidia; order Bacteroidales. The sequence goes on along the minus strand of JAOZQY010000008.1, from coordinate 20,858 downwards.
CTTCTCATATTGCACAATGGGAATGTCCTTACGCTCCATGATCCACTCGGCAATACCTTCATCACCCCCACCGGCCATAATGGAGTAAACACCCCAATGCACAAACAAGCCAAACTTATTATCCTGGAACCATTCTCGATTATCCAGGTTTTCCTGGGTGGGCACATAGCCTTCCTGGGCTTTCAGCCCCATGGAAAACAGAATGCAAATAAGAGTTAGCAGGGCAAAAAATCTTTGTAATTTCATGATTGTAATTTCTTTCAAATGAATAATATTCTAGCTAGTGCTAGAATGACCTGAGCATATATCATCAGGGTAAAGTTTTCTTGAAGTACCTCACATAATCTATCTTATACTCCACAGGAAGCAATGAAGTGTCTACCCCTTCATTTCCTCCCCAGGCACCTCCATATGCCAGATTTAACAATAGGTAGTGGGGCTTATCGAAAGGCCAGGTATCGTTGTTGGCAGCCTGGTCATTGACAAAAGAGAAGTAGAGCGAATCATCCATAAAAAAGTCCATATGATCCTCAAACCACTCCACTGCATAGATGTGAAAATCTGCCATTGGATCCTTCACTTCGATCTGCATTCCCTTGTTGGTCCCGCTGGAAAGTTGTAACATGTTGCAGACTTTTAGAGTAGTTGGGTTTTTGCTTCCCGAAATGTAATAAAACTCCTTCAAATCCGGAAAGAGCCCAGACTGGATCTTTTGAAATGCGTGCGAACACGAAAATAGGGAAATATATCGCAAATTATTCCTATATTTCTAGCTATGAAAAACAAATCCATTATTCTATTGAACTGCCTGTTGACCCTGGCCCTGGCCCTGGCCTCCAGTTGCAGCACTACTCCTGAAAAACCCAACATTGTATTTATACTGGCCGACGATATGGGCCATTCTGACCCGGGATGCTATGGTGCTGAGATACTTAAAACTCCAAATATTGATGAACTGGCAGGCAATGGCCTCCGCTTCACCAATTTCTATAATACGGGAAGATGCTGGCCCACACGAACCAGCCTGATGTCAGGATTCTATCCTCACCAGGTCTTATCGGATGAAATTGCCGGGGTGGATTATGAGAGCTTAGCCGTTCAACCAGTCAATAGCACCTGGCTCCCATCCATTCTTAAGGACCATGGATATAACACCTACCACTCAGGTAAATGGCATATTTTCAGGAGATTTCCTGAGTATCACGAATTATCTTTTTCCGATGTCGGATTTGACCACTCCTACCGCACCGAGGATGGAAGACACCTGCGTCCCCATCATCTCTGGGAAGATGGCAAAGAAATTCCGGTCCCAGAACCAGGCAGCGGCTATGAGGCCTCAACAGCCATTGTGGATCATGCCATTAAGTACCTGAAGCAGCATAAGGAGCTTAAAGGGGATGCACCTTTTTTCGAATACATTGCTTTCATTGCTCCCCACTTTCCCTTGCAGGCCATGCAGGAAGATATTGATTTCTACAGGGGAAAATATATGATGGGCTGGGATGAAATCAGGAGACTGAGGACAGAAAACAGGGAGGAACTTGGTTTTGATGTCCACCCCGTGCACGCTCTGGAACCAGAAAGATTTGCACCCTGGAACCTAAGTCCTGAAGAGCTGGTTAGTCAGATTGATTCAGCCGAAACGGGCCGGGCCATTCCCTGGAATGATCTAAGTGAGCCACAAAAAGAATTCCAGGCCACAAAAATGGCCATTCATGCTGCCATGGTAACTCGAATGGACCGTGAAATAGGTCGATATATGGCTGCCTTGAAGGAAATGGGATATTTTGAAAATACAATTGTTTTTTTCTGCGCTGACAACGGGGCCAGTACTGAGATGATGAACCGGGCCGACAAGCATACCCCGGGTTCTGTACCGGGATCAGCAGATTCATACATTTGCCTTGGCCCCGGCTGGTCTTCTGCTGCAAATACTCCTTTCAGGTTGCATAAGACCTGGGTGCATGAAGGGGGCATTGCCACTCCCATGGTAGTTCACTGGCCTGAAGGTATTAAAGACCGCAATGCTTTTAGAAATATGCCCGCCCATGTCATTGATATAGCCCCTACCCTGCTGGAACTTGCCGGTGGCGATCCCATGGAATTAAAAGGAAATGCAGAAGCACCCGGAATCAGTCTGTTGCCCTTCCTTAAAAGAGATGAAAAAACCGAAAGGCCGCCCATCTTCTTTCACCATGAAAAAAAGAATGCTCTCAGGGATGGTGACTGGAAAATCACGACCATCGAAAAAGATGGCCAATGGGAGTTATATGACTTGTCAAAAGATCGGGGCGAATGCAACAACCTGGCTGAACAGAATCCTGAGAAACTCAAGGAATTGGTCGCTCTTTGGGAAGCTCAACGCATGGAGATCATCAAGCAGGTAGGTGGAAGCAATCAAAATGGCACAAGTTATCCTTAAAAAACAATTGGAGATATTTATTATGAAAATTGGAATAATAATTTGTGACTGGTACAAGAGTTGTGCTGGCGGAAAATGCTTCAGAGCAATGCAAAACAGAGAAGGTGCTTTCGATATTTATCCGAAAGAATCAGCTCTTGAAATAGCCGGATATACAAGTTGTGGAGGATGTCCGGGAGGCAATATTGAATATGCTCCTGAGGAAATGATAAAGATATGGTGCTGAAGCCATACATTTTGCAACAGGATTCGTTGTAGGCTTCCCCCCCTGCCCTAACATATCACATTTTAAAAAATTTATTGAGGAGAAATATGATGTTCCGCTTGTTATTGGAACCCATCCTATTCCACAGAAATACTTCATTACCCATAGCCATTTAGGAACAAGGAACACGGAGGAATGGCATGAATTTATAAGGCCAATACTGGGAAATGAAGAATTCAGAAAAGCATACGACTGATAAATGCTCCGGAAAGGAAACGAGCGCTATTTATATAGCGGTCCATAGTTTTCACAGACCCGGTAATCGGCTCCCTCTCTATCCATTCCAAAGGCTGACCCGGCGTATGGGTCGCGGAATAATGCCTGAATCGCTCTACAAGGTCACCAGCTCAGGCCGAACCTTGATGTTACGGAATTTTACGGACATATGCACACCGCCATGCAACTGTAATCCAATGGGACCTTCATCTTCCAGCACCAGGCCAGTATAGTCCACCATGGGTTCCCCGTTCAATATGGTCTGTATCTGTTTGCCTTTGACAAGCACCTTCAGGTGGTTCCATTCCCCGATCTTATGTATATCGCTTACCTTGTCGGTCTGACCCGGGTAACTGCCCAGTTCGTCCTTGGGCGCATAGATACAGGCGGTCATATCCTTCTCCAGCGACCTGGATATCCCAATCTGAACCTGGTGGGTCAATCCCCGGATAAAGATACCCGAATCGTAATCATCCACAAGGGCGATATACTCCAGTTCTACCTCGAAATCTTTGAACTTTCTGTTGGTCCAGATGATGGAACCCAGCTCGCCGGGATTCTCTCCCAACAATTCACCATCCACAGCTTTCCAGTCCTCGGCCTGTTCCACCGGGTCGCAGGTCCACCCTTCCAGGCTCTTGCCATCAAAAAGGCTTTCAGCAGAATCGCATCCGCTTACAATCAGTCCCATTGCCAGCACCATAGCCAGCTTTTGCAGTTTTTTCATAGTTTAGTTTTTTCTGCCATTCCGGCTATCTCACTTCAGGTACAATTCAATCACGGGAATTTCTACTCCTGGCTTGTTCACCGGCAACAATAAATATACATCGTTTTCTTTGTTTTCCTGACTGGCCCAGTGCCCGCCAGGATTGTAGGTTAACAGGGTATTATCCGGTGCTGTATATTCACCAGGTGCCTGGGTGCAGCCATAAATGGACCGGCTGTTGTATTTCATCCACTTTCCCATTTCAGACAGAGCCTTATCGGCTCGACTATCAAATGTTCCCCTTGCAGTGGGACCCACATTCAATAACAAATTCCCTCCCTTGCTGACTGATTCAATCAACAGAACAAGCAATTGTTTTGTATCCTTCCATGTATACTCGTCCCGATGATATCCCCAGGATCCGGAAAAAGTCTGGCAGGTTTCCCAGGGAATCCTTTCCCCGTTAATCTCAGGCCATTTTTGAACCTTGTATTGTTCCGGGGTTGTAAAATCCCATCCTCCAGCGTAATCCTTCAGATCGGCGCGGTCATTTATAAGAATTTCGGGCTGGAGTTCGCGAACCATTTTTAGCAATTCCACCGAACCCCAATCGTCCCGGTCTTTGCCAAACTCGCCAGGAAAAGAGAAATCAAGCCAGAGAATATCAATCTTTCCGTAAGAGCTCAGTATCTCGCGAAACTGGTTTTTAAGGTATTTCCGGTATATGCCCATGTCACGGTCCTTATTCAGTTCATCATATTCTTCCTGTGTTTTGGCACTCCGGGGATGAATCCGGTCGATTGTATATTAGGGAGTATTCATGATATCATAATCGGTGTACTCCGATGCGAACATATTGAAACCTTCATGGTGTTTGGAAGTAATCACAGCATATTTCATCCCGGCAGCCTTGGCTTTTTTTGCCCATTCGACAGGGTCGAATAAATCGGGATTGAACATCTCAAAGTACTTTTGATAATCCTTCTCTGAAATACGTTCACGTTTTTTCACCCATTCATGTCTGGCAGGCTGGGCATACAATCCCCAGTGAATAAACATTCCAAATCTCGCTTCTGTCCACCAGGCCATGCGCTCCTTTTTCTGAGCTTCAGTTTCATCCCATATCTTCTTCTGCGAATAACTCACCTGAGATAGCAGGGAAAACAGCAGGGTGAATAATACAAGTTGTTTCATCTTTTCTGTATGAATAGATTCATGAAAATTCTTAGTTATTTGTAGAGTGGACCGTAAACTTCACAGGCCCGGTAATCGGCTCCCTCTTTATCCATTCCAAAGGCTGACCAGGCGCTGGGCCTGAATATCTGTTCTTCAGGTACATTGTGCATGCAGACCGGAATCCGCAACATGGATGCCAGGGCCATTAGCCTTGAACCCAGGTGACCGTAGGAAAATGCTCCATGGTTTGCTCCCCAGTTAGCCATTACAGAATACACATCCCTGAAGTCCCCCTCCCCTGTGAGCCTGGGCACGAACCAGGTGGTTGGCCAGGTGGGATTGGTGCGTTCGCTAAGTGTGAAATGCACTTTTTCGGGAAGATCAATGGTATAGCCTTCAGCTATCTGCAGGGCCGGTCCCAGTCCCTTAATGATATTGATACGGCTCATTGTGATGGGCATTCCACCCTTTGTGTTGAAGGTGGATGAAAATCCACCTCCCCGAAAATAACCTATATCAGCCGGGCCCCAGGTGGTGCTGTTAAGACAAAGCTGAGCCTCTTCTTCCTTAATCTCATACCAGGGTTTCATGGCCGGTAAGCCGTTAATGGTCTGCTCGCCCGTTCCATCCAGGGCAGAAGAGCCGGAATTGATCAGGTGGATAAACCCATCCTTTGCATCACCTGTAAGTTCGAAACCTGTTACCCGCTTTACTGCCTCCGGGCTCCAGTAGGTGCGCACATCGCTGAACACCTGGGCCGCTCCAGTCAACAGGTGACCAAAGAGCATGGCCACACCGTTCAGACTGTCGTTCTCGGTGGCCAACATGTAAGGCTGGCGAATGCCGTTCCAGTCGAAGGATGAACAGAGAATGGCCTCCATAAAGTCTCCGTTGGGGAAATGGTCGGTCCACTGCCGCTGTCCCTGGAACCCTGCCACAATAGCATTATGCCCCATGGCTTCTTCTCCGAAGCCAAGCTCCTTCAATCTAGGATTCCCCTCCATCAGATCGCGCCCGATAAGGGCCATTTTGGCCACAAACTCCCACTCCTCCGCCTTTTTTTCGGGCGACTTCTGCACCTCCTCAGGATTATAATCTTTGCCCTCCTTACAGTTCTTCCCAATCCACTCCAGGGCCAGACTCAGCTCTTCCGGATCGAAGATCCCTTCCTCAACCCTGCGGGTAAATTCCGACATATCCACATATTCACAGCGCATGCCAAGATAGTCCTCGAAGAAGCCGGCATCCACAATGGAACCAGCAATTCCCATGGATACACTACCCATGGATAAGTAAGACTTTCCCTTCATGGTAGCCACAGCCAGTCCCGCCTGTACAAAGGTGAGTATCTTGCCCTTCACATCTTCCGGGATGGAAGTGTCATCTGAATCCTGAACATCCTTTCCATAGATGCCAAAGGCAGGTATTCCCTTCTGGTTATGCCCGGCAAGGGCCGCAGCCAGGTACACGGCTCCCGGACGTTCGGTACCGTTAAAACCCCAGATGGCCTTGGGGAGCAGTGGATCCATATCAATGGTTTCACTTCCATAGCACCAGCAAGGCGTCACAGTCAGACTCACTCCCACCCCTTCACGGGCAAATTTATCTGCAGTGGCAGCAGCCTCGGCCACTCCCCCGATACAGGTGTCGGCAATGATGCACTCCACCTTTGTACCGTCCATATGTTTAAGATTCGATTCTATCAATGAAGCGGCACTACGGGCCATCTTCATGGTTTGCTCTTCCAGCGATTCTCTTACACCCTTTTGCCTTCCATCGATGGCGGGTCTGATCCCAACCTTGGGGGCCTGACCGATCAATCTTTTTTTGCTCATGCTATGCTAAGTTTTTAATTCTAAGTATTTTCTGTATCGTTCTTCTGTTGCTGCAAGGGGGACTTCGGACCGGTATCTATTAATCCGGCATGACCGTCTCACCAGGTCCCTGCCCGCCTGAATATCCTCGACCTTCCCCATGGCGATTCCCTGGATAAGTATATTCCCCATGGCTGCCCCTTCCACCGGACCAGAAATCACTTCCCTTTCACAGATGGAGGCTATGTGCTGGCACAGGTAATCCGACTGACTTCCTCCTCCCACAACATGTAAGACCTCAATGGGTTTATGGGAAAGTTTTTCCAGCATCTCCATATGATACCGGAATGAAAAGCAGAGACTGTCATATGCGCAGCGGATATAGTCGCTAAATCGCTCAGGAAGCGGCTGAGCTGTTTTTTTAAAGTAGCTGTCAAAGGCATCCTTCATATCTTCAGGATTATAGAAAGCCGGATCATCAGGATCAATAACCTGGCTCACATCAGCCTCTCCCTGAACCATAGTTTCCATCTGGGTATAGGTGATTTCGGAAGACAAATGCCTCTTCAAACCCTGTAGCAGCCATAAGCCAACAATATTTTTTAAAGGGCGATAAGTAGAGCCATATCCCCTTTCATTGGTGATGCCCAATTGGTATGCCTCCTGGCTAAGCAGAGGCTGGCTGGACTCTATTCCCATAATGCACCAGGTGCCTGCCGAAATAAAGGCAAAATTGGGATTCTCAACAGGTATGGCGGCTACTACACAGGCCGTATCATGACCACAAACAGCAACACATTCCAAGCCTTTATCCCATATATCCGGATGCATAACCGGGCCCAGTTTTGTACCGGAAGGAATCACCCCTCCCAATTTCTCTTCCTTAAGTTCGAGCTTTTCCAGAATCTGCTTGTCCCACTGGGTCCCATCCACAGCAAGCATCTGGGATGTGGAAGCAATACTCAGCTCATTGACTGCCTCTCCTGACAGCAGGAAGTTGATGTAGGAAGGCATGAAAAGTATCTTTGATGTTCGTTGAAGAGCCCTCCCTCCCTTCATGGAAAGCAACTGGTAAAGGGTATTGAAGATGTAGAAATTTATCCCGGTGCGGACGAAAGTATCCTGGTCGGGCATCAGCTTCTTCCACTGTTCCTTCATCCCTTCGGTACGTTTGTCCCTGTAAGCGACAGGGGTTTCCACCAGTTCATCATTATTATCAAGCAGTACAAAATCCACGCCCCAGGAATCGACACCAACGCTTAAAGGCGGCGTTGGAGCGGCATCAATTGCCTTTGATATACCCCAAAGAATTTCCCGTGTAATTTGTTCCATATCCCAGATATCAGTTCCATCCTGTACCCTGATCTCATTGTTGACTCTGTGAATCTCCTCCAGGGATATCTTATCCTTCACAAGAGTGGCAAGCATCACCCGGATACTTCCGGCTCCCATATCCACTGCAATGGCACTAAAATCTACTTCCTTTCTTTTCATTAAAGTGTTTTCTGAACAAGATGCAAGATAGAGCAGAAATGGAAAGCGTTCAATGGAATAATTGCTTAGATTTGTGTACATATCAACCATTCCATAAATGTTCAGGTTCCAGGAAATACCCCCGGAGGGGGATCCCTCCAGCAGAATACAGGAGTTCCAGGAAGTGCTTCCAAGGCTTTTATGCTGCAGGTACTGGTGGATGTCCGAATGGAAGAGTCAGCAGATGGCCTTCCCTTTCTGGAGACTTTACTGGAACAAATCGGGACGAGCAAAAGTTGTGTACAATAGGACGATCTACCTGGAAACTGACAAGATCATCCTGATTCCCCCAAACACACCTTTTGCCACAGATATCGAAGAGAGTACCGTAGCCCCGGAGCAACCATATTCCTTGCAGGGTGGACGCGTGGAAAGCAGGGAGATGGAAGAAGAAATGGCCATCGCCGGAACCGTCCTGCATCTCTTTATACATTTCACTCTGGGTTATCCCTACGACACCATCTCCCCGGATATCTTTGTGTTTGATATGAAAGCAGGTCAGAAGTTATTAATCAAATCCATCACAGAACAGCTGATTGAGGGCCGGGTGAAATTCAATCAGACCAGCAGTCTGGAACTCTTCTCTCTTCTCTTCTCAGTACTGCACTTCTTACCCTCCAATATCTGGAAGAATAAAAAACTGGATAGCAGGGTGATTAATGGGATCCGGCATATGGAACAAAACATCAGGGAAACAGAGATATCCAACAATACCCTCTCCAGGCTGGGTGGAATGTCGGTCAATGCCTTTGCCCGGCTCTTCAAAGATCAAACAGGATTTTCACCCAGAAAATACCTGAGCAGAATGCGTGTGGCAAAAGCATGCAACCTTTTACACCACAGCGATCTATCCATAGATCAGATTGCAGCCTCCTGTGGATTTTCCGATCGGTACTACTTTACCAGGGTATTTACAAAAACCATGCAAACTTCACCTGGGGCATACAGGAAGAACAGTGTACTGGGAATATCTTCAATCTTGATAAGCTAAGCATCGCACTTTGTCGTTGTGGGGAATTAATGCACAAACCTTTTTGTGATGGCACACATTGACTTTACTACCCGCAATACTTCAGCAGCAGATCCTCGGCTTCAACCGACCATAAACCATCATAGCGATCGCAAATATCGGCCAGATCGCTGAACATGGGATTCTTCTCCCCCAGTTTCCGAAAATCGGCAATGGCTGTAAGCGGCATCTCCATATGAGTATAGATCAATTTCTTTCCTCCTGGTATTTTAGGCAGCCTCAGCGTCGATTCCGGCACTGCATTGAGTCCCCCGATATGGGTGATCAAGCCCGAAGGATTCAATCCTTTTTCCATCATATCAAGTGATTCCTTGATATCGTCAGTATTTCCACCGCTGGTCCCCACAATATGGGTAAAGGCATAATGGACATTGTAGAAATTAAGTTTTGCGCTGAAAGTGGGATCGGCCGGACCAGCAAAGAAATTAAGACAGCCATCAAATGCAAGCAACTGGTCCGCCTGTTCAATGACAGGTGCTACCGGTGCAAATACAAACACATCATGAAAGCCAACTTCGTTGGTCAGGGCTCTCATATGGGCCACCGGATCCGACATAGAGGAGGTATTGATATACTGCAGGTCGATCCCCTTGCTTCTGGCCAGCTCGGGGGAATAAAGATGGGCCGCCCTGTCGAGCCGATCCTGATCAATATCTGTGACCACCATTAAAGCAGGTTTGCGGTCTTCCCTATGAATAGCATAGTTGATGGCAGCAAGCCCCATGGGCCCCACCCCCGCCAGGATCGCCAGGTTTCCTTCACCCACAATCTCCATATCATGCACATATTTACCCGGTTTGATGTGGTAATTGGCGTGCATGGCTCCTATCACGCATGAGAGTGGTTCTGCCATGGAAGCCGGAAAAAAACCGGGTCCATTGTAAGTAAGCAGGCATCCCAGCTCCATTACCTCATTTGGAATAAGCACATAGGTGGCATCCCCACCCAGATAGGAATAAGAATATCCCGGAGCACTCAGCACACCCACAGGACCATCCTCATAATTCAACGCTGGCTGTATTGCAAACTTATCTCCAGCATTAAACCGGGAGCTCCATTTGCTTCCTACCGCTATAATTTCCCCGGCAAACTCATGACCGATAATCACCGGGTTTTCTGCAACATTGTCCGGAATACGCTTATGGTCCGTTCCCTGGATTGATGCCTTGTATGAAGACATGCAAAGACTGTCAGAAACCACCCTGGCCAATATTTCATCATCGCCCATGGTCGGTAATTCAAACTCATCGATACGCAGATCGTTTTTTCCGTAAAGTCTAACTGCTTTTGTCTTCATTTTTTTTATTTATTATCTCTGTGTTCCAATATACTCAAGCAACACCTGTGGATGCTCGATGATTTTTATTTGCTCGTTCCCGTGCCTGGAAACAAGCTGACCATAGCCCCATGTGACACCCATTGGAATCATACCAGCTGCTTTAGCAGTTTCCAGATCCCCTCGTGAATCTCCCACAAAAAGAATATTCTGAGGCTTTAATTTCATCATTCCGGCTATCTCAAAAGCTGCGGCAGGATCTGGTTTTCTGGCCACCTCCTCACGCTGACCAAATACAGGATCAAAAGGCCACGCAGAAAGATAATGTTCCACCACTTTTTTGGTGAGTTGATGAGGTTTATTGGAGAGTATGGAAAGCTTCACTCCCTGATGATCAAGCTCATTGAGCATGCCGGTGACGCCTTCGTAGAGCCGGCTCCTCTTGTGGAGATTCTCTTCATAAATCTCCTTGAACTCCATCACATAAGCATTCAATTGCTCCCGGGAAACCTTCTCTCCAATAGCGTTCTGAACAAAACGAACTGCTCCGTTTCCAATCCAATTTAGAAAATCTTTCTTAGCATAGGGATCAAAGCCATGTCTCCTGAGTAATATATTGGTGGAATCGCCAATATCATCGATGGTATCGACAAGTGTGCCATCCAGATCAAAAATAATTCCCTCTACTTTCATAGGCAGCTAACTTAACATCACCTGGCCACCTGTTACCGGTATGGCCTGTCCTGTTTCATACTCCTGATCAATGACATACTTGATGGCCTTCACCACATCTTCAATACGGCAACCCCGGCCTGCAGGAACCAGCGATTCATAATGACGTTTTACATCCTGAACCGTACGGGCTCCCGGTACTTTTCCAGTCTTCAAATACTGGATAAACAGACT
>JAOZQY010000008.1:0-9504 GCA_029931975.1 Bacteroidales bacterium | reverse complement strand
TTTTTCCGGATCTGACCAGAGTGGACCCTCAAAAAAGTTACCCGGACAAATGGCATTTACCTTTATGCGGTCGCACATTAGCTCCATTGCAAAAGAATGGGTCAGACCAATGCCTGCAAACTTGCTGCCCGCATAAGCAAAATTCTTTTTACTCCCCTCAAGTCCCGATTTGGAATTGATCTGGATAATATCTCCGAAATTCCCGATTCCGTATTTATTCTGAGTCTTCATCACCGGTGCACTGGCTTTCACACAATTGAAGTAGCCCTTGTAGTTAACACTGGTAACAAAATCGAAACTTTCGGGATCCATTTCCTCGATTCCACCGGCCTTAAGCACCCCTGCATTACTGATCATTACATCCAGACCGCTGAATTCTAATATTATTTCGTATACTGCATTTGTAACTGATTCAAGATCAGTAACATCAGTCTTCACAAAGAAAGCCCTGTTAGGAGTTTTTCGTCCATTCAGGTCCGCAGCAACCATATTCCCCGCTTGCTCATTTATATCCAGCAAGACCACATTTGCACCTTCTCCAAACAGCTGTCTGGCAATTCCCTCACCATAGCCCATGGCACCTCCTGTAATAGCTATGATCTTATTATAAAGCTGTTTTTTTATCTGAGGCACCGGCACCGACTCGGGCAGATCAGCACCCCTGCTCTCCTTACGTACTGTACCCAGTTTCTGCTCCACTCTTGATTTATTTACTGACAGGCCCAGCAGGCCCAGTTCATCAATAAAAAGGTATTCGCCAATCTCCTCTTTTGATTTTTCAATCTGATCTAAAATCTCAGCTACTTCCCCTTTAAACAGGGTGATACTTCTGCCAAGTTTTACCGAAATTTTCTCAGGATCGGTTTCTGCCAGTTGGTCAAGGGACACAAAGCTCCCGCTTTTCAGAGTATTTGCTGACATAATCAACCTGATGGCCGGAACCAGTTCCAGTATTTTTTCTCTATTTGGATTCATCTAAATTTTCCTTTAGTGAGGGATTAAATGATTTAAAATAATAATGAAAAAGGGCTAAGCCCAGCTTCTCCATATCCTCCCGGCTGATTTTCTTATAAGCAGATCCTTGCTTTGCAACAAGATACTGATGAGCTGCCTCATAAGCAGCGCCTTTATAGGAGATTTCCATCAAAGTACTGTCCAGCTTTACCCCTCCTTTACAACTCACTGTAAGAGGAAGCATGGCTGAAGTATTATGTTCTGTTCCAAAGGAGACTACGAAACCATTTTCATAGAAATACTCAGCATACTCCTTCAAAATAGCAAGATCGTTCCGAAGGGGAATAAACTCAATAGAGCTGAATCCTCTTTCAGTCAATGTCCTCAGCAATTGTTCCTTTCCATTCTCAAATTCTGTAATCGTATCCCCTGCCCCATCCAGCAACAAAGGATAGGTAGGAATCCCACCGGCATCCTCAATAATCTCAATGATCTCCTCCAGGGGTAGAAATGCTTTCTCATCTTCAGGAACAAAGGCTGGTGCACCAGATTTCAATAGTTTAGCTCTGAGCTCATCTTCCGTCCCAGAAATATCACTCCTTTTCTTCTGGAAGGATGCACCGGCATATACAGCATTGAGCAGCTCATAAAACTCCAGATCACTCTCTGCCTTTTCTTCCAGTTTCAACCTGAGCATTTGTGCCACATGTCTTTCACGTAGCAAATTCACAGCCGTTTTTTCCATAATTTCTTCCACCGACAAGACAATATCCACCTCCTGCTTTTCCAGGTATTCATTGAGAAGACGAATCATACCAGCCACCTGTTTATTGCTCTGCTCAATTACAGAATTCAATTTATCCGCCTGGGAATCAGGAATTATTGATGGGAATGCCAGGCCTTTTCCGCTGATATAGGTTCTTCCCGGGTTGCCGGGATCATTGACCCTGATACCAGCTTGCTGGTCAAGCTTATTGATACCAATAAGCTCTATATTCAGCAGGGGAAATACACCATGATCAACACAGCGGTCCACAAACTCTCCATACCCATCACACACGTAAAAATCATTGATACCAAGTATTCTCACATCCTCAGCCACTGCTTTCCTGACCGCTTCAGTAACACTCTGAAATGCACTGAAGGAATAAGGTGTATGTATATGATTATTTACCTTCCCGGGCAATCCCTTATCCTTCTCCGCATAAGCACTGAGCAGCGTATCTTTCCCTGGAAACTGTTCGAAAAAACTCATTTGATCACTTATTTTATATTTAAACTCCCAATCTGCTTCTACGCTGTTGTTCTCCAATAGTGTAGTTGTTGCTTACTTTATGATCCTTCAGAGGAACAATTCGCTCATGGATGGCATCCAGTATCCAGCTTGCCTGTGGGAAGAAGTAATCCTCCAGCTCATATGCTGGTGTAATCCAGTTGCGTGAACCCACCACTACAGGGGGTGCATCCAGATCATCAAATCCCATTTCAGTAATATTCTGGGCCAGATCCTTCAGGTAAGAACCCCTTTCACTGGCATCACTTACCAGTAAGATACGTCCGGTTTTCTTCAATGACTCCAGCACCAGGTCATAGTTAAATGGCACAAGTGATCTGGCATCGATAATCTCGGCCGACATCCCATATTTTTCCTCCAGCTCTTTGGCTGCGTCCATGGCCCTGTACAGGGTGGCTCCAATGGTAAGAATGGTAATATCTGCACCCGGTCTTTTAATATCCGGTTCACCGATGGCAATCTCATAGTACTCTTCGGGAACACCCTCCTTATGAAACTCTTCACCAATTCCATAGAGCCGCTGACTTTCAAAATAGATCACAGGATCGGTTCCCTGGAGGGCTGCATTCATCAAACCCTTGGCATCATAGGGAGTGGCCGGAAAAACCACCTTGATCCCTGGAATATGTGCCACCAGCGATGACCAGTCCTGGGAGTGCTGGGCTCCGTATTTGGAACCCACGCTTACCCTCAACACAACTGGCATTTTAATGAGGTTACCACTCATGGCCTGCCATTTGGGAAGCTGGTTGAAAACCTCGTCTCCCGACCTTCCCAGGAAATCACAATACATAATCTCAGGAATTACACGTCCTCCACACATACCATAACCAATGGCAGTACCTACAATAGCACCTTCAGATATAGGTGAGTTGAATAAACGGTGATAAGGAAGTGCTTCGGTGAGACCGCGATACACTGCAAAAGCTCCACCCCAGTCACGGTTCTCCTCTCCATAAGCCACAAGGGTCGAATCCTTATAAAACCGGTCTACAATGGCCTCAAAAATTCCATCCCTGAATTGATATTGTTTCATACTTGAATGAGCTTTTCCATTCTCATCATATGCGTAGCGTTCTTTTCTGGCAATCTGTTTGACGCGTGGATTTTCCTCCATGGTCAGCAAGGTGTCCAGGGAACCCTCTTCCATGGCATCCACTGATTCGTTGGAGAACATCATCTCACCAATCATTTCAGGATTGGCAATCAGGTTCATCCGGGGAGAAATATCATCATCAATGGAAAGCTTGAATGATCCCAGGAGCAAGTCATCTGTTTCCTTTTTGATCTGGTCCAGTGTGGACTGATCAGCAATACCTGAGGAAATAAGTTCCAGTCCGTAAGAGACTATGGAATCTACGGATTCCCATGCTTCAATCTCCTCTTTTGATCTGTATGAGGATGAATCTGATGGGGAGTGTCCACTGAAGCGATAAGTCAGGACATCCAGGAAGACCGGTCCCTTTTTCTCTTCAATGATCTGCATTTTTCTTTCATAGGCATCAATGACTGCCAGCGGATTGTAGCCGTCGACCCTTTCAGCATGCATCTTCTCGCTGTTCAAAGCCGCACCAACACGCGCTGCAATATTGTAACCCATAGTTTCGCCACAGGTTTGACCACCCATTCCATACTGGTTATTCATAATATTAAAGATGAGTGGCAAACCGCCTTTCATGTCGCCCTCCCACAATTCGCGGTATTGATCCATGGTAGCAAAGGTCAATCCTTCCCAAACCGGGCCACAACCCAAGGCGGCATCACCAATATTCGCAACCACAATACCTGGCTTTCTGTTCACTTTCTTATAAAGTGCGGCTCCCACTGCAATATCGCCTGAACCTCCAACAATAGCATTGTTTGGATAGATGCCGAATGGAGTAAAGAATGCGTGCATGGAACCACCCAATCCCTTGTTTATCCCTGTTTCACGTGCAAATATTTCAGACAGTGTACCGTACATAAGAAACTTATGAGCCAGCGATTTCATGTCGCCCTTGTGTCCCTTCTCTACGATAGAAAGAATTCGACCATCAAAGAAATCCTTCATGATCTTATATAGCGTATCGTCATCAAGTTTCTCAATAGCCGACAGACCCTTGGCCAGGATCTCACCATGTGAACGGTGTGAACCAAAAATATAATCATCGATATCAAGCTTATAAGCCATCCCTACTGCTGCAGCCTCCTGTCCAATTGAGAGGTGGGCTGGTCCCGGATGTGCATAAGGTATACCCTTGTATTCATCCGTGGTTTTTATCAGGTTCAGCATGGTTTCAAACTCACGGATGATCAGCATATCCCTGTAGATCCTGATGAGCTCATCTTTGGAAAAGCGCGACAACTCATCCTTCATGGATTTGTCATATACGTTCACTGGAATAGATCCAAGTTTCAGGATTGAGGATTTCCTGACATCGGTCGGATTGATAAATTGTTTTTTTGGCATGGTATGTAATGGTTATCGTGTTAATGTTAATGGTTAATATCTTAGAGTAGATCGGGAGAAAGATTCTCAATCTGTTTTTTGATTTCGGCAAGGAACTGCGTGGCTGGTCCGCCATCAATTGCCCTGTGATCATAAGTAAGTGACAGGCCTATAAAGGGCTGGAAACCAAATGAGCCGTCTGCCAATACAGTGGGGCGTTGTATAATGGTGTTCACTCCCAGAATGGCTACCTGGGGAAGATTGATAACCGGAGTAAACATCTCTACTCCGTAATTTCCCAGGTTTGATACGGTGAATGAGGCGGCATCGGGAGCAAGCAGGTCAGGGGAAACACTTCCACCACGGGAAGATTCCACCAGTTTAGTGAGTTGAGACGACAATCCCGATAAAGAAAAGTCATCAGCACCAGGAAGTGCAGGCACCAGGAGACCTCGTTCGGTATCTACCGCCAGTCCCAGATTGACCTTGTTAAACTGACGGATAGTACCATCCAGGAATTGCGCATTGGCCTCAGGATAAACTTTAAGGGCCTTAATTACTGCATAGCAAACCATATCATTCAGGGTTATATTATAAGTATACCCTTCTGCCATCCTGCGCTTCACCTCTTTCCTTAACTGAAGCATTTTTGCAGCATTGGCACTCATATGGTGTGTAAGCTGGGCCGAGTTCTGAAGAGAATGATACATGGCCCCTGCAATAATCTTACGAACATTGGAAAGTGGAATATCTTTATAATCACCTGCGGAAGCAACTGCACCAACCGGTGCTACATGAGTAGCCTGAGTCACTTCAACCAGATCTTTGGATGTAATCTTCCCAAATGGAGTTTTCCCTTCAGCAGGAACAGCTAAGCCTTCACCTTCAGCTTTTTTATGGGCCAGGGGTGTCAGGCGTTTCCCATTTTTGATTTCATTTTCAATATCTCGTTCGATGATCCTGCCACCGGGTCCACTGCCTCCGATCCCATCCAGTAGAACATGCTTCTCTTTTGCAAGTCGTCTGGCACGGGGTGAGATAGCAGAAGAACCCGTGTTCACAGCCTCCCGAGATGTTGAAACTTCCGGAACACTTTCTTCACCTGGTTTTTCCGGCTCGGATGCAGGGGATGAACTTTCCGAAACAGTTCCATCGGGACGAAATTCCTCCACTGAATCTCCCTCTGAACCGATGACGGCCACATTAACCAGAACGGGAACCTCATCACCCTCCTCATAAAACCGGGCCAGCAAGAGACCATCTTCCTGGGCCTCTTCTTCAAAGGCAGCCTTATCGGTTTCGTAAGCGAATATCAGATCCCCTTTGGAAATCTTATCGCCTTCATTTTTATACCATTCTGTAAGAATACAACTCTCTACTGATTGGCCCTGGCGGGGCATAATTATTGGTGTAGCCATTATAAGTATATTTTTTACTTGTATTTACAAGTGCGAATATAATACTAATTTTCAATATATAAAAAAGAAAATCGAAACCAACTTATTATTTATACTTATTTACTTGATATTATGATATTTAGACGATACAATACAATGCATTATTTGCTATTACGAAATCAATACCTATCTTTACAACTAATATTTTTAATCTTTACAAATAAAGCATGCCGGCCCTATGGCTCTAAAAGAAGCGCCCCAATACCGCAAGCTCTACGAAAAACTTCGCAAACTGATTGAAAACGGCACCTATGCAAGGGGTGACCTGTTGCCTTCTGAGAATGAACTGTGTGCGGCCCATCATCTGACCAGGCCCACCGTAAGAAAAGCATTGGATATGCTGGTAAATGACAGGTTCATCATTCGGCACCAGGGAAAGGGAAGCATTGTTCAGGGCCAGCCCAAAGGAATCGGGATTCTCTCGCTTTCCGGAACCACATCAGCCATTGGACAGGACAAACTGACCACACATATTATTGTTAAACCCAACATCAGGAGTTGGGAGCAGGCCTTCGGCTATGAAATCAGTGAACAGGATAAAAGCCTTGGTTGCATTCACATTGAACGATTAAGACTGATCAACGACATTCCGGTGTTTTACGATATTACCCTCATCCCCAATCTGAACCTGACTCGCTTTACATCCAGATCATTTGAGAATAAGTCCCTGTTTGAGATTCTTCGAAAACATTACCAGATCCAGGTGAAAGGTGGTGAACAAAAAATCCTGGCCATCAAAGCAGATGAAAGAATACAGGAACATTTCAGAGTAAAGAGGAACCACCCCATTCTCAGGCTCGACCGGAAAATGGAAACCAACAGAGCCGGTTTTTCATTTTACAGCCAAATTTACTGTAATACAATGGACTACAGCCTGATTGGTCGCTTCTGATCATTATACCCAGGATGCCCCTTAGCTGGCACTCCCAGACCTTGTTGCCTTCTTATCACCAATTGCCTCACCGCTCTCTCCTGTATCGGACAATGCATCGGGTATGCTTGCAATTTTCGGAACAAAATTTGCATTGTATATGACATTCCATTATACATAAAACCATGTCCCATGATAAAAAGATACCATATACCCGCCATACTTTTTTTTCTCCTATACACCTCCCTGCTCTTTGCCCAGAAGTCGGTGTACACCTTTCCCTTCGAGAATACCTACAAGCTCCCTCCCATGGAAACCTTCATCAATACGGAAGAGATTGCCAGCACCTACCAGACCTACGGAAATCTGTATACCACAGAAATTACAGGCCTGGGCGATGAATCCATGGAACAAAACTCAATCACCATGATCTCCGATGTAAAGGCGATGGATGCGTTCCACTTCCTGAAATTCTATATGGAGGAACAGCTGGTAGGCACAGGTGGAGAACCGGCCGGTTCTGCGGAAATGAGCATTATCTATTTCCATGAGAAATACAGATTCAATGTGGGCAGTGTTTTAAATGTGCTGACCTTCGGCCTGGGGACCCTTATGGGAATTCCCTATGCCACCTCTGTTACCGACGTGGAAGTGGAGGCTTCCTTCTTTAATGATGCGAACCAATTTATGACCTCCCACCGGGGCGTTGGCAGGGGAAAGAAACTGGTATCCCTGTACAGCACATCCACCCGCGTAACGAATCAGAAAGCACTAAAGAAGGCCTTGAATGACCTGAATACCAAGATTATGAGTGATTCAACACTGCTGAAGACACAGTCAGCAGAGGCAGACATTCAGTAGAAAGTAAGGAAAAACTAGCAGTCTGAGTTGTATCAAATTGTGTAAACCTTGGTCCAATTGGTATATTGATCCACAGGGAATTCCATCTTATATTTACTCTCATGAATTTATTATTAAGGACAAGCCTGGTGCTTTTTAGCATCCTGGCAATCAATCAATGTAAGCGGGTACCTGAATTGAAGGGATCCAGACCCAATGTTGTGTTTATCCTGGCGGATGATATGGGCTGGGCAGATCTGCCTGTATACGGGAACGGTTTTAACGAAGCCCCCAACCTGACCCGCATGGCAAATTCAGGAATTCGGTTTACTGATGCCTATGCGGCCTGCCCAGTCTGCTCCCCGACCCGGGCAAGCATTATGTCCGGTCAGTATCCGGCCCGGGTGGGTGTAATCGACTTCATTCCCGGCCACTGGCGACCTTTTGAAGAAGTGCTGGTTCCAAGCAACCGCACACATTATCTGCCTGAAGAAATCGAAAGTATCGGGGAGACCATGAAAAAGGCGGGATATGCCACGGGATATTTTGGAAAGTGGCACCTGGGACAGGAAGAGCGACACCAGGCCTGGAACCAGGGCTTTGAAACAGTAAATGTGTATGGTGGAGGCGGCTTTTTTAATTATGCAAAAACAATGAGTACGCCCCTGGAGGTGGAGCCCGGCACCCCGCTCTCTGAAGCACTCACCAACCTGAGTCTTGATTTCATTGACAATAACCGGGAGCATCCTTTTTTTCTCTACCTGGCCCACTACGATGTCCATGTTCAGCTGGATGCTGACTCCAGCCTGATTGCCAGGTACCTTGACAAAGATAAAGTTGAAGGATATCCCTGTAACTCGGTCTACGCTGCCATGGTAGAGCAGGTGGACAACAGTGTGGGCAGAATCCTGAATAAACTGGACGAACTGGGATTGTCAGACAATACCCTGGTGATCTTTTTTTCCGACAACGGGGGACTTATCAGCCGTTTTGACCGGGTTCCACTGCTGGACCAGTCCAAACAGCACCTGTACCAGAGTGATACACTGCTCTATGTGGCCTCATCCAATGCACCCCTCAGAGCCGAGAAAGGGACGGTCCTTGAGGGCGGTATCAGGGAACCCTTTATTGCACGCTGGCCTGGAAAGATTGAAGCCGGCCGGGTGAGCGATGCCCTTGTAAGCAGCGTGGACTTCTACCCCACTTTTGCAGAGCTGGCTGGAATCCTTCTGCCGGAATCCCAGATTTTTGATGGAGAAAGCCTGTTGCCTGTGATGTCTGGACTGGAGCCTGATCCGGAAAGGGCTATTTTCTGGCACTATCCCGTGTATCACCACGATCAACCGGCTTCGGCAATCCGGAAAGGTAAGTGGAAACTCATTCACTACCTGGATAAGGACAGCAAAATACTGTATAACCTTGATGAAGACCTTGGTGAGACCACCAATCTGAGTGAAAGTCATCCTGAAAAAGTGAAAGAACTGTACAGCCTTCTGGAGCAATGGAGGGAAGATGTTCAGGCTGAATTACCAGTTCCCAATCCTGACTTTGATCCGGACAGGCGCTTTGAATGGGGCAGGCATCCTGACTATGGTACACGATTTAAAGTAAACCACCACCCCCTGAGGAGGTGGCTTTAATAACACAACCCTCTAAAAGA
>JAOZQY010000090.1 GCA_029931975.1 Bacteroidales bacterium | reverse complement strand
AATATTTCATTTCTGCTGGAGCATCATTTTTCATTGTCATTGTTTCAAGTACAGCTTCTCTGACAAGTTGTTTTAACTCATCCGGGGTGATTGTCATAGTAAATCCTGTTATCATATTTTATCTCTTTTTTATAAAATATAATGAAATAAAAGAACATTATCAACCCCCTGTGTTCCTTTATTGACGCTAAATGTAGGGAACATGATGAAAAAATGCCGCATACTGTTTTGATTGTTTCTGTTGACAGATTAACAAACCTCGTGTAATTTCTGATCCTTGGAAGATTTGAGGAAGGTATTGGGTGCGGAAACAAAGAAGTTTTCAATGAAAAAGGGGAATCGAAGAGTCAGAGATTTAGAGGCGAACATCCTGATCTGGGCAATGAGATTTGAAAATACTATATTGAAATTTGGAATTAAGAAATAGCGCCAAACAGCTTTAAATACTGTCTGACGCCAATTACTCTTAATGGGAAACAAGGTTCTGAGTATGGTGATTTATCAGCTTGTAAAACCCTATACCTTCATCATACTTACGGTCTGAACTTTGGATCCAGCCCGGAATCTGAATATATAAACTCCTGCTTCTGCTCTTCCTCCGGTATCACTTGTGCCATCCCATTCAATGGTATATACACCACTTCCATGAGGTTTGTTGGTCATAAGTGTTTTTACACGTTTCCCATCCATACTGAATATCTCAATGGACACTGTATCGAACCGTTCGAGTTGATAATGAATCGTAGTCCGATTGGTGAATGGATTGGGGAAATTCTGCTCCACTCTAAAGTTGTTAGATTCTATGCTCTTTTGTCCAACAGAAGAATGGGCTTTCTCATAGTCTCCATGGCATTGATTGCAGTCAGATTTGGAAGCCACATTTTTATGAGCTCCTTCTGCACTATGGCAGGCCATACAGGAGGCTATGCCTGCGGGCGCAACATACTCTGCCGTAAAACCACTTCCGTAGTGATCATTCAATAGTTCAGCGGCCTTTGCGGCAACATCTCCGGTAAGCCTGGCGCAACGCTCTTTCCTTTTTGCGTCATTTATAGCTACACCAGAAGCTTCGCACCATTTCGTGCAAGACACGTGACATAAGACTGATCCACTCTCATTTTGCGTCAGGACTTCATCAGATTTTGTGGCAGTATATTTGTCCCCTGCAACTGCATAATCATTACTTATATCAGATGGAATGAGTGCTTGCGTATACCATCCGCATAACTCACTCACGAGTTGATCAGAGGTGGCTTTGTCACATACAAGTGAGATAAGGGCTGCAGCACCATTTACTGCACCACAGATTGTTCCCCATCCGGCTACTCCACCATGGCCATAGACCATAATCTCATTTGGGAAACTGGGAAATGTAGCCGGTAATTGTGTCCGCAGTAATTTGACCATAGCATTAAAAGCTGCATAGCAACATCCTTTGCCTTCAGTACAGTAATCATCATGGGCATTGATGCGCACTGTTTCAACATCTAGGGTGTCGTAAGGTGCAGGCCAGGTTTCGACTAATCCTTCGGCCCGTGCTTTCTTCGGAAACAAGAAACCAGTGCCTACAGCAGCTACTCCTGCACCTGTCGTAATAATTGCAGATTTTCTAAAAAAATCTTGTCGGGTAATTTTTTCTTTCATCGTTCAATTTTTAGGGTTAGACTTATCTTTTTTCAATAATGTAAAATCGTCTCTATAATTTGACTATATATTGGGTAAGAAAATACAAGTCTATGAATGAAAGGACAAAGCCGTTCGTCTTTCGTAAATCTACGAATATGTTAATTGAATAACAAAGAATATTATTATGTTTTTAAATGTCCTCGTTCAGATTAAAGAACATTTGTAACTTCTATTAAATTTGTATTGAATAATTTTTTAGATAGATAAATAGTTCGTTAATTTACGAACAGAATGATTATGTAATTATGGTAAAAGAAATACTGACAGACGATCAGAAGAAGATGGCCAGATACGCCAAAGCAATGGGGCACCCTATTCGGATGTATGTTCTGGAATTACTATCCAAACAGTCCTGTTGTTATAGTGGTGATCTGACTGAAGATTTGCCCATAGCTAAATCAACTCTGTCTCAACATTTAAAAGAATTAAAGGATGCCGGATTTATCCAAGGGGAGATAGAAGCGCCAAGAATCAAATATTGTATCAATAAGGAAAACTGGAAAGAAGCTCAAATACTATTTAAGAAGTTCTTGAGTATCTAAAAAATTTGATTTCATTGTTCGGTGTTTGGCGAACAGCGAATTGATAAACTTAAAAAAGTAATGGTATGGAAATAATAGTATTAGGGACAGGATGCCCAAAATGTAAAGCGCTTGAAAAGGCCACTCAGAATGCAGTTGCTGATATGGGTATTGATGCAACAATTGTAAAAGAAGAAGATATCATGAAGATTATGGGATATGGGATAATGCATACTCCCGGGCTGGTTATAAACGAAAAGGTGGTCTTCTCCGGACGAATTCCTTCAGCAAGTGAATTAAGAGATTTAATAATCCAAAATCAATAAAAAATGAAAACCTCAAAAATGTTCTTTTTGTTTTTTGTCGCGATTAGCTTGAATATTTCATGTTCAGCCCAAACCGATAAGAATAATGAAATCACAGAAGTTAAGCAGGGAGATAATGTAGAAGTCTATTACTTCCATTCTACCAGAAGGTGTGAGACCTGTAAGGCTGTTGAAGATGTTTCAAAAACTTCTATTGCCGAATTATACGGTGAAACGGTAAGCTTTACCGGGTATAACCTTGATGAGCCTGAGGCTGCTAAAAAAGCTGAAGAGTTAGAGGTTTCAGGACAAACTTTATTGATCGTTAGTGGTGATACCAAAATTAATATCACCAATGATGGCTTTATGTATGCCCGAAGCAATCCGGAAAAACTCAAGCAAATTATTAAGGGAAAGATTGACCCCCTGATATAAGTTAGATCTTACATCAAATGGAGGAATTCCTTAACAATATTATGGCCAACAGCAGCTTGCCTGTTGTTACGGCATTTATCCTGGGGCTGATGACAGCCATCAGCCCCTGCCCTCTTGCAACAAACATTACAGCAATTGGGTTTATCAGTAAAGATGTAAAAGACAGTAAGAAAGTCTTCATTAATGGTCTGGCATACACACTGGGAAGGGCCATATCATATACCTTACTGGCTCTGATAATTTTCATTGGGGCCGACCAGTTCAAACTTTCTGGTTGGTTTCAACAATATGGTGAGAAGATACTTGGACCCTTATTGATTATAATTGGGTTTTTCATGTTAGACCTGATTAAGATAAAATTTCCCGGAGTAAGCAGTTTAGCGAAACGCTTCCAGGAAAAGGGGACAAGTAGTTATTGGGAGGTCCTGTTGATTGGAATCATATTTGCCCTTGCATTCTGTCCCTACAGTGGAGTCCTATATTTTGGCATGTTGATACCAATGACCGTCAGCAGCACTTCGGGTCTCTACCTCCCGATCGTGTTTGCCATAGCTACAGGTATCCCGGTAATTATTTTTGCCTGGTTACTTGCCAATACTGTTTCTGGTGTTGGTAAGCTGTACAAGCGCATAAAAGTCTTTGAAATCTGGTTTCGCCGGATCATATCCTTTGTTTTCATAGGGGTTGGAATATATTATATAGTGATTATTTATTTCTAAAAAATTTATCAATACCGTTCGTCTATTTACGAACGCTTCTAAACGTTAAAACACACCATTAGCACTTTATTAGATTGAGTATTATGGAATGGAAAAAGGAGTTTAAGATATTGTTCTGGACAATAACTGCATTTGTGTTGGCATTTTTCATGCCCCTGGGAAATGCACGATTTAAGGAATCGGTGATGGCTATGCTCGATCTTACCAAATGGTATGCACAGGAACATGTTATTTTATGCCTTTTGCCCGCATTTTTTATCGCTGGAGTGATCGCAGTATTTGTTAGTCAGGGTGCAGTAATGAAATATTTTGGGGCCAAAGCCAAAAAATGGGTGGCTTATACCGTTGCATCGGTTTCAGGAACCATTTTAGCTGTCTGTAGCTGTACCATACTGCCTCTTTTTTCCAGTATCCACAAACGGGGAGCAGGACTGGGACCCGCTATTGCTTTTCTATATTCAGGCCCGGCAATTAACATACTGGCCATCATATTAACCGCACGAATATTGGGTTTTGAAATGGGTGTGGCTCGTATCATCGGTGCAGTGGTTTTCGCCGTGGTAATTGGCTCGGCCATGTCCTTGATTTACCGGAAAGAAGAGAGAGTAAAAAGAGAGGAACAAATTAGTTTTCCTGATATGCCTGAAAAGCGACCTATGTGGCAAACGGCATTTCATTTTTTTACGCTGGTTCTGATCCTCGTGTTCGCAAACTGGGGCAAACCAGGTAACGATGTTACCAGCGGCGGCTGGTACTGGCTATGGGCTAACAAATGGTATATCACCTCGGTATTTGCTGGATTTCTTATATTTTCTTTGATTTTCATCCTGAAACTAAAATGGCAGCATGTAATCCTGGCTGCAGTTGCAACTGCTGGCTCATCCTTCATTAGCTCTTCACCTCTTATTCCTATGATAGTTGGTATTGCCGGACTCTCAATAATTACATTGTTGGATAAGAATGAATCTGAAAACAGGGAATGGGCATTATCGACCTGGGATTTTACGAAACAAATTATGCCCTTATTGGCCATAGGGGTAATAATCGCAGGCTTCCTTCTGGGATCAACTCACGATGAGACGGCCATGGCGGGTATCATTCCCAATGAATGGGTAGCAAAACTTGTAGGTGGGAATTCTGTTTTCTCCAATTTCTTCGCATCAATCGTAGGAGCATTCATGTATTTTGCGACCCTTACTGAAGTCCCTATTCTACAAGGATTAATGTCAGCGGGAATGGGTAAAGGCCCGGCTTTGGCTTTGTTGTTAGCTGGTCCTTCATTATCGCTTCCAAACATGTTGGTAATCCGGGGTGTTCTGGGAACACAAAAAACTCTTGTTTATGTATTGCTTGTGGTCATAATGGCTACTATTTCTGGATTGATCTACGGGGCAATCTAATGAACAACTGAAGACTTTGAGTACTTGAGCTTGATGAATGAAATAAAAGTGTTGTGTCCTGGCAGTAAATGTAATAGATGCCGTAGAATGATATCCCGGATTGAAGAAGCGACGAACATGCCAGGGGTTGAAGCTACAACTGAGATTATAGATTCATTGGATGAGATACTTGCTTACAACACCTGGATACTTCCAACTCTGGTGGTCAATGAGCATGTTGTTGCAAGGGGGTATGTTCCTTCCTTGCAACAGATCCTTAAACATATCCAAGTATCTCATTCAATTACTAATGATAACACTATTGAGAAAATTACCGTGTTCGGGAAATCCAGCGGCTATGGACTTGTGAAAACGTTTAGGTTGGTTGTCGATGGACGGGTATTGTCAGAGAAAGAGGTCCCGGCTAAAAGCACTCTTGAACGCTGGCTTACCAGGGAATTATCATCCTCGTATTCTAATTGAATAATGTAATGGAACCATCTCCGTATCCCGACATCGCCATGAAGCTCTCTTCTCCGCTGGATGTCCTTTCTCATCCGGCCAGGGTAAAGATTTTGCTGCACCTGTCAAAATATAAAAACTGTCCTGCAGGCAATATTTCGAGCCAGCTGCCATTGTGCAAATCAACAGTATCGCAACATATGGCGAAGCTCAAGGAAGCTGGATTGATTTCCTGTACCCCGGATGGGGTTTGTCAGAATTATCGGATCCAAGACAATAATATTTCTCAAGCTAAAACACTTTTCCTTGACTTTTTTCGTCAACTGGAAGTCTCAGAAGAATTAAAAAAGGAGTGCAAACAGGATGCTCCTGAAACGTCAACAAACTGCATACTCTGAATAATCATTAATGGTAAAAACTTGAAGTCAACTATGAAAACTCTAATTTTTCAAACTTTAGCAATAGTAATATTCCTTCTAACAAGCATTTCTTATACCGGATGTGCTCAAGACGCCTCTCAGCAGGAGAAAACAGAATCAACAAAGGAATCCATCTCAAAGACGCAAGATTACAAGGTAACTTTTATCGAATTGGGTTCGGTAAGATGTATACCCTGTCAGAAAATGCAACCAGTAATGAAATCGATCGAAGAGAAGTATGGAGATCAGGTGAAGGTCGTGTTTTATGATGTCTGGACCGATGAGGGCAGGCCTTTTGCTGATAAATATGCCGTAGAGGCCATACCTACCCAGGTGTTCCTGGATAAAGATGGAAAAGAGTTCTTTCGTCATGTAGGCTTCTTCGAAGAAACTGAATTAATTAAAGTATTCAACACCAAAGACGTTCAGTGAGGGAACCCCTGATTGAAAATAGGAAATAACTATGCAACTGCTTTTAATAATCACCGGAGCCTGCCTGATACTCTCTTTTATTGGAGACCGAAAAAAGACAGTCTTAGGTTTGAAAAAAGGAGCCATGATGTTTCTTAAAATTTTGCCAACGATACTGACTGTCATCATTGTGGTCAGCATCTTGCTTTACCTGGTCCCGGAACAGAAAATCGCCGTGTGGTTTGGCGAGGAAAGCGGTATTGACGGCTATGTGGCTGCCGCATTGGTAGGATCCATTTCTTTGATCCAGGGATTTATCGCTTTCCCCATGGCCGGGGTACTTGTACAATCAGGTGTTGACTACCCAGTCATTGCCATATTTATCACAACCCTCTTAATGGTGGGCATCATGACCATGCCTGTGGAGGCAAAATATTTTGGTTGGCGTTTGGCGCTTATTCGGAATAGCCTTGCATTTATTTTTGCCTTGGCAATAGGTGTTTTTATGGGATTTTTATGGAATCTGTTTTAAAAAAATGGACAATGAAATTCATTAAAAAACATGGCGTTAACATCGGAATCATCGCAGCCTTTTCTCTTTTTGCCGGGTATTCTGTTTATACCGATTATTTACCTGGATTAGAAATTATAAAAGGCAACTTCAGAACCTTCGCAACCGAACTGATAAGCATGTTGCCTTTGATGTTTATTCTCATTGGATTATTCGATGTTTGGTTACCGAAAGAAAAAGTGCAGAAACATATTGGTGCAGGATCCGGGATCAAGGGCAGTTTGCTGGTAGCACTTCTTGCATTCATGCAGGCCGGACCACTTTATGCTGCATTCCCGGTTGCTTATACGCTATGGAAAAAAGGATGCAGCCGTTTTAATATATTTATTTACCTGGGGGCATTCTCAACGCTGAAAATTCCCATGTTAATGTTTGAAATCGGTTTCCTGGGTTTAAAATTTTCCCTTTTACGCATTATTCTAACCATGCCGGCAGTCATTGCTATCGCTTTTATCATGGACCGGTATTATGCAAGAAGATCATTTGAGATTAATACGTTGTAATGACTCAGTCATTCAAATACAGGTTTTACTGTTGTCACTTCGTCCTTTTTTTATGGATGACCGGCCCTGGAGAAGTTATGGCCCAGGAGTCGTCAAATCTTCTTTGGACGATTGACGGAAACATTCGGTATCGCTTTGAACAATGGGACAACGCGAATGCCAGATTTTACGGAAGCGAACCTGAAATGGGCAATCCCAATGAATCCATCCTTTTACAAAGGATCGTTGCAGGAACAACTATCCGGGTAAAAAACAACATCACTTTTTCAGTCCATCTTCAAGATTCAAGGGCATTTGGATGGTCCCTGTGCAATTCCAGAGAACCTGATGCATTTAAGAAACATCCAGACAATAGTGCCGATCCATATTACATCATGAATCCTCACGAAGAGTTTTTTGAAATATATGATGCAAGCATCCGGGTCGATGGTATTTTCCATCTGTTTTCGCTTACTGTGGGCAGGCAAAAGAGTGCTTTTGAAGATTACCGGGTGTACGGCCCCGGAAGCTGGGGAAATACCGGCCGCTGGACCTGGGACGCTTTCAGGCTGGATATTGAAAAACCAAGGTGGTCCGGATCCATCTGGTACGGAGGAACAAAGATCCATGATCCCCGGATGACATATTTACCATTCACACATGCAGAGTATGCCGGAGGAGGAATACATTTCCAGATAAAGCCTGCTGAGATATTAAGAACTGATCTATATTTTGCTCATAAACACCAGGGCAGTGCAGCCTACATCAGGGATAAACAAATCCGAAGGAATTGGGCCGGTTTTCGACTCTACCAACCCGAAAATTTTTCCCTGAAATATGAAACTTTATTTACCTATGAATTCGGAGAGGAAAGTAATACCTGGCGTAAAGGATCGGGCCTCTTTGTTCTGCTGGGTTACCAGATGAAGACACTGGCCTGGAAACCCTGTGTGACCCTCCGGTATACTTATGCCTCTGGGAATCGACCTGAAACCTCGCAAAATGAAGAGTTTGATCCGGTTTACGGGGCCGGAGACCGCTACTACGGTTGGATGAACCTGTTAAAATGGAGCAACCTGGACGATAGGGAAGTCATGCTGGAGATCTATCCGCTTGCACAGATGCGCATTGAATTAAAATACAACCGGTTCAGGATTCCTGACCCGGAAGGGGCGCTCATTCACGGAAATCTATGGTTGCCCCAGGGAGAAAAGCTCCTGGGGGACGAGATCGATCTGTTTGCAAAATATGACCATGGAGACAACTGGCAGTTTGTTACTGCACTTGGATACTTTTTTATGAAAAAAGGTCGTACTCCCGAATCGGATTATCCAGGCAATGCATTTCTAATCTCTCTCCAGGTCTTGTACCGGTTTAAACTCACCTTATCCTAACAATAAAATCTATGCCTATGAAAACAAAAATGCTTGTACCGCTTATTCTGATCATCATTGCAGCTGCAGTAGTGATTAGATTTGTGTCATCGAAATCAGAAAAACCTGACAAGCGTTTTCAGGTTCCCGAGGTCGAAAAGACATCTGCCCTCGGTGTTTGCCCTCCCTTTTACCTTCTTACAGAAGAGGGAGATACCATCAATCCCATGAATGGATTAAATATTGATAAACCTTATTCTCCGAAGCAAACCTGTGGTAAATGCCACGATTACAACCTGATCACTGAAGGTTACCATTTCCAGCAAGGGAAGGATGAGAAGCCACAGGATATTCAATCTGAGCGGATGCAATGGGTTTCCTCCCCTGGGAATTACGGAGGCCCCTGGTGTTCACCGGCTCCTTTATACCGCTACTTAGCGGATAAAGAAAATGAGCAGGCCGCAATGGTGGATATGACTTCGTTTGATTTTGTGGTTTCCTGCGGTGTTTGCCATCCCGGTGGGGGATCGTTGGAGTTAGATCGGAAAGGACTGCGATATGATAAGGTCATGGCAGATGAGAACAAGGGATTTTCCCCGGGAGGATTGAATGATTTAGATGGTGATTATCACAAAGCAAAATGGTCCGAATCTGGGGTTATCGAAGCCGACTGCAATATTTGCCACCTTCCGGAATACAATAATTCGGAAAGAAAAAAGCAAATTCAATCAATGAATTTCAAGTGGGCCGCCACGGCCGGTTCTGGATTTGGAAAAGTCACTGGTTCGGTGTTAAATAATGAGGAAGTGATCCTTGCCTATTACAAAGAGAACTTTAATCCTGATGGCACTCTCGAACCGCACCTTGTAAAGGAACCTAGAAATGAAGCCTGTCTCTGGTGCCATGCCAAACCCGGCTGGAAGAAAAGAGGTGCCAATTTCAGGGCCCGTACCGATGTGCATTTGAACGCCGGACTGAAATGTGTAGACTGTCACGTGGCTGGGATGTCAGCTGACAATGACCTGATCCGTGGAAAAGAAGTGCATCAGTTTGGTAAAGGGGATGATCCCGGTGGCCATGTGAGAGATGACCTCGATAATACCATGCGAACTTGCTCCGACTGTCACAACAACGGCACCCTGGGAGCTCCGTCGGCAAAGCACGCCTGGCTGCCACCACTCCACCTTGAGAAGATAGCCTGCCAGACATGTCATATTCCCGAAAGGACTGTGAAATCTGCATATTTCGTAGCCAGTGATGTGTTCAATCCCGGAACAAAAATCCCCACTAAAGGGAAACATCTCTGGACTTTCTATGATCCAAATATGAACTACTGGAATCATTACGGTGACCTTGAAATGATGGGATACGACGACAAGCCAACTTTTTCATTCAAGCCTGAGCTTGTGAAATATAAGAATATGATCTACCCTGCGAACAGGGTGCATACCGCATGGCCTGCTATCCAGACTGACGGAGAATCAGGTTTGATGCAACCCAGGATGGGGGATATATATAAAATGTGGACAGCTCATTTTAAGAATCCTGCAAGCTATGCAACCTTATCCCGCATTATGGATGACAACAATGATCAGGTGATTGAAGTAAACAGTCCGGAAGAGATTGACGCACTGATTGCAGCTGTAACAGAAAAGCTCGATGAGATCAATTATCCCCTGGAGGGCAAACATGTGGTCTGGGTCATGAACAACAGGGTATATCAATCAGGCAATGAATATACCGAATTACCCATGGAACCCTGGGAGGCATCTCCCTATGGTAATGTGCATACCTATAACCACGATATATTTCCGGCAAGCAGCGCCCTGGGCAAGAATGGTTGTACAGAATGCCACAGTTATGATGCCGATTTTTTCATGGCTCCGGTGGTGAAATATCCGTTTGATGGTGATGGTGTCACAGTTACTGCACCCCAGTATGCCTCCCTTGGTATTTCAGCAGTGCAGGCAAAGACCGGGATCATCAGGGAAAGCTATCTTAAACCTGTCTTGTACATTCTACTTCTTCTATCACTGGTATTCATACTGATAGCCCCTATTCGCCATTTTTTAACAGATGTATTGCCATTAACGTGGTTGAACGCTCTATGCCTGCTCTTTCTTGCAGGTGTTGTGTTCATGCTGGCCTGGATACTCCCTGATGAACAACTCAGTAGTTACATGCTACCGGCAAGATCCTGGCTAGACGCCAACCATTTTGGAATGGGAGTATTGATCCTTCTTGGAACTGTGGCTACCCTATTGGTAAGCATCCGTCGCTCTCCAGGGAAGGGGCGTTCCCTGATGGGAAAACCTTACATCCTGAAGCTGTTTGTACTGGTCATTCTTATTCTCACTGGTGTCAGTGGATTGCTCATGCTTGTGGGTGGTAACTGGATCTTTTATACACTCTTCGATCTGGGACTGATACTGGCATTAGTAGGCAGTATATTGATGCTTTCTCATTTTTACTTTCAACCAGGTAAGCATGAATTGTCTGAAATGAAAAAATAAACCTTAAATACAAATATTTTGAAAACAACAAGTATTGTATTTCTTGCTGTTCACCCTCCCATGATGAAGGAAACACTGGCATATATTAAAGCAGCTATGACAGGGGATTCCATCATTGTATCGCTGGCACCGAAAATCAGTATGGAAAAAATGGCAGCGGCACTCCCATCGGTAAAACTTGTACGCATGATTCCCAACGCGACATCATTCATCAACAAGGGTTATAATCCGGTTGCATTTCATAACTCGGTGAACGAGGAGGAAAAACAATCCCTGTTGAAACTCTTTGGAATTCTTGGAAAAACCATGGAGGTGGAAGAAAGTATGCTGGAAGGATATGCCGTTGTCTCAGCCATGCTTCCCACCTACTTCTGGTTCCAGTGGAAAAAGATGGAGGAGATTGCCATGAAAACAGGATTTTCTGAAGCCGATGCCAAAAAAGTAATCAAGGAAACATTAAGCAGATCGATAAAACTATATTATAATCATAGATTTTCACGGTAAACAAGTACCCGTATTTTAACTACGAATAGGTTGCT
>JAOZQY010000040.1 GCA_029931975.1 Bacteroidales bacterium | reverse complement strand
TTTTCTTTAATCATCCTGGAAATAAGCCATGAGAAGGGATTGAACCATGTAAGCAAAAGGGTAAATTCCATCAGTATCAGGTCGATGAAATGGAACTGCTGAATATGTGCTTTTTCATGGAGGAGTACATTGTCTAGATCGTCCTGGTCCTTCAGAGAGCCCGGGACAAATATTTTGGTAAAAAGTGTAAAAACCTGGTCGTCCTTAATATATGCCACTCCCTCTTCGTTGTGGTTCCGGCGCCAGCTTAGGCTCCATTTTGAAATAAGGAACAGGTTCTTCAGAAACATGATGCCAAGGCCTGCCAGGTATACAAAGATCAGTACCTGCAGCCAGTTTATGGTGAAAGCAGCGCTAGCTCCTGCACTCTCAAGCATCGGAGCCTGTACTGCAGGCGTGTCCAGGTCAATAAAGACCGTAGGGATAAGATCTACAGACAGCGGCAGCTTGCGGAACGTGATAAAGGGAAACACCCAGGAGGCTATGATCCCGCTTAGCATGTAGAAGCGTTTGAGTGCCAGGTTTGGATCGTTACGGAACAGGAAGTAGTAAGGCAGGAATATAATGGCAAGTCCGGCCGATACTTTAAGCAGATATATGAAGATATCATGCATCACCTTCGGATTCTTTAAGTTCAGATTCAATATCGGACATAAGCTCTGTAAGGTCTCCCATATCCAAATCGTTTTCTCTGGCAAAGAATGCTGCCAGTCTGGTAGGGGATCCATCGAAATAGTTGGAGACGATCCCGGATAGATAACCTTTGAGGTACTCTTTTTTCGGAACAAGTGGGTAGTAGAGGTAGGTGGTTCCCACCGCTTTGTGACCCACAAATTCTTTTTTCTCCAGCACGCGCACTACAGTCGATATTGTGGTATATGGTGTCTGAGGTTCACTTAGCTCAGTCATCACTTCGCGGATGGTGGATTCACCCAGCTTCCATAAGATCAGCATGATTTCCTCTTCCGCTTTTGTTAGTCTTTTGATCATAGCACAAATATTGTTCTAACAAACATACAACTTAAATTTAAGTAATGCAACTATAAATACAGTAGAGCAACTTAAAAAGCAGTAAAAATATTATAGAAGGAAGCCTATATACATGACAGCCAATACGATAAAAGGAATGGAAAAATTATCAGTTCCATGGGGACTATGGGCCTCAATGATGGTGGTGGTTAGTGCAAGCAGCAATGTCATGGAGATAGAACCAGCAAAGTTCCACCCGATATAATAATAGTAGGAAAGAAATAATACTACTAGTGTAGTCAGGAAAAAAGCGGCACTTCCGGCCAGGGTCTTACTGGGATTGGTGGCTGGATTTTTCTTCTGGATTTTTCTATTCCTAAATCTTCTTCCGACCAGTGCAGCCGCCACATCACTAAAGGACAATACCAGCATGGGTACCACAAATAACTCAGTCAATCCCGTGTGGGAGGAGACCAAAAAACAGAGATATACGGAGGCAAAAAAGAGATAGCTGCCTGCACTTCTCCCTGCTATCTCGTGGTGAGAAGGAAGTAGTTTCAGTCTGTGTGTTACCCAGAGGACCAGGCAAGATTGCACGCACAGAGCCAGGACCCACCAGTGCGAGGTAAAGATCCAGGGGAAGGGCAGGGTAATTAATCCGGCCGATAAATGTGCAAAACTCCTCGACCAGGATGGACCTTTTTTCAGCAGCCTGAAGATCCCCTCACCTAGCAAAAGGACGATCCCGTAGGCCAGCGCGTAAAGCAGGTAATATTTGATATTTATATTCATCCTAAGCAATGCCGAATGTTTGTGAGCAGATAGAGGAGCGCTCCGGTCATCATGAGGCTGTCGAAGCGATCAATTACGCCACCATGCCCGGGTATCACTTCCCCAAAGGTCTCTATTTTTGCCTTTCGTTTGACAGCCGATGCTAGCAAATCTCCTGTAAAGGCTGCAGCCATGATTACACATGTCGTGATGATCAGTTCTGCCCAATCAAGAGAGAAACTTCTCCGGATAGCCAGGCTGGTTGCCAGGGTAACCAGGGCACCTCCGATGAGTCCTTCCATGGTTTTACGTGGACTGATTCTGGGAAGCAGGGGTCTTTTACCAATTAACTGCCCTGCCACCTGGCAGGAACCATCAAACAAAACCACAACAAAAAATGCATATAGCAAGATATTTTGATCCATATAGAGGAATCCCGCGAACCCTCCGGCAACTATTAGAAAAGCAATAATCAACCAGGCCCTGCCTTTTATCTTTTTTAGTGCCTTCCACCACTCAAAAGCGGCCATCAATATCACGATCCACCCGATATAGGGAAACACCGCTGGGACCCATAGCAGGCAGAACCAGATCAGGTTCACCAAAAGCAGGTATATCCCGAACTTGGCCCACTGTTTCCTTCCCTCAGCCAACTCTAATCTGCGGTTGATCCGGATAATCCAAAAGGCACCGGAGACAAAATGGGCCATCAGGAGCAGGTAGGGAAGGAGGTATTCAAGCATCTTGCTTTTTCCTCTCTTTTAATACCCAGTAGAGTCCTTTCACATTGGAACGCATTTCGGGAAGGATCATCTGGATGGTCAGGCTTTCTATAAATGCCAGCAGGCTGATATTGACCATCAGGTAAAAGTAGACAGGGATATATCCTGCAAAAAATAGCAGGATGAAGAAGAAGCCCTGCAGGTAGCCGCCCAGCTTGATGGACCAGAGGTGGAAACTCTGGATCTTGCCGAATTTGATCAGGGGTGAGAGATGGGTAATGACATAGCTGGCCACAAAAATGTAATACAACCAGGCATCGGGACCAATTTCATCAATCTTAAATACGGTGATACCGATAAGAGCAGTGATATACACTCCAATATCGGCCAGAGAGTCGATGCGGGCACCGATGGCAGTCTTTTGATTTAATCTGCGGGCAATGAATCCATCCCAGACATCGGTATTCAGACTGATCACCACCAGGATGGCATATGCCAGCTCAAATTTCAGAATGATCATCAGGAAGATGACCGGGAACATAAAGAGTCGGTAGAGGGAGAGGATATTGGGGATGTTAAGCGGAATTCTGTATTTCAGAAGGACTATTTCACGCATGCGGATTGGTTTTAAAGAGCTGGCATCCTTTTTCGCGGAGATGGCGGATCCCTTCCTTTAACTCCATTTCATTGATGTTTCCAACGGCCCCCCTGCAGAAGGGACAGCTATGGTAATTCCCTGCTGAATCGATATGAATATAGCGGTTTCCCGCCCCGTAACAACCCAGTTTGCGCTGGTGGTACCCGGGGTACTGTATGATGGGATAGGAGCGGTACTTTTTCGATCCGTTCATAAGCATATAGAATTGGACCAGTGCCGACTGTTCCTCTTTGGTAAGCAGGACATCCTTTCCTGCATAGTTACCCACTTTCCGGGCTTCCAGAAATCTGACAAAGGGAACGCCCATGTTGCGGGCCAGATTCATATACTTCATCAAGTGCTCCTCATTGGCCATCTCGTGAGTGACACAGAGTGTGAGGTTGGGTATGATACCAGCAGCTTTGCAGTTTTCAACTGCTTCGGTGGCCCATTTAAAGGCTTCCGGATGATTCCGGAACCGATTGTGATGCTCTGCCTCCCAGTGATCAAGACTGATGGTGGCCCCGCTTAGACCTGCAGCTTTCAGATCATGGGCTTTGTCTCTGGTGAGTCCATAGCCCGAAGTGGAAAGCCAGAATTCCATATGTCCCTTTCCCAGTTCCAGTAAACGGATCAGATCATGGAATCTGAGCATGGGTTCACCACCTCCAATCTGAATGTGTGGGATATTGAGGTCTATGGCTTCCCGGAGGATCTTTTCAAGGCTGGCTATGGGCAATTTCTCCCGGCTCCCCAGGTTGTTTCCCTCATAGCAATGTTCACATTGGTAGTCACACCGACTCGATATGGAGAGGATAAGGGTTTGTAAGGCCTTGGTTTCCGGATCAGCTTGGAAGGCTCTTTTGATTTCCTGTTGAATCATGGCATTGAACCCTTCTGATGGGAAACCGGGTGTATAAATGCTCCAGTAGTACATGTTTCCGGAACGTACTATCTTATGATCCTTTTTATAACCATGTAAGCGCCTTCGCTGCCTGAGAAGCAGGAAGAGCGCTTTAAGCGAAGGGGATATCCTTAGCAGGGTAAGTCCGGCTCTGAGTTTGATCCACCTTGCAGGCATGCCGGTTACCAGGGCGTTACTTCTCTGTCTACTCATGAGCCCACAAATGCTCTTCCAGCATCTCCTGCATTAGGTCATTGGAATATTTATTAAAGTTTCCGCTCTTTCGTATCTCTTTCAGGGCCTTAAGTCTGGGGGTGCCTTTGGGGTCCTGGAGAATTTCATAATGACCTTTGCTGTGAAGGATGAGGGTGCGCTCTCCCATTTGATCAGGCGCGGGAAAAACCAGTTCCGCTTCGTTTCCTATTTCAGCTTGAACATAGTAAAGAGCATCGTCTTTTAAAAGCGATCCGGCCACACTATTTCCATGCTCATCGATTGCTTTAGTAAGCTGAACGACCGATGACGCACCTATGCCTGATTGCTCAAGGCTCAGTCCCACATAATCGATCTCCCAGAAATAGGATCCGGTCTCCAGCTTGATTCGAAGGGGTCCTTCTTCAATATCAGCCAGATCAAGTTCCAGGATATCTTTTTTAAAGGCCATTGGTCCTACAGTATTATAATAATCATAGAACTCCCATTCGCCGTTTTTAAAGAGGTAGACCGAAAGGGGGATATTCTGACTGAGGCTCCAGTTCTCCATTTTTCCGGGATCACCATCCTGTTGCTTCTTCATCCACATCTTGTAAGAGGCTCCCAGCATTTCCCGGAAGTTCTGGTATACAAAATCGAGCCAGTAGCTGTTCTTGGCTCCTATTACCAGGTCCGCAGTTTGTGTTCCTGAAGGAATCTGATAGCTGAGCTCAATTCCATCGAGCAGGGGCGGATCTTTGGATGGATCATTCCCAAGGTATACCAGGTCGTCATCTTTCAAAATAACAGGCAGCAGCTCAAGTCCGCTGAGGCTGGTGGCTGTATGCGGAAAGATCTCTTCAGATAGTAAGTGGCCAACACCGTACTTATCCACCAGCACCTCCTGGTCTGCTCCATGATCGAATACCATAAGTTCGAGCAGATTGGTATGTTGTACTTCCTCCAACTGGTTGGAAATCTTCAATTTGTATTCACCATTCTCTTCCACCAATCCGGGCAGCAAGAGGTAATCATGTCGCTCCAGGGGAGGATAGACCGCGCCACTGTAAATTTCCCCCGCAAATTCATAAGCCTCTCCGTTCCAGGTATAGATAAATGGACATGAGTTCCCGGTGAGGAGCATCACCAACAAAAACAGCAGTACAATTGCCACATAAGCTACAGGGATCAGGGCGATTCCAAAAAGGATGGAATAGGTGGTGGTATGTTTGGTGGAGTGGTTGTATATATCGAGTCTTTCCACAGCGCTGTTGGGAACCATCCATTCGGTTTCACTTAACTCTCTTTTCTGGTTCACATAGAGGTGAACTTCGTTTAGCAGGCGGGCGTCTTTACTTTTCTTCTTGTACCGTTTTACTTTGTTTGGGATGACAGGGGAAATATCATCACCCTCCTGGAAGTATGTGCTTCCAAGTTTTAATTCCAGGGAGTCTTCATGAAAGATCACCGTTTCTACGTAGTAGTTTATCATGGAAAGGTGGACAACAAATTTCTTGTCCAGGTCGGACAACTTGACCAGTTCCTCTGCAGGGGGCTGGTAGGAAGTGGAGACTTTATAATAGTAGCAGCCTGCAATGAAGTTAAGGAGCAGAACTATGAGCATGCCGGCGAGTCCGCGAAGCAATAGTTTTCTGCGTTTTTTTAAAATACCCAGAGGCCTGGTCAGCAGGATCCTGATCAGAAAGTTGCCAAATCGCATTGTTTAAGTTTTGGGTTCGATACGAAAAGTAAGTTACACTTTTTTTCAAATGAGCTTTCCCCGCTTAAGAAAATCTTAAAGAATTTCGACGATCAGATGGGCACTGGAGGCATAAACCAGTAATGAAAAGAGCTAGCTATGCTAATCAGGACATTCAGCAGTACGGTACAGGGGATTGGTGCCATTAAGATTTCCATCGAGGTTCATGTAAGCCAGGGGATCAGGTTTTTTATTGTTGGACTGGCCGATCATGCCATCAGGGAAAGTCAGCAACGTATGGAATCGGCATTGACCAATAATGGTTTTGAGTGGCCACGTTTCAGGGTGGTGATTAATCTTTCACCTGCTGATATCCGAAAAGAGGGGACTCACTATGATCTTCCCCTTGCCATAGGAATTATGGCGGCAACCAGGCAGGTGAGTGAAACAAGACTGAGCGATTATCTGATTTTGGGCGAACTGTCGCTGGACGGAAGTGTGGTGCCAGTTAAGGGAGTGCTCCCTATGGTAATGCTTGCCAGGGAGAAGGGGTTTAAGGGTGTGATTGTACCTGTGGGCAATGAAGCTGAGGCCTCTGTTGTGGATGGAATTGAGGTGGTGGCAGTGAGGGATTTGAGTGCAGTTGTATCTTTTCTGAATGGTATGCCGGTAGCTCAGGCACACTGTGTGGCTGCAGGAAGCACTCTGAAGCCTGGGCATGAAAGATACAGTGTTGATTTTTCAGAGGTGAAGGGTCAGACTGCGGTGAAAAGGGCCATGCTGATTGCAGCCGCGGGTTCCCATAATATTATACTTGTTGGCCCTCCTGGATCGGGAAAGAGCATGATGGCTCGCCGGCTACCTACTATTATGCCCCCCCTGTCGCTTGAAGAATCATTGCAAACCACACGCATTTATTCGGTATCGGGCAGGGTGATTACTGAAAATGGATTGATCAGAGAAAGGCCTTTCAGGATGCCCCACCATTCCAGTTCAAATATAGCTATGATCGGAGGAGGTAGTTCGCCTCAGCCCGGAGAGATTTCTCTGGCCCATAACGGGGTGTTGTTTTTGGATGAACTGCCCGAGTTTAAAAGGGGAGTTCTTGAGGTTTTGCGCCAGCCGCTGGAGGATCGCGAGATCCATATCAGCAGGGCTGCATACAGAGTACGTTACCCCTCGGATTTTATGCTGGTGGCAGCTATGAATCCATGTCCGTGTGGGTATTATAACCATCCTGGAAAAGAATGCAGTTGCGGGCCGGGCATCATCAAACAATACCTTTCCAGGATATCGGGACCCTTGCTGGACCGGATCGATATGCATCTGGAGGTGGTTCCTGTCCCATTCAGGCAGTTATCTCAAAAAGGTCATGCCGAGGGAAGTGCTGCAATGCGGGAACAGGTTATCCGCGCCAGGGAGATTCAGGGAAAGCGTTTTGAAGCTGAGGGTCAGATAGCATGCAATGCCCGCATGGGAAGCTCCCTCAGGAATCGTTATTGTGAGCTGGATCGGGAAGGAATGTCCATGATCAGGCAGGCCATGGAGACACTGGGCTTTTCGGCAAGGGCCTATGACCGAATCCTGAAGGTGGCACGTACCATTGCAGACCTGGAAGCCTCAGAAAAAATTCATCCCTCTCACTTGGCTGAAGCGCTTAATTATCGCAACCTGGATCGGGATGGGTGGTCGGGTTGAGTTTTGAAAAATGAAAGTAAGTTGCTAGATTTGTAATTCTAATAATATGAGGGTGATTTCATACAAGTACATACGAGAATTTATCCGGGTGCATCCTGATAGCAGTGTTGCACTTAGATCGTGGTATCACAAGCTTGATCGGAATATGCCGGCAGGCTTACATGAATTAAAAAGGGTATTCCCGGGAGTTGATTACGCGGGAAATAACAGATATATTTTTAATATTAAAGGAAATAAGTACAGGCTTGTAGCCTTATTGATTTTCGGTACCCAGCTAGCCTATATCAGGTATATTGGAACCCATGCGGATTATGACAAAATCAATTGTAAAGAAATATAGCAATCATGGTTGAGATAGAAACTGAAATTCAGTATGAAAGGCTTATGGAGCGTATTGAAGAGCTTCTTAAAGTTGTGGGCAATGATACGCCCATAACTGATAAGAATATGGTGGAGCTTGAAATTATATCACTCCTGGTTGCTGAATACGAAGAAAAGCATCACCCCATCGAATTGCCCACTCTCGTTGAAATGATCAGGGAGAGAATGTATGAGATGAATCTGAGTCAGAAAGAGCTTGCCGAATTACTGGGGCTGAGTCCACCACGTATCAGTGAGTACTTGTCAGGCAAATCAGATCCCACCTTAAAGGTGGCCCGTCTGATGCATGAAAAACTGGATATTGATGCCTCTATTCTCCTGGGCACTTCCTAACAACCTCCCTCTACCCGTTTCTTCTTGGGTCGGGGAGCAATCTTGGGAAGATCCGGAGCGGGCTGATTGCTACTTTCCTCTACTGCTCCTCCACCCAGGGCCTGCTATGTACAGCCGCTCTGATGGTTTGAATTGGTTTTTGTAGAGGAGCCTGATTATAAAGACAGGATCGAACCGTACTTACATTCAATCTGGGAGAAACTTAATAAGAACATACGCTTTTGGCAAGCAGTTCTCACATTGAACTGAACAGACCAGACTTTCCATTCTGCTTGTTATCAATCCAGATCCAGATTCAAGGAACCATCCTGTATGTCACAGTATACTTTAGGTCTCAGGCTGCTGAGTATGTGAAGAAGGACTCCTTGATGATCAAACGCTGGAGCACTAAAGCGCTTAATAAGCTGGACCATTTGATCACTACGGTACGCATCTCGTGTGCTGTAGAAAATTTCCACACCATAGCCGAAAGGCTATAATCTAATATTATTAACTATGAATGTCAAAACTACAAGAATATGAAGAGAGAATCCTAACGGCCCAGTTATTTCAATCCTATGAAGATAAGCTGTATGCTTATCAGTTTACTAAGCCTAATTCTTTCAAAGGATACGACGGCTTCTACCAGATCACACCAAGAGATGCCTCAGTGGTGTTTGAAACAAAAGTAAGAGAGATCAAGATTGATCAGTACCCCGATTATATTATGGAGGCCCGCAAATTGAATTCTCTAACAATCAGGCACAACAAAGGGCACCAAACAAAATACTTCAACTTTTTTAAGCATCCCGGTGGAGCATATGATTTCATCGGGTTTGATATTACTATACGGATCGAAGAGTGGAAAGAAATCGGTTTCAAGGGTGTGGTGGAGGTTCGCTGGATGAACCACGAAACCTTTAAGTCACGAAAGGATAAAGTGCCAAAAGAGGTAATAATGCTGACTTTCAGACCTGAGATTGATAAAAAAATCGTGAAATTATGATACTCGATAAGATGATAAGACGCACCGAAGGTGACGTTGCCTTCAAGAAATTTGCAAAGGAGTTCCGCAAGAGGTTCCAGAAATTAGAGAAAGTGAAGGAGTTTTCAGTGGAGCTACAGGATAAGAACAGGGAGCTGATGGTGGAAAATGAGAGGATGAAAATTCAGATTAAGTCTTAACTATTAGAGATTGATTCATTTTTTTGCCGAACCCCTATGTTGTACAACATAATATAAACAGGTAACATTATCCTTGCTATTCTGATAAAACCACAAGTTTGTGGTTTTACGCAATTGAAATTTTTACTCCTTGTAAATCAGCTTGTTGGCACGTATTTTGCTTATTTGTTTTTATTATATAATCCAAATACATTTATTTATGGAATTCACCAAAGGACTATCCTATATTTTTTTTATAGCTGCTAGGCTGCACCCTGGCGAACAGATATATACTTAAGTTAATCTCAAAAACCAACCTCAATGAAAAAATCAGCTATTTCTTGTCTTGCAATCTTTTTTGTTTTCTCAGCCATTTCATTCTCTCAAATCAAATACACTTCAAGTGGCTATCTTGGAATTGGGACCTCTTCTCCAGGATATTTATTGCATCTAAAGGATGCTGATCCTGTCATGATTTTGGAAAGCACTATAGATCATGATAACACTATCCGATTGTGTGAAGGGCCAACTTCCTGGCGCGGCACGTATATAAGATACGATGGAGGACTTAACAAACTACTTATTGGCACACATTCTCCTTATGGTACATCAACAAGCGATGATAAAAATGTTTTGACTATAGACAGGAATTCTGGACAAATTGAATCCAATATCTACCACATACAATTTTCAATCATTTGTGACTAATGCTCCTAACTATGAGACTCAATGCTATAATGTGAAATTAGGATCTTCTAATAATTTCTGGGTAGATGGAGATGGAGATGTGTGGCATAGTGGTCTTCATACAATATCAGATCTCTCATTGAAAGAGAATATTTTGGATTTAAGCGCATCTCTAGACATAATCAACCAACTTCGACCTGTTAAGTACAATTTCAAAGAGGGCGCTTTTGGTGAGAAAATGGGTAGTTCCTCTGTTAATAAAAACAAGATTCGATATGGATTAATAGCACAAGAAGTTGAGTTAATTTTACCCTCTCTCGTTGAAAGTAGAGGTGACTCATTAAAAGCAATAAACTATATCGAAATTATTCCTCTACTTATTGATGCAATTCAAATCCAACAAGAGCAGATTGATAGCTTAAAAAGTCTTGTCAGCACAGTTACTGATTTCACGAAATCCGCTAGTATTCAAACATCAAATGATCCAAGGGGGGATCAATTGCAACCAATTCTATACCAAAATATTCCGAATCCATTTAATGAAGTCACGAGTATCAGATATTCTATCCCACGAATTGAATCATCAGCTATGATCAACGTATATGATTTGCAGGGAGCCCAAATTATGAGCTACAATATTTCAATTTCTGGAGAGGGAAACATACTGATTCCTGCTTCTGAGTTGAACCGCGGATTATTTATATACAACTTAATAATTGATGGAATTGAGGTTGGATCAAAACGGATGGTTATAACGGATTAATTTTTATCACTCAATTTAAAATCAAATTCGATCGAATATGAAAAGAATTGTCTTCAATATAACTATATTATCTGTGTTGTTAATGTTTTCAGTAACTATCAGCACATATTCAGAGCCTATATCAAAAGAAAAAGCACTCTCTATTTCCAATAAATGGAATGCAATTAAATCAATCCAGAAATCGCTTGAAATATCAGAAGTATTTACAGTAGAGGATGCTGGTATCCCCGCATTTTATATTTTTAATTATTCGGATGGTGGATTTGTAATTGTTTCTGCGGATAATAAAATTCATCCCATACTTGGATATTCAAGAACAGGATATTTAAAACCAGACCCGACTAATGTCCAACTGACATCTTGGTTCAATTCGTATACTGAAAAGATTGCTTATGTTGTGAAAAACAAGGAAGACAATGCGAATGAGAATACCCTAAAAGAATGGATTTCTATCGAAAACTATGACAACTCTCCATCAGCACTGAAAGCTGGAGGAGCTAGTGTTCCATCATTATTTGAAGGAAATCAGACTTCAAGATGGGCAGCTTGGTATCCTTATAGTATATTAACACCTGATATGGAAGGTTCGAACGGCTGCGTTCCTTTAGCGGTAGCGCAAATATGCAAATATTGGAAACACCCGAAGCAAGGTGCAGGATCCACATCTTATAATCAATATTATGAAGGAACTACTTATACGCACTCTATTACTCACTCTGATCATCTTTACAATTATGATCTAATGCCTTTTAGGTTAACCTACTGTGGCAATGGGTTAGAAAATTGTGATGAAGGTAGTTGGGATATATTACCAGGAATAACAGATGAACAAATAAACGAAGTGGGGAGGTTATTCTATCATAGTGGACTAGCAGTCAATATGTATTGGTGGACCGAGGGCACATATCCCCCTAGCTCAAATTGGGCACAGGAAATGGAAGACCATTTGGGATTTGATTCTAGCTGGACTTATTGGAGTAGTTCAACCATAGATAATAATCCGACCAGTTTTAAATCTGCATTGAGAACGGAGATTGATAATGGAAGGCCTGTATTATTTAAATATTACCGTCACGCTGTTGTGATAAATGGATATGAAGATGATGACTATTTTTATATGGCAATGGGAAGAGGAGGATGGAGTGACGCCTATTATTACTTATTTACAAGTGATGCAGATGGTGTTCATCCTCTAGT
Source organism: Bacteroidales bacterium (assembly GCA_029931975.1). GTDB lineage: Bacteria > Bacteroidota > Bacteroidia > Bacteroidales. The sequence continues at coordinate 22,732 of JAOZQY010000040.1, read as the reverse complement.
TCCTCATGACACATTATATCAAGCTGTTACAAATCTTAAGCCAGATTGTAATATTCCAACAGATATCAACATTACTACAGATCTAGCATCCTCTACTGTTGCTGCATATCAGGCAAGTAGTACAATAAGCATATCAAGCGAAATAAGCGGGACTGGTAGTTCTGGGGCTAACATTGCATTCTACGCTGGAGAAGGAGTCGAATTATCAGAGGGTTTCAAAATCGAAACTGGAGCACAATTGCTTATTAATATTGAAACTTGTGGTGAACCTTATTAACTAGAAAGATGAAAAGATTTTTAATTCTTACAGCTCTTATTTGCATTCAGCTGAGCTCTTTTTCGCAGGATACGGTTAAATGCTGGAACCTAACTATATATGATGATGATTTTTCACCAGAGCATCTGAAACCCACCTGGACCTATTATGGAATGAAAACGGGTGGTGATACAATAATTAGTGGAATTCCGTACAAGAAACTATTTATAAGCTATGATTCTCTGTTCCGGGAGACCTTTGGTATAGTGGGAATCAGAGAGGATTCGAGCCGAATTTACCTCAGCGAATCCAGATATACCTTGGAAGAGGCTCTCCTATACGACTTCAGTCTTGATACCGGGGACTCCATTACAGTCTATCGCCTGATTCGCATAGACCATCCTTCCATTAATCAAGCTCTTGCTATCGTTGACTCCATCAATACCATAAGTATTGATGGAGATACTAGGAAGCAATTATTTATTGAATATCAATGTATTGGATGCCCGGAATGTGTTGAAAAAGATATTTGGGTTGAAGGAATCGGCAGTTTGAATTTTGGCCTTTTGAATGAATCCTGTATGTGTTTTATAGGTTGTTATACAAAGTCATATCTCACATGCTATTCTGAAAATAACTCAATAATTTGGAGGGATTCAGCATTCAGTAGTTGCTATATTGATAGTAGTGCAATAATGGATATTGAGCAAGAGATCGTTCAGGAGAATGTGATTTCAATTACCACGATTGGTAAGAGAATTCAAATTCAATCCAAGCATCCAATTTCATCAATAAGAGTTATGAATTTGCTTGGGAAAACAATTTTTTTGAATAACAATATACTTACCAATTTTTACGAGTTCAATCTAATGAACCAAGACAATGGGTTATACATTATTATTATCAACGATGAAGATATTCAAAAATTCCTGTTATTCTAAAGGCCACAAACGGTGGCTCTAGACAAATGATCCTCAGAATATCTCATTCTGAGGATCATTTTTGTTAGCGAAATGTGCTTTACGTTAGACTGTTAAGACTTTGAATGCAATCTCCTCCAAACAAATGCCCCTTTTGGCCATAAAGAGATTGTTTAGATGGATATAAACTACAAAGTTGTATCCGTCCTACCAAATAGGTCATAGATTTTCTTCAGGCAATTAGGATATTTGTGGTATGCTGGGAGCTTACACCTCCAGATTCTGTGGCAACAGATCCGTTAGCCGGTTGACCTTGTAGGTTGGGATAACCTCAAGGATTTTCTTCAGCCATTGATATGGATTGACATCATTCTTCTTAGATGTGGCAAAAAAGGAATACATCATCGCCGCCTGTTCTGCTCCACGATTTGATCCTGCAAACAAGTAATTTTTTCTCCCAAGCGTGATTGGACGTATAGCATTTTCAGCCAAGTTATCACAACATTTGGATAACGGCGTCGAAAATGCTATCCGCCCCTTGGCCGTCGGTCGGAAAGCATACATGTTCTGCGGTAACCATGATGCAGCAGAAAACGCGGCCATTATGTACTCCCTCCTGGGATCCTGCAAGGCCTGTGATGTAAATCCCAGGGACTGGCTTATTGATGTGCTGTCAAGAATCCCGGAATACAACAACGATTACTCCATGGATCTGGCTGAATTGCTTCCACATCGTTGGACAGCCTCTGAAAATCTTCAAGAAACTACGGTTAAGTTGTAGAAATCTCCAAACAGTTTTGGAATCAGTTGGAAAAAGTTAGAGTGTATTAGGCCGAATGCTTACAGTAGATCTCTCTTTAAATATCTGCTTTCTTTCCCTAGTGAAGCCGGAATATGAACAATTATTTATCAGTACAGTAAACTATTATAATTCAAGCATATATCCTTTAGAATTTATGGTTGTTTTTAATTATAGATTCGGTGACTAATAAGATTGTTATTTAGTTTTCAACTTCACTGTATTTTGCTGTACTGGGTATAGGCTATAATGATACACCAAGCGCCCACCCCTAAATCGCCCCTCTTAATTTCCCATCGTTGGAGGTTTTGAGAAGGGGACTATGTTGGAAAATCCTGAAAATGTCGTGATATAGATAATAAGCACGACTTTTCAACTATCCGATAGGATCAGCCTAATGAAGCTTTACTGGAGTTTTCGTTACTGGAATTGCTTTTAATAACTTCTTTATCAGTTCATAATCCTCTTCAACCATCCTTACTTTCTTATCATCATCCAGAGGAAAATCTGTAAAGTAGATAGCAGTTCTTACATCCTTAGTTTCAGGAGGAACAACATAGGCAATCAAATCCGAATTGACTATGATGGTTCCTAAATCTAAATCTGACAAACCACATAGCCAGATAGAAGGAACCAGTCTTTAAACGGTTTCTTTCTCCCTAAAGGTTATATGTAGTAGGGCCCTCTGTACGCCTAAACGAAACTGAACCAATATCATTATGCCGAAAAAATCCAGACTGATAAAGAAATTATATAAAGGTTTGGATTTTAGCACAGTTCATTGTTGTACACGCTTGATAATGAAGATTTGGGTAAGTGGCACGTACCATTGCAGACCTGGAAGGGACAAAAAATATTCATCCCTCACATCTGGCAGAAGCCCTTAGTTACCGTAACCTGGACCGGGATGGGTGGTCGGGTTGAGGAACTAACAACCTCCCTCTACCCGCTTCTTCTTGGGTCGGGGAGCAATCTTGGGAAGATTCGGAGCGGGCTGAGAGCTACTTTCCACTACGGCACCTCCGCCCAGGGCCTGACCGGCACCCTTGCGGAAGTCATATTTTGCGATCTCTTCGTCCGGACTGGTTGATGCGGGTTTGGTGGGGTTCATAATGGTCTCTACCCAGTAGTTGAGCCCCCCTTGCAATACATAATTGTTCTCGTATCCCAGTTGACGTGTGAGCATCCAAGCCTGGTTGGCATTGACCGTTCCATTGGAGTAAAAAACATTATAACGCAGGTCCTGATTGATATAATCCTCCCACTGGTCCTCCAGTATGGAGGCCAGGGGGATGTTGATGGCTCCCGGCAGGTGAAACTTCTCATACTCGTCAGCACTGCGTACATCCATCAGCACCAGCGACGGGTCCTTGCTCACTATCATATGAGCTACTTCGTCGGGAGTGAAATACTGCATCCCGCTGTTCACATACTCAAGTAAATCCTGGGGCGACAACTTATAGGGATGGGTGGTATTGGCCGGTACTGCAGCCAGGATTAATCCAAGGGGAATAATAAATAGTGCTAAATATACTCTTGGTTTCATATGCTTCGTTTTAGTATTTATGTTGTATCAATAATTAAACGGATAGGCTCTCTAATTGTTTAATACTCTTCGCGGGGAAATTTCTTTTCGGCCCATTCGCCGACCCAGAACATGCCCAGGGCCACGATAATAATACCCAATACTACCACGCCATCTTTCATGCCCAATGCCTGGGGCAGGGTGGGGGTTCCCTTAAATGAACCTTTATAGAGAGGCTCCAGCAGGGGGTAGGCCTCTGCAAAAATGAGGATCCCCAGGAACAAACCCCCGATAAAGAACAAAGCATCGATTTTCCCGATGGATGCAGCACAGAAGCTTGTACCCGGACAGAATCCACCGGTTATAAAGCCGGCTCCCATAATGGCACCTCCGATGATGGTCGACCAGAGGTAGGTGGGATTGATGTAAACCATGTCCAGGTCGATCCAGTTAAAGAGGCTCATAAAGAGCAGTCCGAGCATGGACACAATGGCAGCTGTAAAGAAGACTTTTAGTACGACGGTATCGTAACCGTAGAAGACTCCGGCCAGTTTGCGACTGGATGAGAAACCGCTGCTCTCCAGTACAAATCCAAAGCCGATGCCAATGAGGAAGGCCAGGAAGAAATTAGTATTCTGTGATATAATATCGTTAATAATTAGTGGTCCCATGATTGTGAACTTATTAGGTTAGATCCAATTTTTCCTGAAGAACCAGGCCAGTACAAAAGCGGTTCCGAAAATAAATGCCATTGAGATAAAGCCTCCCAGTGAAAGGACACCCATTCCGCTTAAGGCAGAGCCACTGGTACATCCACGTCCCAGTTGCGACCCGAAACCAAAGAGAATCCCGCCGATGACAGCAAAAATAAGCCGGCGTTTGGAAGTGATTTTCGGACTATGCTCCACTTTGAATTTCAGTCGGTTGAATATAGCACCCGACATAAAAGCACCCACAATTACTCCCAGCATCTCGAAGACCAGCCAGGATTTCATTGGGCCCTGTGTATGTGAGTCATTGTATTCCTTGAAAAACTGTGCATTTTCAGCATGTTCCGGTGTCACGGTATTCACCGTTGCTACCACGACACTCTTGGCGGCACCACTGGCACCCAGTCCCCGTCCTGAAATAAAGTTGGCAGCGATCAGAACCAGCCCCAGCAATACGCCTCCCAGGTAGGGATTGATATACCTGGTTTTCTTGATAGGTTTATTTGATTCACTCATTATTGAAGTTGTTTATGTTAATTAATAGAGCCACCTGCTCTCTTGTCCTGCATAGGCTATAACGAACCTGAGCATCAGGCTGCCAAAGAGGACCAGGGAAGCTGGTATCACTACAGGTATTTTAAATTTTTTTAATTCAAGGACCTCCAGGATCACAGGGACAATCATTCCCAGGATGACAACAAAAATCCAGAAGGGAGCGGTCCAGGGTCCGCCTAAAAAGAGCTCGGCCGCATCAATCTGCACCTGGGTGCTGGCCAGGAAGCCCATGAACATATGAATAATTAGAAAGAGCTCAATTACAATTACTCCAATATCAATTCGGGAAAACATGTTCCGTTCCTTGTGTTTCTTTGAAAAAAGCATGATTACCGCGGCTCCTGCTGAGAGTCCCGAAGCCAGGAAGAGCGGTCCCAGGATGGAGGTATTCCAGAGGGGCCTGGCATTGAAGGCCGAGAACAGGATTCCCGTATAGACCCCCAGGATGACCGAAGAGAGGCCCATCACCCAGGCAATGGCCCTTTTCTGTTTGGTGAAGAAGGCTTCCAGGTCAATTAAGATTTTAAACTTCCAGTCCCATTTGGGAAAAATCTCCTTGATATGAATGGCCGACCAGATAAAAGAGAGCGGTGTGACCAGCATCAGTACCCAGGCACCCCATGACATGGGCGATTCCAGGCGAATGGTGGTATATAGTCTCCAAAAATAGAGCTGATGTTTCAGGTCTAAAAGCAGGGCAAAGAGTCCCACGACAAGGACCCAGGGCACGATGTGGGGGGCAATTTTTACGGCTGCCCGGTATTTATCCTCTTTGCCCATCAGGGTGAAAAAAGCGGCGAAAATAAGGATCCCTGCCGCCAGTCCCCCGAGAAAAAGATAGAGGGGAATCTGCCAGTGCCAAATGTGTAGGTGGGGATCAATCAGGTGGTTGTGGCGTCCGCTGACGATGATTTCTTCTCTCATGGTGCTTTAGATAAGGAAATACAACTGTGGTTTGGTCCCTGCTTCCGGAATCAGGGTCTTGTGTTTTCTCACTTTTAGTATCTCGGAAACCGGGCTCTTGGGATCGTCCAGGTCGCCGAAATACATGCACTTGGTGGGACAGGCCGATACACAGGCAGGTTCCAGGCCCTTCTTCACCCGGTGGATACAAAAAGTGCACTTATCCACATAACCATCGGGGTGGGGATAGCGTGCGTCGTAGGGGCAGGAGGTAATGCAGGCACCACAGCCAATGCATTTGTTGGGGGTAACCAGCACGATGCCGCCATCGGCATAGTGGCTTGCTCCGGTGGGACAACAACGAACACAGGGCGCGTTGTCGCAATGATTGCAACGTTCAGAGCGGATTTCAATTTCCAGTTGTGGATAGGTTCCGTGGGTGGACTCCACCACCCAGTCACGGCAATAGCCGATGGGTACATTGTTTTCGGTCTGACAGGCCACCACGCAGTCGCTGCATCCCACACACTTTTTGGTATCTACGGCCATGGCGTATCTCATGATGCGGCCTCCTCTTTTTTCGGTTTAAATTTGAAGGTGACAAAATTGCCCCTCATTCCTGTTCCACCCATGATGGGATCCAACATCACTTTGGTAATCAGTTCCGAATCACTGGCTCCCCGGCCGTAGGCCCTGGACAGTTTTTTATTGGTATGACCGAAGCCATGGACCATATAAACACTGTCCCAGCGTGTTCGTTCGGTGATCCTTGCCCGGATGGGGAAAGAGGAGCGGACGCCGTCCTGGTTCTCCAACCAGATGTATTGTCCGTTCTTGATGTCCCATTCGCCGGCTATTTTCGGGTTGATCCAGACACTGTTTTCCTTCATCAGATCCTTCAGCAGCGCATTGTTAGCAGTCCGCCCGAACGTATGCATGGGTGCCCTTCCGTAACTGAGCCGGTAAAATCCCGGGGGGGCTTCAGGATGGGCGGTGTAATTTGGAATGGGATCAAAGCCCTCGGCAGCCAAAGCTGTGCTGTAGAGTTCAATTTTCCCGGTATTGGTCAAGAACTCCATGTCCTGTTCCCTGTCAGCGTAGAGGTCATCGTAAGAGCGTTCAAAGGTCTTTACCCCGATGCCTTGCATCTCCTCCAGGGAGCTGCCCACCTGCTTAAGCTGCCAGTCGAGCATTTCCTCAATGCTGTTCCAGCTGAAATAATCTTCCAGTCCCAAGCGGATGGAAAGCTCCTTGGCCATCCAGTAAGCGGGTTTGGTATCGTACATTGGATCGGCAGCCGGCATGCGCAGGGCAATGGCCGGTTTACGGTGGGGCGAATTCCGGATGGTGTCGTAGCGTTCCAGGTAGGTGCATTCGGGCAGCACCACATCGGCCCAATCGGTAATGGCCATAGGCATGGTATCGATCACCACCAGCATTTCCAGGTGCTTGATGGCTTCGATGGTCTTGGCGGCATCGGGGATGGTTTTCAGCAGGTTGGTTCCGTTAACGATCCACCCCTTAAAACTACAGCCCTTGTTCAAATCGGGAATGGTGGCATCACAGATTCCCGAAGCAATGGTCTCGTAAGCCAGGTTGTATTTTCCCGGATAGGCATCCCGCCAGGTCCGGTTTGGAACCGGGTAAGGTGGATGGGGCCAGTCGGGTATGGAAATTGTTTCCGGATTGTAGAATCCGCCCCTGCTGCCCCAGGAGCCCAGGAGTCCGTTGAGTATGGCCATGGCCCGGCTGCGCTGTGTGTCGTCACCGTACCAGGTCACGTGCCGTCCAGGGTGTACTATCACTGCCGGGGCGGCATCGGCCATTTCTTTGGCTGTCTTGCGAATCACATCAGGCGCCAGGGTGGTGATTCCATAGGCCCATTCCGGGGTCATGTTCTTCACATGGGCCTTCAACTGCTCAAAGCCATAAGTATTTTTTTCTACATGCTCCTTGTCATACAACTCATCGTAGATCAAAACGTGGATCCAGGAGAGCAGCAGGGCCAGGTCGGTGGCTGGTTTGATGGGCATCCAGTATTTGGATTTACTTGCCGCGATACTGAAGCGGGGATCCACAGTGATGATGGTGGCACCCTTGTCGATGGCATCTGACATTTCCTGGACCTGGCCGTTGTGCATGTTTTCTCCCAGGTGGGATCCAATCAGCACGAGACATTTGGTATCGCGGATATCGATTCGTTCCGGACTACCCACTCCTTCGCCGAAAGTCATGTGGTAGGCCACCTCACGGGGCCCGCGACACTGGGCATAAGAAGGTGCTGCAATATTGTTGGATCCAAAGGCTTTCAAAAGAGTTCCAAAGTACTTGCCCCCGGAGCCGTGGGTCAGCATGGCCAGGCACTCGGGACCATGTTCCTCGGCAATGGACTTCATCTTGGCTGCGATGTGATCAAAGGCTTCATCCCAGCTTGCTTTCCGGAAAAGTCCTTCTCCGCGTTCACCGGTTCTGATCAGGGGGTGCTTCAGGCGGTCCTCATCGTAGTACTGACCCGGACCTCCGGTGCCGCGTGGACAAAACCTGCCGTTGCTGTGCTGGTCTTCGTGGTTGCCCACAATCTTCCAGATTTTACCCTCATCGTTTTTATACACCCATCCGGCACATTTCCAAAAGCAGATTTCACAAATGGTAGGCGTTCGGTCGGTATTCACCTTGAGTTCTGATCCTTTGGGTGGTGAGGTGGCCAGGCTTTTATAAACGCCCAATGCGGAAGCGCTTATGGCCAGTCCTCCCACTCCAATCCCGGAAACTTTAATGAAATCTCTTCGGTTTGTCATCGAATGGTCCGTTTTATTGTTATAGCAAGGTAAAAAAATGCAGTTGCAAAACTAATTCTAAAATATCTAAAAACACAAGTATGTAAATATCTATATACATTATAAATAAATGATACAGAGCGAATAACGTTTATTTATAATTAAGCTAAATTACTTTCGAAGGGCTGTTTGATAGCATTGCAACCACAATTCAGCTTCAAGGAGCATATTTGAAAAGGAGCGAAGCGGTTTATTTAGAAATGCACCAAGGCTTGCCGAGCGGTCGAGCATGGCCGGCAAAGAATTGAATGCCAGGGAAAGGGCTGCATAGGCCCTGCCAAAACCCAACCCCAGGAGACGTCGGGTAATCCGGGGATTCCTGATCTCCACAGAAAGTCCGGAAAAAGCGGAGACAATTAGTACGGCACGCAAACTCATTTCCAGTCCCACGAAGAAGCCATTGCCCAGACGGAAGTCGCTTCCCTGAGGAGGGTGCCAGAAAAATCCGGCCACCAGGGTCATCAGGATCAACTGGCTCCAGAAGAAGGGTTTTTTCAGGCGGTGAATGATCATCTTGTAATAAAAGAGCAGGAAGAACAAGTAGATGCCGGCTGGAGCCAGGGCCTGCCACTGTAGTCCGAAGTGGTTGATCAGCAGCAGCAATGCCGGGATCGTCAGAATATGTACAAAAAGGAGGATAATACGGAAGGGTTGTCCGGGTTCAGTATTCTGCCATGAGGAGGCAAAGGGATCCACCTGGGGGGGTAGGGGTCTCTGGTCCTCCTGTTTTCGAAGGGCTCCTTTTCCCAGGAAGGCCCCCAGAAGTCCAGCCACTGCACCCAGTATAATATAGAGTGAAATAATCCAGATAATCAGATCCTTAGGGGCCGCTTCTTTTAATCCAAGCTGCTTCTGGATAAACCTGAAAAGGTTCACATAGATGGTCATAAGGTCGGTACCGTAAAGGATGAAAAGGCTGGCCAGTTTATGCACTATGGTGCTGAGCAGAGCGGCAATCCCAGCCATCACATAAGCTAACATGTTCCGGCCCATCAGGAAAATTATCAGGTCCATAAACACTGCTTCCATCATGATGCCGGTCATGGGTCCAAGGATTACCGCGCTGGGGGAGAGCGATTTCATCAGGCCACAGATAAGCCCTGCCCGCCAGATAAGCCCGGCTTCATTCCAGAGTTGCAGGAAGGCCATCATCAGGATCACCGAAAAACTTGCCAGGAGGGTTCCGGAAAAGGGGAGGTGCAGATTGTGCAGCATGCTTCCCACTATGATTTCAAAGCTGGCCCAGATTCCACCTGCCACTGCAGCCTTCAGCCATATGGAATTCAATTCATTTTTCATCAAAAGTTATTCCAAATCCGGCGGGTATACGACTGAGGTCTTCCTGGCTGTTTATATTCAGAAACAAATCAGGATGCCAGCATTCCATCTCTTCTGTAATCGGAACGATCTTGCTCTTGCATTGTGGCAGAATCCTGTGTACCGCATAATTATGCTGCCCGATAATCTCTTCCATTATCCCGGTCACACTTTTTCTGTAAAGGCCACAGAGAGGTTCGGGTCTCTGCTCCTGCATTGCAGGCAGTACAACATCATAGTCTTTAGCCAGGCTGATAAGCAGTCTAAACAGCTTTTCATTCACCAGGGGCATGTCGTAGGAGAGAACCAGGTTTAGTTCGTTGGCAGACTGCTTCAGGCAGCTGTATATTCCTCCCAGCGGACCAATATCCTTCACTTCATCACAGATGCTTCGGTGTTTAACATGGAAAAGTTTATTTTGACAGGTGCTGATCAGGACTTCATCACAGAGTTGTTCCAGAACCCTTAAGGGGTACTGATACAGAAGCGCATTGCCTATGCGGAGCTGACCCTTTTCAACTCCCATGCGCTGACTCATTCCGCCTGCAAGGAGGATGCCTGTTATTTTTGTATGAATAGTTTGCATCAATCTTAGCGAAAAACCGGCGCAAGGTAAAAATCTTTATCCTAAATTAGGGATATAATTTACATATCCCGTATCATGGCAAAAAGTATTCAATTGAAAAGAGACAGTATCAAGAGCAATTATTCCGGTTCCGGGGATTACGATCTTGTGATTATTGGTTCAGGCCTGAGCGGCCTTTCTTCTGGAATGATGTGGCAGAAGAATACGGCAAACAAGCGTACTTTAATTATTGAGAAAAATTCTTACCCGGGTGGATATAGTACAGCCTATGAACGAGAGGGCTATGTATTCGAAACCACACAGTTGTTTCCCGATATTATTGATATACTGGAATACCTTGAAATCGATCTTGATCTGAAGCAGTATGAAGGGAACTTCATGCGCAGGCTTGTGGTGGAGGGGGAGCAGGTGGAGGAGTATAAAATACCTGCAGGAGCTGAGAATTTTAAAACCTACCTGGTCGGTATTTTTCCTGATGATGCTGATAAGATCAGGGCGCTTATGGATTATTCGGTGGATATGTTCAAACAGGTACGGAAACTGAAAGCCAATTCTAAACTAAAGGATAAACTGATGATCCCTTTCCAGGCACCCAAGGTGGTTGCCAATCTGAACAGGACCTACTCCGGCTTGCTGGATAAATTCGGGATCACCAATCCGAAGCTGAGGGAGGTGATGGAAACCTTTACCTCTTTTTCCGGGGTGCCATCCGGCAGAGCATCGGCCATTATGGCCACCGGAGCCATGCTTTCTTCCATGACCCGCTGCTTCAGGCCCTATGGTTATTTCGACGAGTTTCCTGCAAAAATGGCTCAACTGTTTCAGGAACGTGGTGGAGAGATCTTGTTAGATACCGAAGTGGAAAAAATCATTGTAGAAAATGGGGAAGCAAAAGGAGTCAGGGTGAAAGGTCAAGATGAAATCATCCGGGCAGGAACCATTATTACCACCGTTGATCCAATGCTGGCAATGCGCACCCTGGTCGGGGATGAGCATCTTCCGGCCAGTTATGTGGATAAGCTGAAAAATACCATAATGTCGGTCTCCTCGATAAATGTGGCACTTGGGCTTGACGATAAGATAGATATGAAGACCCTGGATCTGGATTATCCCTACAATGTGGTTTCCACCGGACTGGGGACTGCTGATAAACTGTTCGAGGGTTACCTGGCCGGGGACCAGGCCTTTTCGAACGATTGTTTCCATATGGCGGTCATCTGTCCTTCGCTTACCACCGGGGCGAAAAATACCATCACCCTTCGTTGTACCCCATTTGCATTGGGACAATGGAAGGAATTGAGGGATAACGATTATCCGAAATATATGCAAGAGAAAGAACGATGGGGTGATTTCTTTATCAATATTGCCGAAAAGTATTTCATTCCCAAGCTGAGCAAGCATATTGTGGTTAAAGATATCTCCACCCCTGCCACCTATGCCAGGTACTCGGGTTCGCCCACAGGAAGTTTGTATGATATGGCCTCCCTGGTAAGCCAGTTTGGTCCAAAGCGCCTGCCCATGCTTACCCCGGTAAAAAACCTCTACCAACCCAAGTTTTCACATGGATTGTATGGAACCATGATGAACGGAGTGCAGGTGGTGGACCTGTTGCTGGACCGGAAATTCAATAACGGGAACTCCCTTTTTGCACCCATTAAGCACTAGATGTTTTTTGTCCTTAAACTATTAACTTACTTTTTACTAAGCAATTTTCCTATTTCCCAAAAAACTTTTATATCATGCCTACCAATAGAAGAGAATTTATCAGGAAATCTGCAGCAGCCAGCGCTGTAATTGGAATGACATCCCCATTTTCCACTATGAAGGGTGGTATCCTCGGAGCCAATGAGAAACTGGTTTGCGGGGTGATCGGGGTCAATGGGATGGGCTTCTCCGATTTGAGAGCCTTTCTTAATCAACCCAATACCGAGTGTGCTGCCCTGTGCGATGTGGATAGTAATGTACTCGCAAAGCGCATCAAGGATGTAGAGAAGATCCAGGGGAAGGCTCCTAAAGGATACAAGGATTTTCGTCATCTGCTGGAGCATCAGGGACTGGATGTGATCATTATCGGGACCCCCGATCACTGGCATACTATACCTTTTGTATATGCCGCCCAGGAGGGTTATGATATCTATTGTGAGAAACCCCTGGCCAATACCATTGAAGAGTGCAACATCATGGAGCGGGTAGCGCAAACGTATGGAAACGTGGTTCAGATAGGACAGTGGCAGCGAAGTGACACTCACTGGCAGGATGCCATCAAGTATGTTCATTCCGGTAAATTGGGGAAGATCAGGACTGTACGTGCCTGGTCCTACCAGGGCTGGATGAAATCAGTTCCCGTGGTCGCCGATTCGCCCGTTCCTGAAGGAGTGGATTATAATTTTTGGTTGGGGCCGGCTGCTAACAGGCCATTCAATAAAAACAGGTTCCATTTTACTTTCCGCTGGTTTTGGGATTATGCTGGGGGAATGATGACAGACTGGGGGGTTCATATTGTGGATTATGCCCTCTTTGGTATGAAACAATATGCACCCAAATCGGTGATGGCCATGGGAGGCAAGTTTGCTTATCCGGATGATGCTTGTGAAACGCCCGATACCTTGCAGGCCATTTACGAATTTGATGATTTTACCATGCTCTGGGACCATGGGATTGGTATTGATGGTGGTTATTATGGCCGTTCACATGGAGTGGGTTTTGTTGGCAACAATGGAACTCTAGTGGTGGACCGTGGGGGCTGGGAGGTGATTCCAGAACCAAAAGGGGGCAAGCCCACTCTTGACAGAGTTGACCTGATCAAAGGAGATGGTATGGGATTGCCCAAGCACATGGCCAACTTTATTGATGGTATCAAGAATGGTACAAAACTTAATTGTCCCATTGAGATTGCTGCCGGTGTGGCCCGCACCTGTCACCTGGGCAATGTGGCCTATAAAACAGGCAGAAGGTTATACTGGGATGCAGAGAACAGCAAGTTTATTAATGATGCAGAGGCAGACAGCTACCTGGTTCCCAAATACAGAGAGCCCTGGATCCTTCCAAAAGTATAAGGTCTGGATTGTAACGTAGCCTGATTCGCATTATAATTGTAAGTTTTTGACCCATTGGACGGTTTGTTGAATTCCTTCCTGTGCTTTACGCGGCTGATATCCCAGATCCAGGATCGCTTTTTCAGAGGAGACGATCCAGTTGTGGTTGAATTTACGGGTCAGGTTGGGAACAATCAGAGGTGCTCTGCCCGTGATCCTGGATATCCCCTGCATGATCCCTGCTGCAGTCAGCATCGCCCACAGGGGGATTTTAAAGAGTCTTTTATGGACCCCGCTTGCTTCCCGTACGAAAGAGAAGAACTGATTGTATGAGATATTTTCACCTCCCAGTACATAGCGTTCTCCGGGCTTGCCTTTTTTCATGGCCAGCAGGTGCCCGCTTACCACATCCTCCACGAACACATAGTTGCCTGAACTGTTGCCATCGCCGGGGATCAGTCTCCAGCTTCCCTCCATATACTGTTTGATCATTTTCGTAACCCCGTTGGATTCGCTCAGGTATCCAGGACCATAGACCCGGGTAGGGTTTACAATAACCACCTCCGGATTCCGGTTTCTTCGACCCAGAAGTTTTTGTTCCAGCTGGAACTTGGAGGCTTCGTAATCGGTGAAAAAGGAATTGGGGGCAGGAGAGTTCTCATCTACAGCTTTGTTCTTAGAGGGTCCCAGGATGCCCGCCGTGGAGGTAACAACAACCCGTTTGACCCCCTGGCTTCCGGCTGCATCAATGACATTCATGGCACCATCCACATTGAGCCGGACAACCAAAGCCGGGTCCTTTGCCCAAACTCCGGCAAAAGCTGCTGCATGATAGGCCTCTTCGCATCCTTCCATTGCATTTTCCAGAGATGTTTTTTCCAGAATATCTCCCCGGAATAAGTTCACTCCCGGAAAGTGGATCAACTCTGCTTTGGCTTCGGAACGGTAGAGGGCATGTACAGTGGCTCCCTTACTGATCAGTCGTTTGACCAGCTGGATACCAATAAAGCCTGTGGCGCCTGAGACAAACACCTTCATTTCAGCGGGCTTTTACTAGTTTTTTATCCGGATGTGCACGCAAGGAAAACCATTCGTTGCTGAGAGCCATCACGGAGTGTAAGAAAACGGCACTCCAGATATTGCCGGTGACCAGGGTCAGGTAGCAGAGGAGAATTCCTACAAAGAGAGCTCCGTAGGTTTCACCCGGGCCCTTATAGAAGTGGGCAAAAGCATAGAGGGCACAATTCAGTGCGATGGCCGGAGCAGCCTCCATTATGCCAAAGGAGGCGAAAAGCAGAAAGCCTCGAAAAAGGAATTCATAGCCAATCAGAAAAGCCACCCAGCTTACGCCACTGAGAGCAAGCAGTCCCGGACTCCACTCTCTGGTTCTGATTTGCGGATAGAGCTTAAGATTTCCGGTTTTTTTGGCTGAGAAGAACACCAAAATCAGGATCAGGGGAAGAGCCAGGAAGGTCCACCATGGAGGAGGTGCCAGAAAAGTAAATCCCAATCCATATTCCCTTAGGGTGGCTCCGGGAAGCAAGAGGATGATCAGGGCTGAAAAAACGCCCAGGAACAGAAGCCCCAGCATGCGCTGTTGAAGTACCTGGTTGCTCTGGGTATCAATATTCCTGTAAAGAGGGCCGATCCGGTCTGTGAAAGATTTATTGTTCGACAGAAAGTAATATGCTGCAAAGCCAGTGGCACACCATATTACAGCTATGATAAACCGAAGCTCCTCTATAGTCATTCTATCCTGATTAAATATAGCTAGTTAGCATCCGGATTATTTGCCATATCATTTACCAGTTCAGTAACCGAACGGAAGTCAATTTTTCCCGTACTCATCATGGGAAACTCCTTCAGTACAAAGAACTGCCGGGGTAGTGCAATATTGGGAAGCTCCTGACCCATCTTGCGCAGGATGGCTATTTTATTGATCTTTTGGGTTACGGCGGCAACAATGGTAACTCCTTTGGTCTCATCGGGAATTTCCACTATGCAGCAGGAAACTCCTTCAGGGAGAAACTGCTCCATTACATTTTCCACCCTCACCAGGGAAACCATCTCCCCGCCGATTTTCACAAAACGCTTGAAACGGCCCGAGTGCCAAAGGTATTCGTCCTCATCCAGGTAGCCCATATCTCCTGTGTTATACCATCCGTCCACAATGGCTTCAGCAGTCATCTCGGGTTCACCCAGGTAGCCCTTCATCACCAGGTCACCTTTTACCAGGATCTTTCCAATCTCACCAGTTTTACATTCTTTTCCACTCTCCAGGTGTTCGATTTTCACTTGTACGTTGGGCATTACTTTACCAATACTGCCCGGCCTGTTGAACTCCAATGAATTGGCGGAGACAACCGGAGAAGTTTCTGTGGCACCATAGCCTTCCATCAGTATGGCATTGTGTTTTTTCTTATATCCTTCGCGCAAGGCATCGGGACATTTATCAGCACCTGCCACCATTATACGAAGGCTGGCAAAGTCGCCCGGCTCCGATTTTTGCAGATAACCCCAGAAAAAACTGGGAGTCCCTACCATGACGGTGGGTTTTTCTTCCCTTGCGATATTGCTGATGGTCTGAAATTCGGTGGGATTGGCATAGGTGATCATGGTCATTCCTTTGACTAAGGATGTCCAGAGGTTAACAGTCAGACCGAAAATATGGAAAAATACCAGGTTGGCCAACATGATGTCTTCCTCAAGGATGCCTTCGTATTCACAAAAATCGCGGATATTGGAAGCCAGGTTTTTGTGGGTAAGCTGAACCACCTTGGGGTCCTTCTCACTCCCACTGGTAAAGAGGATGGCGGCATTGTCATTTTCGTCTCCCTTGTGGATGCTGTTGAGGAGCATCCCGGTGGGAAGCTTGGTAAGAAGTGCAGCACCAAGTTTTTGTCCCGTCGTGACACTTTTCATGATATCCTCAATCAGGACCATTCCCTCCATCACCGGACATCCGATTTTATCAAGCAGGGCCTTGGAAGCGATGATGGTTTTAAAGTTGCACTTTTCCTGGGCATAGAGTGCATTTTTTTCTGCTCCGGTGGAATAATTGATCATTACAGGCACACGACCGCTCATGAGGGCACCCACAGTAGCCAGTGCACAACCGGCCGAAGTGGGGATCATGATGCCAATATATCCTTTGTCGTATTGTTCGAATTTCTTTGCAAGAATCAGGGCTCCGATCAGGGCCCTGCCATAAGTAACATTACTCTTGGTTGTTTTGTCCTTGATGGCCATTTTTTTGCTGAGCCTCTTGGCATTTCTGACAAACTGTTGGTGAAGTAGCATAATGGTCGATTTAGATAAAATAGGGTAAATTTATCGCGTAAATATAGTAAATTGATCGAATCTTGCATTTTAGCACCAGACGAATTACGTGGTTCATTTTTATCCTGGTGTGTCTCCCGGGTAAGCTTGTCCTGGGCCAGGAAAACGGAACTGTCTCCGGCAGGGTTAGCAATGCTGCATCGGGGGAGCCTTTGATTGCAGCGAATATCAGTGTCGACAGGCATTCCGGAACAAGTACCGATCTTAAGGGGGAGTTCTCTCTTAGTCTCGATGCAGGTACACACCTGCTGGAACTCACGTATGTGGGCTTTGTGGATCTGCAGAGGGAGATCACCCTGAAGGAAGGTGAAAGTATTCATCTGGAGATCCTGATGAAAGTTAGTAGCAAGATGCTGGATGAGGTGGTGATCAGTGCGGGGAAATATGAGCAGAAGCTATCAGAAGTCACTGTCTCCATGGAGGTGATCAAGGCGCATCAGCTCTCAAATCAAAATATTGTATCGCTGGATATGATCCTTGAGAGGACACCCGGTATCAGTATCCTGGACGGACAGCCCAGCATCCGGGGAGGAAGTGGATTTAGTTATGGAGCAGGCAGCAGGGTGCTGATGCTGGTGGATGATCTTCCAATGATCTCAGCGGATGCAGGTGATATTAAATGGAACTATCTGCCGGTGGAGAATCTGGGACAGATGGAGGTGATTAAAGGGGCCTCCTCTGTTTTGTATGGTTCTTCAGCTTTGAATGGTGTTATCAATCTAAGAACACGAATTCCGGGTAGTGAACCGGCCACAGAGATTACCTTATTTGGTGGTGCATTTATGAATCCGGAACGTGGGGAACTGATCTGGTGGGATCGCCAGCCACTGTTTGCCGGTGGATCGTTCTCTCATTTGCGAAAGGCGGGGAACCTGGATATTTCGATGGGAGGAAACTATTTTAAAAATGAAGGCTACCGGGAAGGGGAATACGAAAACAGGCTCAGGGGGAATGTGGGACTCAGGTATCGGTCTGAAAAGGTTCAGGGGCTTAGCCTGGGATTGTCCACAAGTGCCATGTATGTAGATCAGTCTGATTTTCTGCTCTGGCAGGATGCAGACTCCGGTGCCTACAGGCAGAATCCCGAATCCATGAGTCCGCTGACAGGGCATCGGTTTAATATTGACCCCTTTGTGGAGTATTCCACCCGGGGAGGAGATAAGCATTCCCTGAGATCCAGGTTATACAGTGTGGGGAATGAAACTGAGAAAAGTGATCAGAGTAGTTCGTCAAAGCTTTGGTATGCTGAATACCGCTATTTAAAAAGATTCCGCTCCCGGACCCGATGGACCAGCGGAGTTTCTTTTTCAAGGAATACCGTGATTTCCAATCTTTATGAAAATCACAAAGGATCTAACACAGCTGTTTTCTCTCAGTTGGATGCAAGTGTTTTTAAGAGATTAAAAATCTCTTCAGGCGTCAGGTGGGAATTGAATGCCCTCAACGGAGAACTGTATTATTCTGTCCCCGTGCTGAGAGCAGGTATTAATTACCAGGCAGGAGAAGTCACATTTTTGAGGGCTTCACTGGGACAGGGCTTTCGCTTTCCTTCAGTGGCAGAGAAGTTTACTCAAACAAATATTGGAGGATTGAAGATCTTTCCAAATCCCGAACTGGAGCCGGAACATGGCTGGTCGGCCGAACTGGGTGTGCAGCAGGGTATGGAGCGGGGGACCTGGCGTGGATATGCCGATCTGGCCCTGTTCTGGACGGAGTATGAGGATATGATTGAGTTCACCTTTGGGGTGTATCCCCCTGATCCAAACGATATTCCAAGCTTTGATGATGTGGGCTTCAAGGCCCTGAACATAGGAAGGGCCCGGATCAATGGAGTGGATACAAAACTTTCTGCTGAAGGGACAGCTGGTGCACTGGAACTCTCGCTTTCTGGTGGATATACCCTTATGAATCCTGTGGACCCGTTATTTCCGGATTCTGTCCTGAAGTACCGGCGGCGACATTTAATAAAGGGAGATCTTCAATTAGGCATTTGGAAAATCTTCGCAGGCATCAATTTCCAGTACAATTCCAAAATGGTCAATGTGGATGAAGCCTTCCTTGATCCGCTGGTAGGTAACATGCTTCTGCCTGGCTTTCCTGATTACTGGGAGGAACATACCACTGCGTATTCACTGCTGGATTTCAGGCTGGGATGGAATATCACAGAGATGCTCAGGGTCAGCGCCATTCTAAGGAATTCATTTAATGTGGAATACCTGGGACGGCCCGGGGATATTGGTCCACCGCGTAACATCACCCTTCAGTTGCACCTGGACCTTTGAGGCGGAAGTACGCCTACCTGGATTTTATGAGTTTACCGGTAAAGTAGGCCTTACTGCTTTCGGCCTTGTAGAAATAGGTGCCGGACTGTAATCCACTTCCATCGAATTCAAAATAGTGTTCTCCCATGGGAACAATTTTCGATTCCTGGTGTATCAGAACACCTAGAAGGTTGTATACTTTCAAAACGATCCTGTCCTCACGTGGAGTAAAGTAAGCCAGGTGGGTCAGATCTGAAAATGGGTTTGGTGCATTCTGGAATACCTGGAATGCTGTAGCTTGGTTTGGGTT
This sequence comes from Bacteroidales bacterium, assembly GCA_029931975.1. Classification (GTDB taxonomy): domain Bacteria; phylum Bacteroidota; class Bacteroidia; order Bacteroidales. The sequence continues at coordinate 3,379 of JAOZQY010000040.1, read as the reverse complement.
GACACCGAGAACTTCAACTACCGTAACAACGATGGAAGTAGTATCCACCACCTGCGCCCTGGTAGGGTTTCCCAAAACATCAACTGTGGCTGAAATATAAATTCTCAGCGGATATTCACCAGTCTGGGTGGGTGTGCCTGTAAGTTGAATGCAATAGGCAGTATCCGGATATAACACTTCAGCATTGGGGAAATATGAAATTCCCGGCGGGATGTTTTTAACCGAATCTATCTCAATGTACAGAATAGTTAATACGGTTTCTAAAATCTCATAGGAGCCTGGTGGAATAACGGTAACTACTTCATCGTAGAGTACATTTAGCCCGGCCTTGGGAAGATTTAAGGGACAGAACTGCCCGGGATCCCCGGTGTCAACGCAATTTGCTGTGTCAGGAACACATTGGGCAGAAAGGATTCCTCCGGTGACCATGAGCAGGATTGGAATGAACAGGCTCCTTGCTTTCTTCTTCATTTGAGAACTTGTTGCTAAAAGTTAATTATTTCGTCTTGATAAACTTACCAGTATAGATTTTATGACTGTTTCTGACCCTGTAGAAGTACGTGCCCGGAAGCAAGGTATTTCCACTAAATTTAAACTGGTGTTCGCCGGGAGTTGCACCTTTCTTCTCTTCATGCATCTTTTCTCCCAGGATATTGTAAACCTGAAGCTGAACATGGTCATCAAAGGGGGTATAAAAGCTCAGTTGTGTGATTTCTGTGAAGGGATTTGGTACAACAGGCAGCACCTGGAACTCATCCACCAGGTTGGGATCCAGTCCTGAGGGATCATAAACAGTAACAACAACAGATGTATCATCCAGGAATGATCCTAGCAATTCAGGTCCCGATCCCAGGTCTATATAGGGTGACAGATAGAACCGAATGGCATATTCTCCGGCCAGTGTGGGGGTACCCGCAAGCTGGGAACAATAAGCCTCCCCAGGCACATACCCGGTTGAACTGGAACTGTATGTCATCCCGGGAGGCACATTTTCGATTGAATCAACGGCCAGACTATCGAGGGTATAGCTCGTTCCATTGTGCTCAAATTCCAGGGCGAGAATAAATGTAATTACCTCGTCATAAGCCACATCTAAAATGATCGCAGGGAAATTCTGCGGACAATATTCTCCTGGTTCACCGGTATCCACACATGCCGGATCGGGAGTACACTGAGCAGAGAGTTGTACTGAGGTAAATATGCCAAATATCAGGGTAGCCAGGAAATTTATATTTCTTTTCATATTCTTGTATTTAGCATGTACACAAATATAAACCCATTTACAATCATTGTCAATTTAATGTCAACCATTTTAATTTAATGTCATTCTAAAAGCAATTTGCATATCTTTGCTTTTTCTTTCAAACTAAACACTTAAAGATTAGAGTTATGACTAATATTTTTACACTATTCTGGTTGCTTCCGTTGGCTGCTGTGGTAGCACTGGTTTTTGCATGGTACTTCTTCAAGAATATGATGAAGAATTCAGAGGGAACCGACCGGATGAAGGAGATTGCACAATATGTACGTGAAGGTGCCATGGCTTACCTGAAGCGCCAGTACAGAGTTGTGGGTATGGTATTCGGAGTATTGCTAATTATTTTGATCATCCTGGCATATTTGGGTGTTCAGAATCCTTTCGTTCCGGTTGCCTTTCTAACAGGTGGTTTCTTTTCCGGTCTTTGTGGATTATTGGGAATGAAAACGGCAACATTTGCCTCTGCAAGAACCGCACAGGGCGCTTCCCAGTCCCTGAACAAGGGACTACAGGTAGCTTTGCGTAGTGGTGCTGTGATGGGATTGGTTGTTGTAGGATTCGGCCTGCTGGATATTACCGGCTGGTTCTGGGTCCTGAATAAATTTGTCTTCAGCCCCGAGCATATGGAGCACGGACTTCACTGGCTGGGTCTGACCTTCGTTCATGGAGGAACTACCGAGCATGAGAAGCTTATTGAAATCACCGCTGTGATGCTTACTTTTGGGATGGGTGCATCTACACAGGCGCTCTTTGCCCGTGTGGGTGGAGGAATATTTACCAAGGCTGCCGATGTGGGTGCTGACCTGGTAGGTAAAGTGGAAGCCGGTATACCTGAGGACGATCCTCGTAACCCTGCTACTATTGCCGATAACGTTGGCGACAACGTGGGTGATGTGGCCGGTATGGGTGCTGACCTTTATGAATCCTATGCGGGTTCAATCCTGGCTACTGCTGCACTTGGAGCTGCCTTACCCGGACTCACGGGTGCTGAGCAGGGAATGGCCGTTGTGGCTCCTATGATCGTTGCCGCCATCGGAATTGTTCTTTCCATAATTGGTATTTTTATGGTACGTGCCAAGGATTCGGCTACCCAGAAGAACCTGCTCAACGCTTTGTTGCTTGGTACAGGAGGCAGTTCAGTATTGATTCTTGCTGCCATGGCAGTAATGGCTTCACTGGGCTGGGTAAGCTGGGGTATTTTTGGTGCCGTGGTTGCGGGTTTGACTGCCGGTGTGATCATCGGACAGGGAACAGAGCTTTTCACCTCGGATGAGTATAAAGCCACCAAGGGTATTGCTTCAGCAACACAACAGGGCCACGCAACCACCATTATTGAGGGTATGGCAGTGGGGATGTACTCTACATGGATTCCCGTGGTAACCATCGTTATTGCGATCATCGGCGCCTTTGGATTCTCAGGTGGATTTGTTGAGTTCTCAAAAGGTGTTTACGGAATTGGTTTTGCCGCTGTGGGTATGCTTTCCACACTGGGAATTACCCTGGCCACTGATGCATTCGGGCCCATTGCTGATAACGCAGGTGGTAATGCTGAAATGGCTGAGCTTCCCCCGGAAGTTCGCGAACGCACCGACGCCCTGGATATGCTTGGAAACACTACTGCAGCCACCGGTAAAGGTTTTGCCATTGGTTCGGCTGCTCTGACCGCCCTTGCACTTCTGGCTGCCTATATGGAAGAGGTAAGGCTCTGGCTCGGCAGACTGGCAGATAAGGCGGTCGATGGATTCGAGCAGGTAGGTGACACGCTTTTTTATACAGATCATGCTCCTGCAGCTGCTGACGGGTTGAATGTCGTTCAGCTGAGCAATGCAACTATCCACGATTTTGTATCTGCATATGACCTTTCTATCTTTAATCCCATTGTTCTGGGGGGGATCTTCCTGGGTGCTATGATGGCATTTGTATTCTGCGCCATGACCATGAAGGCTGTGGGTCGTGCAGCTGGTGCAATGGTGGATGAGGTGCGCAGGCAGTTTCGTGACATTCCCGGTATCATGGAAGGTAAAGCTACTCCTGAATATGCCAAGTGTGTGGAGATTTCCACCAAGGGTGCTCAGAAAGAGATGCTTCTTCCTTCAATACTGGCCATCGCCGTTCCCATTG